>JACSRM010000160.1 GCA_014879745.1 Burkholderiaceae bacterium | reverse complement strand
CCGACCTCGCGCCCGCCCATCGCGTTGGGCTGCCCGGTCAGCGACAGCGGCCCGGCGCCCGGCTTGCCGATCTGGCCGGTGGCCAAGTGCAGGTTGATCAGCGTCGAGTTCTTGTCGGTGCCGCTGCTGCTCTGGTTCAGGCCCTGGCACCACAGCGACAGCGTCGGCGCGCGGCTGCCGCCGGCGCCCTCACCGCTGACCCCGGCGAACCAGCGCGCGGCCTGCACGATATCGTCGGCCTGCAGGCCGCAAACCTGGGCCGCGTGCGCCGGCGTGAACTCGCGCACCCGGTCGCGCAACGCCTCGAAGCCGCGCGTGTGCGCGGCGATGAAGGCGGCATCGGTGAGGCCTTCCCACAGCATCACGTGCAGCAGCGCGTGGTGCAGCACGACGTCGGTGCCGGGCTGCAGCTGCAGGTGCAGGTCGGCCAGCGCCGCGGTCTCGGTGCGGCGCGGGTCGACGACGATCCACTTCTGCGCCGGGTTGGCGGCGCGCGCGTCCTCCAGCCGCCGGAACAGCACCGGATGCGCCCAGGCCATATTCGAGCCGGTGGCGAACACCGTCTGCGCCAGCGCCAGGTCGTCGTAGCAGGCCGGCGGCGCGTCGGCGCCGAGGCTCGCCTTGTAGCCGGCGACCGCGCTGCTCATGCACAGCCGCGAGTTGGTGTCGACGTTGTTGGTGCCGATCAGGCCCTTGGCCAGCTTGTTGAAGACGTAGTAGTCCTCGGTCAGCAGCTGGCCCGACAGGTACAGGCCGACTGCGTCGGGGCCGTCGCGCTGCACGATATCGGCGAAGCGCCCGGCCACTTCGTCGAGCGCCGCGTCCCAGGCTACCGGCTGCAGGGCCTGGCCGCGCGCCGCGCGGCGCAGCGGCTGCAGTGCGCGCACTTGGCGCGTCAGGTGCGGCGCCACGGTCAGGTGCAGCGTGTTGCCCTTGGTGCACAGACGCCCGAAGTTGGCTGGATGCTCCGGGTCGCCGCGCACGCCGGTGATCTGCGCACCGTCGCTTTCGATGATCACTCCGCAGCCGACGCCGCAGTACGGGCAGGTGGAACGGGTCTCGGCCACAGCGGACAGCTCAGGCAGCGAGCGGGTCGATGGCGTGCTGCAGCAGTTCCTGCGCATCGAGGTGCACGCGGCCGTCGCTGACATGCACCGCGAACTTCGGCGTGCAGCCCTGGTCGGGCGCGCGCGCGCAGCCGTCGGCCAGGCCGATGGTCCAGTTGTGCAGCGGACAGGCCACGCCGTCGCCGGCAACGATGCCCTGCGACAGCGGCCCGCCCTTGTGCGGGCAGCGATCGAGCAGCGCGAAGACGCGGTCCTGCGCGGTGCGGAATACGGCGACCGCGGCGCCGCGCTCGCGCGCCACGCGGCGCGCGCCGAGCACCGGAATGTCCTCGACGCGACAGACGAACACCCACTCGTTCATGCGGTTTCCTCCAGCTTGACCAGCGGTTGCAGCGGCTGGAACTGGCGCAGGTCGACCTGCGCCTTCTCGAACTCGAACCACGGGTCGGGCTCGCCGTCGAGGCTGAACTGCAGCCGCTCCCACAGCGCGCGGCGCCCCTCGGCGTCGTCGAGCACGCGCTGCTTCACGTGGTCCATGCCGACGCGGTGCACGTAGTGCACGGTGCGCTCCAGGTACCAGCCCTCCTCGCGGTAGAGCTGCAGGAAGGCGCCGCTATATTCGAGCACCTCGTCGGCGGTCCTTACCTTGACCAGGAACTGCGCCACCTCGGTCTTGATGCCGGCATTGCCGGCGATGTGGATCTCCCAGCCGGAGTCGACGCCGACGACGCCGACGTCCTTGATGCCCGATTCGGCGCAGTTGCGCGGGCAGCCGCTGACCGCGAGCTTGACCTTGTGCGGCGCGTACATGCGCCAGAGGGCCCGCTCCAGGTCCTGCCCCAACTTCGTCGAATCCTGGGTGCCGAAGCGGCACCACTCGCTGCCCACGCAGGTCTTCACGGTGCGCAGCGCCTTCGCATAGGCGTGGCCGCTGGGCATGCCGAGGTCCTGCCACACGCCGGGCAGGTCCTCCTTCTTCACGCCGAGCAGGTCGATGCGCTGGCCGCCGGTCACCTTGACGGCGGGGATCTTGTATTTGTCCACCGCGTCGGCGATGCGGCGCAGCTCGGCGGCCGAGGTCACGCCGCCCCACATGCGCGGGATCACGCTGTAGGTGCCGTCCTTCTGGATATTGGCGTGGCTGCGTTCGTTGACGAAGCGGCTCTGCGGGTCGTCACGCGCTTCCTTCGGCCAGGTCGCGAGCAGGTAGTAGTTGATCGCCGGGCGGCAACTGGCGCAGCCGTCGGGGGTGCGCCAGTCGAGTACGCGGCAGACCGCGTCGATGCTGAGCAGGTGCAGCTTGCGGATCGCATCGCGCACCACCTGGTGGCCGTGGTCGGTGCAGCCGCACATCGCCTTCGTCTTCGGCGCGGCGCTGTAGTCGCCGCCGGCGGTGGCCATCAGCAGCTGCTCGACGAGCCCGGTGCACGAGCCGCAGCTGGCGCTCGCCTTGGTGTGCTTGCGCACCTCGTCGAGCGTGAACAGCCCCTTCTCCTTGATCGCCTTGCAGATCTCGCCCTTGGTCACGCCGTTGCAGCCGCAGACCTCGTCGCTGTCGGCCATCGCGGCGGCGCGGCTGTGGCCCTGGTGGCCGGAGTCGCCGAGGCTCGACTCGCCGAACATCAGCTTGTCGCGGATATCGGCCACCTTGCGCCCTTCGCGCAGCAGCTTGAAATACCAGCTGCCGTCGACCGTGTCGCCGTACAGGCAGGCGCCGACCAGCTTGTCGTCCTTCAGCACCAGCTTCTTGTAGACGCCGCCCCCTTGCGCGTACGGATCGCTCATCACGATCTCCTCGTACCCTTCGCCGCCCATGAAGTTGCCGGCCGAGAACAGGTCGATGCCGGTCACCTTCAGTTTGGTGCTGGTCGCGCTGCCGGTATAGCGGCCGATGCCGAACTGCGCCAGGTGCGTCGCGCAGACCTTGCCCTGCTCGAACAGCGGCGCCACCAGGCCGTAGGCGATGCCGCGGTGCGCCGCGCATTCGCCGACCGCGTAGATGCGCGGGTCGGTGACGGTCTGCAGCGTATCGTTGACGGCGATGCCGCGTTCGCAGTGCAGGCCGGCACTCTCCGCCAGCGCGGTATTCGGGCGGATGCCGGCGGCCATCACCACCAGCTCGGCCGGGATCTCGCGGCCGTCCCTGAACCTCACGGCGCCCACCCGGCCCTCGGCGCCGGCCAGCAGCGCGTCGGTCTGTGCACCGAGCTCGAAGCGGATGCCGCGCTCTTCGAGCGACTTGCGCAGCAGCGCGCCGGCCACCTCGTCGAGCTGGCGCTCCATCAGCCACGGCATGAGGTGCACCACCGTGACCTGCATGCCGCGGCGCATCAGGCCGTTGGCCGCCTCCAGCCCGAGCAGGCCGCCGCCGATGACGACCGCGTGCCGGTACTGCCTGGCGGCCTCGATCATCGCCTCGGTGTCGGCGATGTCGCGGTAGCCGATCACGCCTTGCAGGTCGTTGCCCGGCACCGGCAGCATGAACGGGGTCGAGCCGGTCGCCAGCAGCAGCCGGTCGTATTCGGCAGCCGTGCCGTCGGCGGCGATCACGCGGCGCCGGATGCGGTCGATGGCCGTGATCCGCTTGCCCAGGTGCAGCGTGATGCCGTGCTGTGCGTACCAGCCGAGCGGGTTGAGCACGATCTGCTCGAGCGTCTGCTCGCCGGCCAGCACCGGGCTGAGCAGGATGCGGTTGTAGTTGGGGTGCGGTTCGGCACCGAAGACGGTGATGTCGTAGAGGTCGGGCGCGATCCGCAGCAGCTCTTCGAGCGTGCGGACGCCGGCCATGCCGTTGCCGATCATCACGAGGCGGGGACGTTTCATGCGCGATCTTCCTTGGCGTCAATCGAATCGTTGGCAGGGCAGGTGCCGATGACCTTGCGGCGGCGAGCGGCGGCGCTCGTCACGACCGTGCGCCGCTCGGCTCGAGCGGTGCGGGCGCGATGCGGGGCGGCACGGCGGGCGAAGCGCTGCGCGCGCGCCCACCCTGCGCGGCCCAGGTGCGCGTCCAGCGGGTCTGCATCACGCGCATCACGCCGAGCATCACGAGCGCCAGCAGCGCGAAGCCGGCGAAGCCCCAGGCATAGCTGCCGAGATACTGCTTGGACAACCCCATCGCGTTGGGCACGAGCCCGCCGCCGAGCGCGCCGATCTCGCCGATCATCGAGCCGGCCACCGCGGTGCTCGCCGGCCAGCGCAGCGGCACGAGCTGGAACAGCGCGCCGTTGCCGGCGCCGAGCGCGGCGAAGCAGACGACGAGCAGCAGCGTCGTCGGCAGCAGCGCGCTGCCGGCGAAGCCCGCGCCGGCGAGGCCGACGGCGACGACCACCAGCACCACGGTCAGCGTATTGACGCCGCCCCAGCGGTCCGCGACCCAGCCGCCGATCACGCGCACCGCCGCGCCCATGAAGGCGGCGAGCATCGTCAGTTGCCCGGCCTGCACCTTGCCGACGCCGAACTGGTCGTGGTAGTAGCTCGGGAGGAAGGTAATCAGGCCGATGAAGCCGCCGAAGGTCACGGCGTAGATGAGGCTGAAGGCCCAGCCGTCCTTCTCGAACAGGCAGGCGGCGTGTTCGCGCAGGCTGGCGTGGGCATCGACATCGGGCGGCTCCTTGGCGAAGACGATCATCACCAGCACCGGCAGCGCGACCGACGCCGCGGCCACCGCGTAGACCGTCTGCCAGCCGAGCCACTGCGCCAGCGGCGGCGCGACCAGCACCGACACCGCGGTGCCGACGTTGCCGGCGCCGACCAGCCCCATCGCCAGCCCCTTGTGGCGCGGCGGATACCAGCCCGAACCGAGCGACAGCGCGACGCCGAAGCTGGCGCCGGCGATGCCGAGCAGCACGCCCATCTTGAGCAGGTCGGAGAAGCTCTCGACCATCCACCAGCCGTACAGCAGCGCGACCGCGATCAGCCCCATCTCGACCAGCGTCGCATTCTTGCGCCCGATGTACTGCGACAGCACGCCGAGCGGAACGCGCATCAGCGCGCCGGCGATGATCGGGATCGACAGCATCAGCCCCTTCTGCGCCGGCGTCAGCTCGAAGGTCTCGCTGATGAACGGCGCCATCGCGCCGTTGAGCACCCAGATGCAGCACGAGAAGCCGAAATAGAAGAACGAGGCCAGCAGCGTGGGCAGGTGGCCGGCCTCCAGGAAGCGGTTCGAGGCGGTCGCTTTCATATCCAGACGGGGACGGCTGCAGCAGCGGGAAGGGCGAAACGCATGTGCGGGGCGGCAGGGCGGGCGAAGTCGGCGCGGTATTGCGTGCCACCCTGCCAGCAAGGCGCGTGCCCGCCTTGTTGCGCCGCATCACGAGTCCGAGGTGGTGCGCACGCGCCGGCCAGGGCCGCAGATCGCGGGCCATGCGCGTGCCTCGGCCCGGTTCTGGTGCGTGCACTCGTCGCCGATGCACCAGATCTGGCCGCTCCTGGGCTGGGCTCCATGCACCGGTCCAGGGCACGCCGCCTACGCCTGGGGTGGCCGCCGGCCGCAGGTGCGCAACGCACGCGCGCCAGCGCGGCGAGGTCGCTCGCACCACGGGCCGCGCCGCGCCGCGCATCGCATTGGCCGAAGGCTCGTCGTGGTATAGCCGAATCAATACATCGTGCTCGCCAACAGACTCGAAGCATCGGCGCTACCGCGCATGTGCGATATATGCGGTGTAATATCACGCATCGCCCACTCTGCCGAATCGACGCCATGCATCCCACTCCACCGATCCTTTCCCGTCTCGGCCGCGCGCTGGCGGCCTGCGCATTCGCCGTCGCCTGCGGCGTCCACGCCGCACCATCGACCCAGCTCGCGCTGAGCGGCGCGATCGACCGTCCGGCCGTCTACGACCTGGCAGCGCTCGAGGCACTGCCTTCCATCACCCAGCTGGTGACCTACCAGAGCGGGTCGGGCGGGCAGACGCATCGGTATGTCGGCACCTCGCTCTGGGGCCTGCTCGATTCGGCCGGCATCCAGACCGATTCGTCGGTCTCGAACGACCATCTCAATCGCATCGTCGTGGCGCGTGCCACCGACAACTACCGCTCGGTCTATGCGCTCGGCGAGATCGACCCGAGGTTCGGCAACCGCCAGGCCCTCGTCGCCTACGCCGAGGTGATTGCCGGGTCGAACGTGCCGCTGGGCGACGACGGGTTCGCGCGCAGCACCGCGCCGGGTGATGTGAAGGGCGGCCGCTACGTCTCGAACCTGACCGACGTGCAGCTGCAGCGCACGGCGTCGACGGCGACCGGCATCGGCGGTGGCACATCGAGCAGTTTCTCGGTCAGCGGCGACGTGCTGCAGGCGGCGACATTCGATCTCGCCGGACTGAAGGCACTGCCGTCGGTCACGCATACCGTTGGCGACCAGACCTTCACCGGCGTCAGCTTCTGGAGCCTGCTCAGCGAGGTCGGGATCGCGACCGACAGCGCGGTGAAGAACGACATCCTCGGCATGTACGTCGTCGCGACCGGCAGCGACGGCTACAAGGCAGCGTTCTCGATGGGTGAGCTGAACCCGTCCTTCGGCAACCAGCCGGACCTGATCGCCTATGCCCTCGATGGCGAGGATCTGACCGACAGCGGCTTCGCCCGGATCATCGTTCCGGAGGACGATCGTCGCGGGCGCTGGGTATCGAACCTGGTCAGCCTCGAGGTCTTTCACGCGGCCGCCATTCCGGAGCCGCAGACCTATGCCTTGTTCGGGCTCGGCCTGCTGGCGGTGGCCTGGCGCGCCCGGCGGCGAATCCGATAGCCGAAGGGTGCGCGTCCCGGCTCCGGGGCGCACACCGCGACGCGCCGCTCAGCCGTGCCGCAGGCACGGCCCGCCGCACGACGGCCCGCGCGGTGGCGGCGCGCCGCGCATCGACGTGATCGCCGCCGCAAAGCTCGCCACGCTCGCGCTGCGCAGGGCCAGGAAGGGAGTGCCCTGGCGCAGACAGATGCGCTTGAGCGCGAGCGCCGAGTCGTGGTCGACGCAGTCGACCGGAAAGACGACCAGGTCGGCACCGGCCAAGGCCGCGGCGAGCAGCCCCTTGCGGTCCTCCAGGCCGCCATCATGGCGCCGGTATTCGCCGCCGTGGCGCAGCACGAGGTCGCGGATCGCGGCACCGGAACTCGGCCGCCCGCCGACATAGACGATCCGTCGGTCCGCGAGGCCGTCGTGCAGCGCCGACGGCGCAGCCGCATCCGGCGCCACCGTTCGGCCGTGCAGTTCGGCCTCCGCCGCCGCCAGTTCGCGGCCGAGTTCGCCGGCATGCGTCCGGAGACGTTCGAACTCCTGCTGCAGGCGGCTCAGGTCCTGGTGCAGCGCGTCGGCCCGCGCCTCGGCCGCGGCACGGCGCTCGGTCTGCACGGCGACCGCGTGAGCCACGGCCTGGGATGCCGAAGGCCCGCCCGGGGCGCTGTCGGCTCGATCGGCGACGGATCGCGCCGCGCGCTCGAGTTCGACCACGCGGGCGCGCAGCTCGTCGCGCTCGGCATGGCAGCGCTCGCGTTCGCCGGCGAGTTCGGTCAGCCGCTGCTGCTGGCCCTCGGCGCGCTCGTGCAGCGCGCGGTTCTCCTGCTCCAGCGCGACGAGCCGCCGGATATCGGCGCGGTTCGCGGCGCCCACCAGATGCGACAGCATGTGGACGTCGCCGAAGACCTGCTGGCGCAGCGCCGGCGTCGAGCGCCGATGCGTCAGCACGGCCCAGTACGCGCCGGGTACCTCGCCCGCCTTCAGCGATTGCTGCCACAGCCCGGCGAGCGCCGCATCGTCGCCGGCACGCGCGAAGCGCTGCACGCTGGCTTCGTGTCTGCGATCCAGCGCCTTGCTCAGCGCGCGCGCCAGCGCCGGGTCATGCGCCGTCAGGCGGACCGCCTCATGGTGGACTTCGAGGTCGTCGAGACCGCCCACATCGATGAACCGGGCCATCAGCTTGCGCAGCTCGATCGTCGACAGACAGGTGCCGATCACCGAGCAGTGCAGGTGGGGGTCCATTTCGCCAAGGCGCAGGCGCTGGCCGGATGCGGCGGCCGCGTCGGCGATCCCGGCTGCGCCGGGCGCGATCGCGCGTTGCGTGTTCCAGGGCATGGCCAGCGGCAAGGGCGCGGCGCGAAAGGGTGGCGTCTGCATGGCAGCGAGGGGTGAGGGGGCGACCGTTCGAAATATACCGCCAAATATAACGAAGCAACGCTCTCCCGTCCGCAGCGCCGATTCGGCGCCATCGACCCGGCGCGACGGCCGCAGCGGCGGCGCAGCCGCTATGCTCCGGGCTTTCGACCCGGTCCCGACCGTGAGCAGGACGACTCCCTCCGCCACCCGCTTGCCGACCCGTTCCGGCGCGACCCGCCGGGCGCCCGAACTGCGCTTTCGGATCCGCATCTCCGACGGCGAGGTGATTGCCGTCGGCCCGGGCAAGATCGCCCTGCTGGAGGCGCTGGACAAGACGGGTTCGATCACCGCGGCGGCCAAGCGTCTGGACATGTCGTACCGGCGCGCGTGGTTGCTGCTCGACGAGCTGAATCGGTCGCTGCGCCAGCCGGCGGTCGCGTCGGCGAAGGGCGGCGCGGCCGGCGGCGGCAGCGTACTCACCGACGCCGGCCGCGATCTCGTCACGCTCTACCGCACGATCGAGAGCAAGGCCACCGTGGCGTGCCGCACCGACATCCGCAAGCTGATGTCGATGCTGGCGCGCTGAAGCCTGCGCCTGACATCGCGGGCCGGATCGACGATGCACATCACGAGCGCCGAGATCGATCGCTGGATCCTGGAGGATCTGCCGGCGCAGGACGAGACCGTGCGCGCGCTGCGGCTGCCCGATACCCCGGGCACGCTGAGCTATGTGCCGCGCCAGCCCGGCGTGCTCGCGGGCGTCGCGCCGTGCGTCGCGCTGGCGCGCGCACTCGGCCTCGAAGCCGAGGCCCTGGGCGCGGATGGCGGCCGCGCGCAAGCGGGCATCCCGGTGCTGCATCTGCGCGGTCCGGCGCCGGCATTGCACGCCGCCTGGCGGCAAGGGATGAATCTGCTGGAGCACCTGAGCGGCATCGCGTCGGCGACCGCGGCGATGATCGACGCCGCCCGTGCGCGCAAGGCGGACATCCAGGTGGCGGCCACGCGCAAGGCATTTCCCGGCGCGCGGCGGCTGCAGCAATATGCGGTGCTGTGCGCGGGCGGCGTGGTGCACCGCGCCGGCTTGTCGGAATCGATCCTGGTCTTCGCCCATCATCGAGCCTTCCTGCCCGGCCTTGACCTTCGATCCGTGATCGAGCGGGCGAGGCGCTCGAGTCCGGAGAAATTCGTGCTGATCGAAGCCGGCAGTGCGGCCGAAGCGCTGGACGCGGCGCGCGCCGGCGCCGACGGGGTGCAGCTCGACAAGGCCGCGCCGGACCTGCTGGCCGCGCTCGTGCCGGAGCTGCGCGCGCTGCGCGAACGCCTTGTCATCATCGCCGCCGGCGGCATTCGCGCGGACAACGCCGACGCGTATGCGGCGACGGGCGTGGACGTGCTGGCCACGTCGAGCTTGTATACGGCCGATCCGCTCGACTTCGCGACCCGGATGATCCCGCAGCGCTGAACCGGCGGCCCGGTCTTTCGCAACGGCACCGCTGCGGCCGGCGCCGGGCGGCAATGGCGCGGTTTTAGGTGCTGAACAGTGTCGAACACTGCACTAGACTCGGGTGCCCACAGGAGGAAGCCTCGACATGCTGAACCGACGCCAGACACTGCAGGGCCTTGTGGCCGCCACCGGCCTCGCGGCCACAGCCGCATCGGCAAAGGACCGCTGCATCGCCTTCACGCCGGAGGCGCAGCAGGCGAAGACGCCCGCCGAGGCGCTGAAGCGGCTGCAGGAAGGCAATGCCCGGTTCGTCGCCGGCGAGGCGCTGCACTGCGACCTGCTCGAGCAGGTGCGCAGCACCGCGCAGCAGCAGGCGCCATTCGCGGCCGTGCTCGGCTGCATCGACAGCCGCGTGCCGCCGGAGCTGGTATTCGACCAGAATATCGGCGACATGTTCGTCGCCCGCATCGCCGGCAATATCGCCAGCACCGACATCATCGGCAGCCTGGAATTCGCGACCGCGCTGGCCGGCGCCAAGCTGATCGTGGTGCTGGGCCACAGCGAATGCGGCGCCGTCAAGGGCGCGATCGACAACGCCAGGCTCGGCAGCCTGACCGGCGTGCTGCAGCAGATCCGCCCGGCGCTGAAGGCGCTGGACTACAAGGGCGTGCCGTCGTCGAAGGACAAGGCGCTGGTGCAGCGCGTCGCGGAACGCAACGCCAAGGATGCCGCCGCGCACCTGACCGGGCGCAGCCCGACGATGGCCGGCCTGGTGCGCGAGGGCAAGTTGCGAATCGTCTACGCGATGCACGATGTGGCGACCGGCAAGGTGAGCTGGTTCGGCTGACGGCGCCCCGCGCGCGGGCGCTTCAGCGCCACTCGATGCGCAGCGGGTCCTTGCGGCTGAACATGCCGACGTGAAGATCGAGCACGTTGCGCACCTGGGCCAGCGCCTCGGCGTTCTCGGCGCGGCAGGTGAACGACAAGCGATCGCCGCTCGCCTGCAGCGTGCAGTGGCCCCAGGGAAATGCGATCTCGCCGCGCTGCTCGTCCCAGGTCGATTCGACCTTCTTCGCGAAGTGCCTGCACAGCCGCGGCAGCAACTCGGCTGCGCGCGGCGTCGCAACCGATCCGTCGATCGTGATCATCCTTGTTCCTCCGTTTGCGTGGCATGGTCGACGAGCACGACCGGGAAGCCGAGCGAACAGCGCTCGACCCTGGCCGCGACGCCATAGGCGCGCTCGAGCAGGGCTGCATCGAGCGTGCGCTGCGGCTCGCCGGCGGCGAGCAGGCGGCCCGCGCCGAGCACGATCAGGTGGTTGCAAAAGCGCAGCGCGAGGTTGAGGTCGTGAATCGCGACCAGCGCGATGCAACCGCTGCGCGCGGCGAGGTCGCGCACGGTGCCGAGCACCCGCAGCTGCCAGCGCAGGTCGAGCGCGCTCGTCGGCTCGTCGAGCAGCAGCAGGCGTGGCGCGCGCACCATCACCTGTGCCAGGCCGACCATCTGGCGCTGCCCGCCCGAAAGCTCGTCGAGCCGGCGCAGCGCCAGCGCGCGCAGCGCCAGTTCGTCGAGCACGCGCTCGACCGCCAGCTCGGCCTCGCGCGTGACGCGCCCGCCGGCGCCGCCGAGCAGCGCCGCGAGCAGCGCCTCGTAGACCGCGAGCGCGCTGCCCTGCGGCAGCACCTGCGGCAGGTAGCCGACGCGCTCGAGGCGCCGCGCGGTATCGATCCGGGTCAGCTCCTCGCCGTCGAGGCGCACGCTGCCGCGCGCGCGGCACAGCCCGGCGATGCCCTTGAGCAGCGTCGACTTGCCGGCCGCGTTGGCGCCGACGACGGCGGCGAGCGTTCCCGGCGCGAGCAGCGCAAGATCGAAATCGGCGACGACCTCGCGCCGGCCGTAGCCGGCACCAAAGCCCTCGATCGCGAAGCCGCGCTCGCTCACGCCCTTTTCCTGCGGCCGAGGATCAGCACGACGAACAGCGGCACGCCGACGAGCGCGGTGACGATGCCGATCGGCAGCACGACGCCGGGCACGAGGCTCTTGCTCGCGATCGACGCCAGCGACAACATCAGCGCACCGGCAAGCGCC
Organism: Burkholderiaceae bacterium; assembly: GCA_014879745.1. Taxonomy (GTDB): domain Bacteria; phylum Pseudomonadota; class Gammaproteobacteria; order Burkholderiales; family Burkholderiaceae_C; genus CAIKUF01. The sequence continues at coordinate 7,065 of JACSRM010000160.1, read as the reverse complement.
GCGCCGGGCAGGAACAGCCGGTGGTCCTCGCCGAGCAGCAGCCGCGCGATATGCGGCCCGACGAGGCCGACGAAACCTATCGTGCCGACGAAGGCGAGCGCGGTTGCCGCGAGCAGGCTCACGCGCAGCAGCACGACGAGGCGCAGCCGCTCGACCGCGACGCCGATGCTGCGCGCCTGCTCCTCGCCGCCGCGCAGCGCGGTCAGCGCCCAGACCTGGCGCGACGACGCAGCGAGGCACGCCGCGAGCACCACCGCGACGACCGCGATCTTCGGCCAGGTCGCGCGCGCCAGGCTGCCCATGCTCCAGAAGACGATCTGCTGCAGCGCGTCGCTGTCGGCGATGAACTGCAGCAGCCAGCCGAGCGCCTCGAAGGCGAACAGCAGCGCGATGCCGAACAGCACGACCGTATCGACCGTCGCGCCGTGGGTGCGCGCGAGGAGCTGGATCAGCAGCGTCGTTCCGGCCGCGAAGACGAAGGCGAGCAGCGGGATCGCGATATGCGAGCCGAGGCCGAAGGCGCCGAAGCCGAGCACGATCGCGAGCGACGCGCCGAAGGTCGACGCCGCCGCGACGCCGAGCGTGAACGGGCTCGCGAGCGGGTTGTTGAGCACGGTCTGCATCTCGGCGCCGGCCAGCCCGAGCGACGCGCCAACGAGCAGCGCCATCACCGCGTACGGCAGCCGCACGTCCCACAGGATGACCGACTGCGCCGCGTCCAGCGTCTGCGGCGCGAACAGGCCGTGCAGGATCGCTCCGACCGGGAACGACGAGGGGCCGGTCGCGATATCGGCGACGAACGAGACCACGAGCGCCAGCGCGAGCCCGCCCAGCAGCCGCTGCCGCTTGCGGGTGAAGCGCCGGTACGCGTGGGCGAGCGCGGTGGCGGCCAACTACTTGAGCCCGATCCAGTAGGTGCCGGCGAGCGGCACCGGCTGGAAGCGCGCGTACGCAGTGCGCAGCGTCGCCTCGGGGTCGAGGTCGGCGAAGCGCTGCGGGTGCAGCCACTTCGCCATCGCCTGCACCGCGGCGACGTTGAACGGCGAGTTGTAGAAGTGGTGCCAGATCGCGTAGGCGCGGCCGTCGCGCACCGCCTTCAGTTCGGCGATGCCGGTGCGCTGCAGCGCGCGCTGCAGCGAAGCACGCGCCGCGTCGGGCGTCGCGCCGACGCCAAGCACGATGCGGCCAGGCTGCTCGCCGCCCGCCACGCTGCCGATCGCGGTGCCGATATAGACATCCGGCTGGTTGCGCAGCAGCCACTCCAGGCTCAGCGTACCGTAGCTGCCCGGAATCAGCGCGCTGGCGATATTGCGCCCGCCGGCAAAGTCGACGAAGCGGCCCATCATGCCGTTGGCCATCGTCGCGCAGCACTCGGTGGCGAGGCCGACGCGGTTCTCGATGAAGACGCTCGGCGCATTCGCATCGTTCGCCGGCAGCCGCTCGGCGACGCGCTGCAATTCGGTTCGATAGAAGGCGGTGAACGCGGCGGCCTCGGCCCGGCGGCAGAGCGCTGCGCCGAGCAGCTCGATGCTGCGCGGCGTATTGACGAGCGGCTCCTTGCGGAAGTCGATGAACAGCACCGTCACCCCCGCCTTCTCGAGGCGCTCGATCAGTTCGCGGTCCTTGGGCGTCGGTCCGTGTCCCTCGAGGCCGAAGATCGCAAGGTCGGGCGCGAGGGCGAGCGAGGCCTCGAGGCTGAAGCTCTCGCCGGTGCCGCGGCCGACGCGCGGGATCTTCGCGATCGCCGGCAGCGCCGCCTTGTACTGCGCATAGCCGCCCGGGTCGTAGCGCTCGAATTCGCCCATCATGCCGACGACGCGGCGCGTCGGGTCCCGCTCGAGGATCGCGAGCGCGGCGATCACGCGGCCCTCGCCGAGCAGGATGCGCTGCGCATTGGCGGGCAGCGCGACACTGCGCCCGGCGAGGTCGGTCACGGTCTCGGCGCGCGCGGCGGCGATCGCGACGAGCAGCGCGAAGGCGGCGAGCAGCGCGCGCATCAGAAGCGCCACGCGACGTTGGCCCAGAGGTTGCGGCCCGGATCGGCGTGGCCGAGGAACATGCCGCGGTCGGCGCTGTAGCCGTAGGTCGCCTGGTCGTAGTAGAACTGATTGAACAGGTTACGCACCCCGATGCTCAGCCGCAGCGAATCCTCGCCCTTGGGCAGCCAGCTCAGGTAGATGTCGTTCACGCCGTAGCCGGGCTTGCGCGCCGGTTCGGTCGCGCCGGCGGGGTTGTACTCGACATCCTGCACGAAGCGGCCGTTCCAGCCCATGACGAGATTCCACTGCGGGATCTCGTAGCGCACCGACGCGAGCAGGGTCAGACCGATCGTCGTGCCGAGGCTGAAGTCGCCGTCGCCGAGGTCGTAGCCGTTGAGCTTGGGGCGCGCGTCGGCGAGCGACATGTCGATGCGCAGCGGCCCGTGTCGATACCCGCCGCCGATCTCGAAGCCGTTGGATTTGACTTCGCCGACGTTGGTGCGCGTCGCGCTCGGCGTCGGCCCCCCGGTGAAGACCAGCGCCAGATAGTCGTCGATCGTCATCCGGAAGATCGAGCCCTTGAACGACCAGGTGCCGTCGTCGTAGAGGACGCCGAGCTCGTAGTTGTTGGCACGTTCGGGGTCGAGGTCGGGCGCGTTGCGGTAGATGTAGGGGCCGGGCCCGTTGTCGAGCATGAAGATCTCCTTCGGCCCGACGCCGCGCAGCGTGCTCGACACCCCCGCCCACAGCGCGAGCGGCTTCGTGATCTGCAGCGTCAGGTTGGCGTTCGGCGAGATGCCGTTGCTCGAGTACGACTGGTCGTGGTTGTCGTCGTAGCCGTACCAGTCCCAGCGCGCGCCGGCCTCCAGTGTCCAGATCTGGCCGAAGGTGACGCTCGTCTCGGCGAAGATGCCGATGACGTCCGCCCGCTCCTCGCCGGTATTGCCCTCGAAGCCGAGGCGCGTCGGGTTGATCGCCGAGGCCTTGCGGTCCTGGTAGTTCAGGCCGTAGCGGATCGGCGTCGCACCGACCATCGATTGCAGCAGCAGGTTCGCGCCGGCCGTCTCCAGGCGCTCGCCGAAGGTATAGCCGGGCGGCTTGCCGAAGACCGGCACGGCGCCGCCGTTGGTGCGCTCGTTCTTCACGTCGTCGTAGAAGGCCTCGAGCTCGAAACCGGGCAGGCGGCCGTCGCCGTCGTAGCGCCAGGCGGCGTTCCAGGTGCTCTGATCGAGCTTTTGCGGCATCGGGACGTCGCTGCCCGGGAAGCCGATCATGTGCGGCCGCGGATAGCGCACGCCCTCGTCCTTCAAGCCCAGCCAGCCGATCGAGAGCTGGTGCAGTGGCGCGACGCGCCAGTTGCCCTTGACGAGGCCGCTCGTCTGCTCGGAGGCGGTGTTGCTCTGCACCTCGCCGTTGCCCGCTTCGTAGTCGGAGGTATCGCGCCGCTTCAGGTAGGCGAGGAAATCCGCGCTGTCGTCGGCGGTGCGGCCGTAGACCGCGCCGCCCACTTCCCAGCCGTCGTTCGTTTCGGCGCCGCCGAGGGCGACCGCGCCGAAGTTTCGCCCCGGCAGCAGCAGATCGCCGGCGTCCTTGGTCGTCATCCGCACCGAGCCGGCGAGGCCGCCCGGGCCGACGCTCGCCAGCGTGCCGCCCTTGTCGACCTCGATGCGCTTCATCATCACCGGGTCGATCAGCACCCGGCCCTGGTGGTGGAAGATATTGCCGCCCTGCGGCACGCCGTCGAGCGTGACGTTGAGCATCGTATCCTCGATCTCGCGCGCATAGATCTTCTGCGCGATCGCATTGCCGCCGCCGCCGACGGCGAGGCCGGTTTCGTTCTGCAGCGTCTCGCGCGTATCGCGCGGCGCCTGCTCGGCGATCTGGCGCGCCCCGACCAGCACCGTCGAATCGCTGAACGCCTGCGCGGTGACCTGCACCTTGGGCAGGCTCGTGGCCGCCGTCGCCGACGCCGGCTGCACGACGAAGCCGCCGGCCGGCCCGGGCACGGCCTCGAGGCCGCTGCCGGCAAGAAGCGCGGCCAGCGCCTGGCTCGTCGAATAGGTGCCCGACAGCGCAGGTGCGGTCTTGCCATCGACCAGCGCCGGCGGCGCGCTGATCGTGATTCCCGCGGCGCCCGCGAAGCGCTGCAGCGCCTCGCCGAGCGGACCGGCCGGGAGTTCGAAGCGCTGTGCGGCCTGGGCGTGGAGGACCGCAGCTTCCTGCTGGGCCGCGGCCGGGGGCGTGGCGACGAAGCTCAGAGCCGGTGCGATGAAGGCGAGACTGATGCGAAGCGGGCGCAGCGGGGCAGGACGATGGCTTGTCATGGTTATTACGATTACGAGAGCGAATGAGAATGATTCGCGAGTATACATAGGCGTAGACTGCTCCCCGTTCGGCCGCGACTACGAGGAGATCGAGAATGGCGCACCGCCAGCCTCGGGCGCACCGATGCGCGGCCCGGGCACGCCGCGACAGCCGCGACAGCCGCCAGCCGACAAGCGTCGACCCAGCCGTTGACCGCGCCGCTGCGGCTGGCGAGCTTCGAACGAGCGGACGATCGTCGCGGCCCGGTCGCTCACCCCGCCGGTGCCAGCGCCGGACGCGGCATGGCGCCACCGCGCCGAGGGCCGAACACGGCGGTCGCGAAGAGGCAGAACTTCACTCGCTTGGCGGCGCCGCCGCGACGCTCGCGTTGCGACGCTGCGCGGCCGGCATGGCGCGAGGCCGCAACGCTGCAGCGGCGAATCGGCTTCGCTGCTGCGCCGCGCTCAGGCGCGGTTCGCGCGCCGGCGCGCCATGGCGCCGACGATCAGGCCGCCGAGCGTCATCAGCATCACGCTTGCCGGCTCGGGGATGGCGCTGATCGTGATCGTCTCCGGGCTGAACTCGGCGCCGTTGTTGCCGAAGCGGCCGAGCGACCACAGGTAGGACGAGACATTCGGCGGGCCGTAGCTGCCGACCGCATCGAGGATATCGAGCGACGAGAGGGTGTCGCCGTCGGCGAAGGTGTACTGGAAGTCGAGATCGTGGGCCGGCGCCAGATCCGGGATGTGTACCGACAGCGGGTACGGCCAGTCGACGCTGCCGAGCGAGATGAAGAAGCCGTCGATCGCCGGATCGTTGTCGCGCAGCACGAAGTAGGCATCGACACCGCCGGGCTGCGGGATGTCCATGCTGATCGCGACACCCCCCACCGTCATCGAGAACGACGCCAGATCGATCGTATAGCCGCGCGTCGGGAACGAGCCGCTGTCGACGTAGGTCGTCGAATCGAGCAGGAAGCTCATCGTCGTCGGCGCCCCGGACGGTATGCCGTCCAGGCCGCCCTTGATGACGTTGTAGTCGACGACGCCGTCGATCTGGACCTTGACCGGCGCGGCGTGCACCGCCAGCGGGCCGGCGACAAGACAGGCGGCGGCGATAGTTCGGGAGAGGTTCTTCAATTCGAGGCTCCTTCGTTGCGTATGCCACGCGGCGGGACGCCACGCGAGCCCGGCGACTTTGATCCCGGACAGCCGATGGCAGAACCGGGCTTACCCTAGGCGCGGAGGCTGGTTCGGCGCCAGCATGCGCCGCGCGCAGGATGCCGCTCGCGCGGCGGTGCGCCTGCGCGGCCCGGACAGCGGCCGGCCCTGCCTATGGCCGGTCCGGTGGCGGCGCCGAACCTGCCGCCTCGTAGCCCTTCTTCGTGATCTCGTAGATCTCGCCGCGCTCGCCGCGCGCCGCGAGCAAGCCGCGATCGACCAGTTCCTGCAACGCGGCCTCCCAGGTGGCCACCGCACGATGGTCGGCCTTGTCGGTCAGCAGGCTCACGCCATTGCTGTGCAGATCGACGCCGGCACCGAACTTCTCGTAGATGACGAGGCCGCCAGAATCGGCGGCGGCAGCGCCAAGCAGTGTGCGCGCCTCGCTCGACAGGTCGGCCACCTTGGGCGGCGCCCCGGCGTCCGTCGAACGCAGCACCGCGACACCGAAACCCGCGACGCCGGCGAAGAGCAGCACGAAAATGCCGACGCGGACCTTTGCCGAGGCGCGTGCAAAGAAGACATACGCAAGGATCGCGAGCGCGACGACGAGCAGCGCCAGGATGCCCAAACGGCTTTGCGCCGCGGCCTTGATGATGTCGGGCAGGCTCTTGAATAGCTGGTCCACGCGAACTCCCTGCTGCGATCTGCCCGCGCCGACCCGCACTCGGTGCGCTGGCGATCGATCGGCATGGCGCCCGGCCCGCCCGGCGTGCAGGCTGGCCTGGAATATCGCACACCCTCCGCCGATGCGTGGCAGCCGGGCCCGGGCGCAGGCGCGGCCGATCGCTGCCGTGGGTTCGCGCGCCGAAACGCCCGAACTACCAGTAGCCGAGCAGCTTCCACCAGAGCGCGCCGACCAGTACCCACACCACGATCAGCACCACGCTCATCACGAAGCCCGCCTTCCACCATTCGCCCAGCGTCGTGTAGCCCGAGCCGAAGATCACCGGCGAAGTGCCGGTGGCGTAGTGCGTCAGCGTCATCATGATGTTCGACGCCGCCGCCATCAGCAGCGCGAACAGGAACGGTGGCGCGCCGAGCGCGAGCCCGGTGGCGTAGAAGGCGCCGAACATCGCGGTGATGTGCGCCGTCGTGCTGGCGAACATGTAGTGCGCGTACAGGTAGGCCAGCAGCAGCAGCGAGCAGGCCGGGAACCAGCCTTCCAGACCGAGGCCGCCGATGCCGGTCTCGATGGCCTTGGACAGCCAGCCGATCAGGCCGAGCTTGTTCAGGTAGGTGGCCATCATCACCAGCGCCGAGAACCAAACCACCGTATCCCAGGCGCTCTTTTCCTTCAGCAGGTCCTCCCAGGCAAGCACGCCGGTGAGCAGCAGCACGGCGAGGCCCGCGAAGGCGGCGGTGGTCGGATCCACCGCCCAGGCGTCGCCGAAGATGCGCTCGGGCACGCCGGCCCACAGCGCCAGCAGCAGCGCGAATACGCCGAGCAGGATCTTCTCGTGGCGGTGCATCGGCCCCATCTCGCGCAGCTTGCCGCGCGCGAAGTGCGCGGCGTCGGGCGTGCTCTTGATCTCGGGCGGGTAGAGCCAGTAGATGACGAG
>JACSRM010000226.1 GCA_014879745.1 Burkholderiaceae bacterium | reverse complement strand
GGCGCGGCGACCGTGCTCGAGGTGCTTGCCAACCTGCATGCACTGAGCGGCGACCCGCGCTACCGCGCATCGCCCTGGCTGCGCCGGCGCGCGCTGCTGGGCATGTCGCTGCTGGCGCCGGAGCTCTGACGCCCCGCAAGCGGCGCATCGCGCCGCCGCCGATTCGCTTCAACCGGAGAATCCGATGGCCACCAGGAAAGCCGCCTTCCATTGGGAAGACCCTCTGCTGCTCGACGCCCAGTTGAGCGACGACGAACGCGCGGTGCGCGACGCGGCGCACGCCTACAGCCAGGAGCGGCTTGCGCCGCGCGTGCTCGAGGCATTTCGCAACGAGAGCGCCGAGGTTTCGGTGTTTCGCGAGATGGGCGAACTCGGCCTGCTCGGGCCGACGATCCCCGAGGCCTACGGCGGCGCCGGTCTGAACTATGTCTGCTATGGCCTCGTCGCGCGCGAGGTCGAGCGCGTCGACTCCGGCTACCGCTCGATGATGAGCGTGCAAAGCTCGCTCGTGATGCTGCCGATCTTCGAGTTCGGCAGCGAGGCGACGAAGCAGAAATACCTGCCCAAGCTCGCCAGCGGCGAATGGATAGGCTGCTTCGGGCTGACCGAGCCGGATCATGGCTCCGACCCCGGCAGCATGGTCACGCGCGCGAAGAAGGTCGCCGGCGGCTACAGCCTGAGCGGAGCCAAGATGTGGATCAGCAACAGCCCGTTCGCCGACGTCTTCGTCGTCTGGGCGAAGGACGAGTCGGGCGCGATCCGCGGCTTCGTGCTCGACAAGGGCGCCAAGGGCCTGTCGGCGCCGGCGATCCACGGCAAGGTCGGCCTGCGCGCGAGCACGACCGGCGAAATCGTGATGGACAACGTCTTCTGCCCGGAGGAGAACGCATTCCCCGAAGTGCGCGGCCTGAAGGGCCCGTTCACCTGCCTCAACAGCGCGCGCTACGGCATCGCCTGGGGCGCGCTCGGCGCCGCCGAGGACTGCCTGCACCGCGTGCGCCAGTACACGCTCGACCGCAAGCAGTTCGGCCGTCCGCTCGCCGCGAACCAGCTCGTGCAGAAGAAGCTCGCCGATATGCTGACCGAGATCAGCCTCGGCCTGCAGGGGGTGCTGCGCCTCGGCCGGATGAAGGACGAGGGCACGGCGGCGGTCGAGACGACGAGCATTCTCAAGCGCAACAACTGCGGCAAGGCGCTCGACATCGCACGCCTGGCGCGCGACATGATGGGCGGCAACGGCATCAGCGACGAATTCGGCGTCGCCCGCCATCTCGTCAATCTCGAGGTCGTCAATACCTACGAGGGCACGCACGACGTGCACGCGCTGATCCTCGGGCGCGCGATCACCGGCATCGCCGCGTTCGCCAACTGACGCGGCCGGTCCCGCGGCGCGGCGACCCGCCGCCTGCAATGGAGGCGCAGCTCTGTTACCGTCGCGCACGAATGAACCGGGAGGCGGTGGGATGACGGGACTGGAGCAGCGCCTGCGCGAATTGACGCCCGAAGTGCTGGGCGGCATCCGGCGCGGGATCGAGAAGGAGAGCCTGCGCACGCGCCCGAGCGGGGCGCTGGCGCTGACGCCGCACCCGAAGCCGCTCGGCTCGGCGCTGACGCATCCGCACATCACGACCGACTACAGCGAGTCGCAGCTCGAGCTGATCACCGGCGTGCACGCCGGCGTCGGCGCCTGCCTCGAGGAGCTGACGCAGATCCACCAGTTCGTCTACCACGTGCTGCGCGATCTCGGCGAAGAGATGCTGTGGGTCAGCAGCATGCCGTGCGGCCTGCCGGCCGACGAGACGATTCCGATCGGCGTCTACGGCAGCTCCAACGTCGGCCGCGCCAAGAGCGTCTATCGCATGGGCCTCGGCCATCGCTACGGGCGGCGCATGCAGACGATCTCGGGCATCCACTACAACTGGTCGATGCCGGGCGTCACGAGCGAGCAGTACTTCGGGCTGATCCGCAACTTTCGCCGCCATTCGTTCCTGCTGCTGACGCTGTTCGGCGCGTCGCCGGCGCTGTGCTCGAGCTTCGTCGCCGGCCGCGAGCACGAGCTGCAGCACCTCTCGCAGCACACGCTGTACCTGCCGCACGCGACCTCGCTGCGCATGGGGCGGCTCGGCTACCAGAGCGACGCGCAGGCCAAGCTCGCCGTCAGCTACAACAGCCTCGAAAGCTACGCCGCGTCGCTCTTCGAAGCGCTGACGAAGCCCTATCCGGCCTACGCCGCGGTCGGCATCCGCAACCCAGGCGGCGACTACAACCAGCTCGCGACCAGCCTGCTGCAGATCGAGAACGAGTTCTACGGCACGATCCGCCCGAAGCGCGTCATCAACCCCGGTGAGCGCCCGCTGCACGCGCTGCGCGAGCGCGGCGTGGAATATGTCGAAGTGCGCTGCATGGATCTCGACCCGTTCGAGCCGGTCGGCATCAACGAGCAGACGATGCGCTTTCTCGATGTCTTCCTGCTGCACTGCCTGCTCTCCGACAGCCCGCCCGATACGCCGCAGGAGATCGCCGCGCTCGGCCGCAACCAGTTGCGCGCCGCGTCGCGCGGGCGCGAGCCCGGCCTGATGCTCGAGCGCGGCGCGAGCGAAGTCTCGCTCGTCGACTGGAGCCTGCAACTGCTCGCCGAGTGCGAGGGCGCCGCCGCGGCGCTCGATGCGGTGCACGGCGGCGACCGCTACCGCGAGGCGCTCGCCGACGGCCGGCGCGTGATCGGCGACCTGGATCGGGCGCCCTCGGCGCGCGTCGTCGATACGGTGACGCGCGACTTCGACGAATCCTACGTCGCCTTCATCCGCGCCCAGTCGATGCAGACGCGCAAGGCGCTGCTCGCGCTGCCGTATCCCCACGCTCTCGCGCAGCGCTTCGAGGCGATGGCCAAGGCCTCGGTCGACGAGCGCCGCCGCATCGAGGCGGCCGACACGATGCCGTTCGAGGACTATCGCCAGGCCTACCTGTCGCCCGAGCGCCTGGGCTGACGCGGTCGTGGCGAGGCATCACGGCGTGGCGAAAGGGGCGCGGGGCGCGCCAGGCACGAGGGGTTTTCCACTTGTCGTCTGGTGCGCGCTGGCGTGGGTGGTTGCGCTGTTGCCGCTGCCGAGTCAGGCGGCGACGATCTGCACCGTCGTCGTGGATGCGGCGAGCGGCAGGACCGTCGTGCAGCAGGGTCGCTGCGATCAGCGCTTTACGCCGGCTTCGACATTCAAGATCGCCCTTGCCGCCATGGGATTCGACGCCGGCTTCCTGAAGGACGAGCATTCACCGGTGCTGCCTTTTCGAGAAGGCTATCCCGACTGGGGCGGCGACGCGTGGAAGCAGCCTGCCGATCCGACCCGCTGGCTCAGATATTCGGTGGTCTGGTACTCGCAGCAAGTGACGCACGCCCTCGGCGAAGCCAGGCTGCACGCCTATGCAGAGAAGTTCGCCTACGGCAATGCCGATTTCAGCGGCGACGAGGGAAGAGCCAATGGTCTGGATAGGGCGTGGATCAGTTCGTCGTTGCTGATCTCCCCTCTGGAGCAGGTCGGTTTTCTTCGCAGGCTCGTGAACCGGACGCTTCCGATCGGCCAGCGAGCGATGGACATGACGCTGGCCGTTGTCGAGCAGGCGAGGCTGCCGGGCGATTGGCACGTGAACGGCAAGACGGGCATGGCCTACCCACGCCGTGCGGACTACAGCCTCGACGAGGACCATCCGTGGGGCTGGTTCGTCGGCTGGGCAAGGCATGAAGGCCGCACCTATGTCTTCGCCCGCCTGATCCAGGATGACGCCAGAACACCCGGCACTGCCGGTGTCCGGGCGCGCGAGGCTTTCCTGGCGGAACTGCCCGGGCTTTTGGGCCCGAGTCTGCCGCCCCGCTGAAGAAGCGGCGCGGCTCTCGGCGGCGGCCCGCGCCACGATGACGCAGGGCGGCTAGACGAAATACAGGACCAGGTAGCCGATCAGCAGCACGAGCACCCACAGCGCCATGCCGCGCGTCGTCCAGGTGCGCGCGAGTTCGGCGTGCGGTCCGTGAAAGCGGTAGATCAGCGCCGCCGCGCGCGACAGGAACGTCCGCACCGCATGCGACGCCGCGCCCATCGCGCGATCGATGAGCGCGGCGCAGACCGCGGTGGCGCGGGGCAGCGCGCGGCGGTAGATCCAGTCGATGTCGAGCGTGATCGTCCGCGCGCGCCTCAGGTGGGGCAGCGCGACGAGGAATGCGAGCGCGGAAAACAGCAGCAGCTGGGTCTGCGTCAGCACGTGCGCCGCGGTATAGGGCGCATAGTCGACCGCATACGGCAGCAGCGCGTAGAGCGGCTCGAACCAGATGCCGAGCGCGATGGAAAGGAAGGCGAAGAAGATCATCGCCCAGCGCATGCTCGCCGGGGCCTCGGCGGGGCGCAGGCCCGAGTCGCGGCCGAAGAAGACGAGCCACGGAAATTTGAGGCCGGCGTGCAGCACGACACCGGCCGAACCGGCGCCGAGAAGCAGCCACACGGCCAGCATGCGCCCGTCGGCGGCGGCCTGCGAGATCATCGACTTCGAGACAAAGCCGGCGGTGAACGGGAAGGCCGAGATCGCGAGCGCGCCGATCGCCGCACAGGCCGCGGTCAGCGGCATGCTGCGCAACAGGCCGCCGAGGTCCGCGCAGTCGCGCCTGCCGGTCATGCGCAGCACCGCACCGGCCGCCATCACCAGCAGGGCGACATAGATGACGCCGGTGAAGGCATTTGCCGCCGCGCCGTTGAGCGCCGTCTCGGTGCCGATGCCGACGCCGGCGAGCATGAAGCCGGACTGGTTCACGATCGAGTAGGCGAGGATGCGCCGCATATCGCTCTCGAGCAGCGCATAGACGATGCCGTAGAACACCATCGCGAGCCCGAGCCAGACCAGCAGTTCGGTGCCGGGGAAGCCGCGGATCAGCGCGTAGACCGCCGTCTTCGTCGTGAACGCCGACAGGAAGACCATGCCGCTCCACGATGCCTCGGGGTAGGCGTCGGGCAGCCAGGCCGAGACCGGGGTGGCCGCGGCGTTGATCAGGAAGCCGATCAGGATCAGCCAGTTCGACGCCGCATCGAGCTTCATCGATGCGAAGGCGACGCTGCCGGTCTGCGTGATGTGGCCTGTGATGCCGGCGAGCAGGATCACGCCGCCGAGCAGGTGGATCATCAGATAGCGCATCGATGCGCGGTACGACGCGTGCGTCCCGCCGCTCCAGACGACGAGCGTCGAGCCGACCGCCATCAGCTCCCAGAAGACGAAGAGCGTGATGAGATCGCCGGCGAATGCGGCGCCGATCGCCGCACCGGCATAGACGAATGCCGCCGGCAGCTCGACGCGGCTCTCCTGGCCGAGCGCGTAGAGGCCGCCACCGGCCGCCATCAACGCGAAGATCGTGCCGAACAGGCGCGACAGCTTGTCGCCGTGCAGCGGCGTAAGCTCGAAGTCGAGGAACCGAAGCTGCCAGAGCGCGCCGTCGCCGACCTGCCAGACGAGCCAGAGCGCCGCGAGCGGCAGCGCGACGACGAACGTCGCGCGCAGCGCACCGCGCAGCGCCGGCAGCGCCAGCGCGCCGGCGATCAGCACGAGGCCGGGGTGGAGCACGGTCTCAGTCATCGTTCCCGCCGCCGTCGTAGCAGGCATCGTCGCGCCGCAGGAAGAACGCGATCGCCTTCGCGAACCCGATCATCGCGAAGCAGGCGAGCAGGCCATACCAGGCGCTGAATGCAAACCAGCCCTCGGCCTCGAAATGAGGGTGCAGGGCGACGAGGGGCTCGACGAGCACGATGAGCGCGAGCCCGATCAGAAAGCCGCGCCAGAGCCACTTCAGGTGCCGCGGGTCGTCGAGCCAGTGCCTGTCGTTCATGGGTTCAGCCCGTGCCGATCATTTGCCGCGCGAGCGCCAGAGGCACCCCGGGCAGAAAGAAGAGTGCGACCGTGCCGACGGCGGTCGCGACGAGCGCGACGACCATCGTCCAGGGCGCTTCGCCGTGCGCCGCGTGCGCTCCGTCGCGACCATGGGGCGGCGCGACGAAGAATGCGCGGTAGACGATCGGCACGAAGTAGCCGGCGTTGAGCAAGGTGCTGGCCGCGATCACGCCGACCGCCAGCCAGTGCTCGGTCGCCATCGCGCCCGACAGCATGTACCACTTCGAGACGAAGCCGGCCGCCGGCGGCAGCCCGACCATCGACAGCACGCCGACCGCGAAGGCGGCCATCGTCCACGGCATGCGCCGTCCGATGCCGTCGAGCTGGCTGACCTCGGTCTTGTGCGAGGCGGTGTAGATCGCGCCGGCGGCGAAGAAGAGCGTGATCTTGCCCAGCGCGTGGGCCGCGATGTGCAGCACCGCGCCGACGATCGACAGCGGCGCGAGGACCGCCATCGCGAGCACGATGTACGAGAGCTGGCTGACCGTCGAATAGGCGAGCCGGCGCTTCAGGTTGTCGGCGCGCAGCGCGACGATCGACGCCGCGACGATCGTGAAGCCGGCGACGAGCGCGAGCCAGTAGACATCGGTCGCCGCCGCGAGGGTGCCGACGCCGAAGGTATAGACGATCACCTTGACGACGCAGAATACGCCGGCCTTGACGACCGCGACCGCATGCAGCAGCGCCGATACCGGCGTCGGCGCGACCATCGCCGACGGCAGCCAGCGGTGAAACGGCATCAGCGCCGCCTTGCCGATGCCGAACATGTAGAGCGCGAGCAGCGCGCCGAGCGCCGCGCCCGAGAGCTGGCCGCCGAGCACGCCGCCGGGCATGAAGTCGGTCGTGCCGGCGGCCATCATCGTGAAGATGATCGCCGGCAGCAGGAAGACGATCGAGGTGCCCATCAGCAGGCCCAGGTAGACGCGGCCGCCGGCGCGCGCGGCGCCGGTTCCGGCGTGCGCGACGAGCGGGTAGGTGACGAGCGTCAATGCCTCGTAGAAGAGGAACAGCGTGAACAGGTTGGCCGCCATCGCGATGCCCATCGTCGACGCGAGCGAAAGTGCGAAGCAGACATAAAAGCGCGTCTGGTGCTGCTCGGCATTGGCCCGCATATAGCCGATCGAGTAGACCGAGTTGACGATCCACAGGCTAGAGGCGACGAGCGCGAACAGCATCCCGAGCGGTTCGATGCGAAACGCCAGCGCGAGGCCCGGCATGACGTCGAATAGCGTCAGCGCCGGCCGCGCGCCGTCGAGCACCGCCGGTAGCAGCGTCGAGACGCACAAGAACAGCAGTGCGGCCGTCGCCAGCGTCACGCCTTCGCGCAGATTGGGCCAGCGGCCGCACAGCGCGATCAGCGCCGCGCCGGCGAGCGGGACGCACAGCGCGGCGAGCACGGCGGCGGCGGTGTCCATCAGTGCCCCGCGCCGAACAACTGGCCTGCGGCTGCCGTCGCCGCACCGAGCGTGAACGAGGTATCGATGCCGAAATAGACGGTCGCCGCGACGAGCACCGCCGACGGCGCGACGAGTTGCCAGCGCAGCATGGCGGGCGGCTTCGCGCCGGCCGGTGGCGCGTCGAAATACGCCGCCTCGACGAAGCGCCAGACGTAGACGATCGCCAGCAGCGACGAGGCGACGATCAAGAAGACGATCCACCACTGGCCGCGCTCGAGGGCCGCCTGCACCAGCACCCACTTGCTGATGAAGCCGGCCGTCCCCGGCACGCCGATGAGCGACAGGCCGCAGATCACGATGCCCATGCTCGCCCACGGCATCGAGCGTCCGATCCCGCGGATACGGGCGAGGCCGACGCCGCCCAGCGTCGCCGTCAGCGCGCCGAGCAGCATGAAGATCGCGCCCTTCGTCACGGCGTGGTTGAACAGATGCACGATCGCCGCGCTCAGCCCGGTTGCGCTGCCCAGCGACAGGCCGAGGATGATGTAGCCGACCTGCGCGACGCTCGAATACGCGAACAGCCGCTTCAGGTCGGTCTGGAAGATGGCGACGGTCGACGCGCCGAACATGCCGGCCAGTGCGAGCACGAGCAGCATCTGCTGCATCGGCAGGCGGGCGAATACCTGCGGCTCGCCGAAGACCGTGAAGTAGTAGCGCATCAGCACATAGAGCGCGACCTTGGTCGCGGTCGCGGCGACGAATGCCGAGACCGCCGATGGCGCATAGGCGTACGCATTGGGCAGCCACTGGTGGAGCGGGAAGACGGCGGCCTTGATCGACAGGCCGACGGTCAGGAACGCGAGCGCCGCGAGCACCGGCCGCGTGCCGCGCAGCGGTGCGAGGCGCTGCGCCATGTCGGCCAGGTTCAGCGTGCCCGTCATCAGGTACAAGAGGCCGACGCCGATGACGACGAAGGTCGCGCCGATCGTGCCCATGATCAGGTACTGGTAGGCGGCGAGCAGCGCGCGCCGGTCGCTCGCGAGGGCGACCATCACGTAGGTCGCGAGCGACGAGATCTCGAGGAAGACGAAGATGTTGAATGCGTCGCCGGTGACCGTCATGCCGAGCAGGCCGGCCAGGCACAGCGCGAACATCGTATAGAAGAGGTAGTGCTGCTGCGGCTCGATCTCGGCCGCGATGCTCGCGCGGCTGTACGGCAGCACGACCGACGCGATGGCGGAGACGAGGATCAGCACGTAGGACGACAGCCCGTCGACGCGGTATTCGATGCCCCACGGCGGCGGCCAGTTGCCGATCGCGTACGACACGACGCCGTTGGCCTGCACCTGGAAGTACAAGGCGATCGCGATCGCGAGCGACGCCCAGCTCGCGCCGAGCACGATCGCGAACGCATACGCACGCCGCCGCAGCAGCACCGTCAGCGGCGCCGCGAGCAGCGGCACGACGACCTGCAGCACCGGCAGGTGCGGCGTCAGGTTCATTGCTGTGGGCGCCGCGGCGCCCTCATCGGTCGGACGCCGCGTCGGCCGCGATATCGAGGGCGAGGATCTCGTCCTCCTCGATGCTGCCGTAGGTTTCGCGGATGCGAACGACGAGCGCAAGGCCGAGCGCGAGCGTCGCGATGCCGACGACGATCGCGGTCAGGATCAGCACGTGCGGCAGCGGGTTCGAATAGAGCTTGAAGGCGTCGCTGACGACCGGCGCCGTGCCGCCGATCACCTTGCCGGGTGCGATGTAGAGCAGATAGACCGAGGACTGGAAGATGCTCAGGCCGACGAGCTTCTTGATGAGGTTGCCGCGCGCGATGACGATGAACAGCCCCGCGATCATCAGGAAGATGGTGACGAAGTAGCTGAAATGCCCGGCCAGGGCCTCCCACTGCGTCGCCGTCACTGGCGCACCCTAAGGCCTTCGGCCGGTCCCGCCGAGCGGGAATGAGCCCAGGGGCCACGAAGGGGCCCCTGCGTGGCCCATGGCGGCCGGGCGGGGCTCATGCGGCGCCTCCGATCCATCGAGCGGTTCGCACCGCCTTGTCGTCGGCGCCCTGCCGCACTCGCTCGCTTCGATCCCCGCTGCGCGGGGCCCCTCTTTCGCGTCTCATGCGTCGTCGGCCCGGCCGCGGTCGGCGAACATGTAAAAGATCTTGAGCATCACGCCGGAAACCGTGATCAGGACGCCGGCCTCGACCCAGAAGATGCCGCGCTCCTGGCCGTGCACGGGATCGGGGTCGAGCACGAAATAGTCGAGGTAGTGGCCGCCGAGCAGCAGCCCGGCGACGCCGACGCCGGCATAGAGCAGCACGCCGATCGCCATCATCGATTCGACGACCGGCTCCGGGACGACCTTGCGCGCGTCGTCCAGGCCGAAGATCAGCGCGTAGAAGATGACGGATGCGGCGAGGATGACGCCGGCCTGGAATCCGCCGCCGGGGCCGAAGTCGCCGTGGAACTGCACGTACAGCGCAAAGAGCGCGATGAACGGAATGAGGAGCTTGGCGATGACGCGCAGGATGAGGTCGTTTCTCATTCCTTGGGCCCCTTGCGGCGCCGCCGCAGCAACGCGACGACACCCGCGCCGGCGGTGAAGACGACCGTCGTCTCGCCCAGCGTGTCGTAGCCGCGGTAGCTCGCGAGCACCGCCGAGACGATATTGGGCACCCCGGTCTCGATCACCCCTTGCTGCAGATAGCGCGGCGCGACATGGGTGTGGATCGGCGCGTTCGGATCGGCGAAGCCGGGCAGGCCGAGCGTGCCGTACATCAGGAGCGCGCCGACCGCGATCGACGCCGCGAGCGGCAGCCACGGGCTTCGCACCGGTTTCGTCTCCTCGCTGCGGCACAGGAACAGCGCGCCGAGAAAGAGCACCGTCGAGATGCCGGCGCCGACCGCCGCTTCGGTCATCGCGACGTCGACGGCGTCCATCGCGACCAGCACCGTCGCCATCAGGAAACTGTAGATGCCCGACAGGACGACGACGCCGAACAGGTTGCGCGCACGGGCGAGGGTGACGACGGCCGCGACCATCAGCACCAGCAGCACGTTGATGATCAGCGCTTCGATGACTCGTCCTCGTGCGGTGCGAGCAGCGGCGCGAGGCCGCGCGCCAGCGCGGCGCGCGCGAGCGCGTGGGTCGCGGTCGGACTGACGAAGAGAATCAGCAGGCCGATCATCGCGAGCTTGGCGGCGACGAGCGTGAAGCCCGCCTGCAGCACGAGACCCGCGAGGATGAATCCGGCGCCCAGCGTCTCGGTGATGCTCGCCGCGTGCATGCGGGTATAGAAGTCGGGCATGCGCAGCAGGCCGATGGCGCCGACGACGCAGAAGAAGCCACCGGCGACGAGCAGGACCCAGCTCAGGGCGTCGATCGCCATCGTCACCGCGACGCCTCCTTGCCCGTCCCCGGGTCGCCCAAATCGCCGTAGCGGAAATACTTCAGCACCGCGATCGTGCCGATCACGTTGAGCAGCCCGTAGACGAGCGCGAGATCGAGGAAATCGGGCCGGCCGTTGAGAAAGCCGATCACCGCCAGCAGCAGCATCGCGACGGTGCCGATCGTATTCGCGGCCTGCGCGCGGTCGAACAGTGTCGGCCCGAGCGCGGCGCGCACCAGCGCGAGCGCGAGCGTGACGAGCAGGGCGATCGCGGCGGCGGCGAACATCACCGCGCGCCGCCTGCTTCGAACGCCGTCACGCGGCGGTCCATCTCGCTGGCGACGCAGCCCTGCGCCGCGTCGCGGGTCAGGCCGTGAACCAGGAACTCGTCCGCGCCGGCCTCGATCGTGATCGTTCCCGGCGTCAGGGTGATCGAATTGGCATGCACGACGAGGCCGACGTCGCTCTTCTGGCCCGGCTTGAAGCGCACCAGCGTCGGGCTGATCGGCAGGCGGGGGTCGAGAATGATGCGGCTCACGCTCCACGCCGACTTCATGATCTCGACGATCAGCCAGGGCCAGTACATCCAGGCGCGGATGCCGAGCTGCACCGGATGGCCCTCGGCGTCGACGACATCCATGCGGCGCGAGAACCAGACCACTGCCAGCGCGCACCCGGCGCCCGCCGTCATCAGGAACGCGGTGAAGTAGCCCGACAGCAGCAGCCAGAACAGGTAGAGCGCGGCGAACAGGCTGGCGAAGCGAAACACGGGCGTCGGCGCGATGCGCAGCGAGGTTGGGGGACGGCGGGACCGGCCGATTGTAGGAACAATCGCATTGCGGTCGATACTCGCGGGCGGGCTGCGGATTCGGGTTTGCCCCGGTGCGTTTGGCCGCCGGACTCCGGCGCGCCGCGGGGTTTTGATGTGAAACTTCGGCGCTTCCTTGCGGTCGCAACCGATCACCCACCCGCCTGACGCGCATGCAACGACGAACCCTGATGAAACTCGGCATCGGCGCCGCGGCCGTGCTCGCCGTCGCGGGCGGGGGCCTGGCGCTGCTGCGGCCGGGATGGTCGGGTGGCGAGCTGTCCGCCGATGCGGTCGTCGTCATGCGGGCGGTGGCGCGCGGCGTGCTCGAAGGCAACCTGCCGGCCGATGCGGTCGAGCGCGAGGCCGCGCTGCACGGCCACCTGCAGCGCCTGAAGGCAACCATCGCCGGTATGCCCGCGGCGACGCAGAGCGAACTGTCGCAACTGCTCACGCTGCTCGCCTCGCCGCCCGGGCGCATGCTGCTCGCCGGGCTTCAGCCGCCGTGGGCCGAGGCGACCGTCGAGCAGCTCACGGCAGCGCTGCAGGATATGCTGAGCTCGTCGGTCGCGCTGCGCCAGCAGGCGTTTCACGCCCTGCGCGACCTGACGAACGCGGCCTATTTCGCCGCGCCGGCCACCTGGCCGATGCTCGGCTATCCCGGGCCGACGGATATCTGACCGACCGGGCGGCACCCTGGACTGCATCGACACCCGCATGAGCCGACTTCCCGACCCGATCCTCGACGGCCTGGCGCGCGGCTGGCGCGTGCATGGCGGCCGCCACGCGGCGCTGCCGGCGCAGTTGAGCTGCGACGTCGCGATCGTCGGCAGCGGCGCCGGCGCCGGCATCACCGCCGAGCTGCTGACGCAGGCCGGGCTCGAGGTCGTGCTGATCGAGGAAGGGCCGCTGAAGTCGAGCCGCGACTTCAACCAGCTCGAGAGCGAGGCCTACCCGAGCCTGTACCAGGAAAGCGCGTCGCGCAGGACGGCCGACAAGGCGATCAATATCATGCAGGGGCGCTGCGTCGGCGGATCGACGACCGTCAACTGGACGAGCTCGTTTCGCACCCCGCCGTCGACGCTCGCCTACTGGGTCGAGCACTTCGGCCTCGCCGAGCTGACCGAGGCGGCGATGGCGCCGTGGTTCGCGCAGGCCGAGCGGCGGCTGAATATCGAACCCTGGCAGATCGCGCCGAACGAGAACAACGACCTGCTGCGCATCGGCGCCGCCAAGCTCGGCATCCAGACGCGCATCATTCCGCGCAACGTGAAGGGATGCTGGGATCTCGGCTCCTGCGGCCTCGGCTGCCCGACCAATGCCAAGCAATCGATGCTGCTGACGACCGTGCCCGCGGCGCTCGACAAGGGCGCGCGGCTGCTGGTGCAGACGCGCGCCGAGCGTCTGGAAATCGACGACAAGCGCGTCGTCGCGCTCGAGTGCGTCGGCGTGAATGCCGACGGCACAGCCGCGCCCGGCGCGTCGACGCGGATCGTCGCCAGGCACTATGTGGTCGGCGGCGGGGCGATCAA
Organism: Burkholderiaceae bacterium; assembly: GCA_014879745.1. Lineage (GTDB taxonomy): Bacteria > Pseudomonadota > Gammaproteobacteria > Burkholderiales > Burkholderiaceae_C > CAIKUF01. Next base: position 5,722 of record JACSRM010000226.1, on the reverse strand, counting down.
TTCGCCCGCGCTGCTGCTGCGCTCGCAGGCGCCGGACCCGCACCGCCTGCTCGGCAAGCGCACCTTCCTGCACCCGGTCGTCGTCATGGCGTCGACCTTCGATCGCGAGGTCGCCGGCTGGCGCGGCGCGCCGCAGTCGATCTACAGCGACCATTTTCTCGAGACCGCGCCGATCGACGGCCCGATCGGCTACAAGCTCGAAGTGCCGCCGCTTCATCCGGTGCTGTTTGCCTCGACGCTGCCCGGTTTCGGACTGCCGCAGTCGAAGGCGCTCGCGGATCTGCCGCGCACCCATGTGCTGCTCGCGCTACTGCGCGACGGTTTCAACGAGCAATCCACCGGCGGCAGCGTCGCGTTGCGCTCCGACGGCAGCCCGGTGCTCGACTATCCGCTGAGCGATTTCGTGATGGACGGCGCGCGCCGCGCCTTCGCGAGCATGGCCGAGATCCAGTTCGCGGCCGGCGCGCGCTCGGTGCAGGCGGTGCACGAACTCGCCGGCGTCTGGACGAGCTGGGCGCAGGCGCGCGACGCGATCGCGCGGCTTCCGATGAAGCCCTACGTCACGCGCGTCGTCAGCGCCCACGTGATGGGCGGCTGCGCGATGGCGGGCGACGAGGCGCAGGGCGTCACGCGCCCCGACGGCCGGCACTGGCAGATCGCCAACCTCTCGGTGCACGACGGATCGCTGTTTCCGACCAGCATCGGCGCCAATCCGCAACTTTCGATCTACGGCCTCGTCAACAAGCTCGCGACCGGCCTCGCCAAGCGACTCGCAAACCGCGACGTCGTATTGGCTTGATCTATCCTTCCCCGCAGACCCTGAACCAGGAGACGACCATGACCATCCCCGGACTGATGATGCAGCAGCCGCTGCTGATTTCCTCGTTGCTCGTGCATGCCGAGCGCCATCACGCCGAGCAGGAGATCGTCTCCCGCCGCGTCGAGGGCGATATCCATCGCGAAACCTTCCGCGAACTCGCCGCGCGGTCGCGCCGCCTGGCCAACGCACTGGCCGCGCTCGGCGTCAAGCAGGGCGACCGCGTCGCGACGATCGCCTGGAACGGCTATCGTCACATGGAGCTCTACTACGCCGTCTCGGGATCGGGCGCCGTGCTGCATACGCTCAACCCGAGGCTGCATCCCGACCAGGTCGTCTATATCGCCGACCACGCGGAAGACAGCGTCCTGTTCTTCGACCTCACCTTCCTGCCGCTCGTCGAGGCGTTCGCCTCGCGCGTGAAGACGATCAAGAAGTTCGTCGTGATGACCGACCGCGCGCACATGCCCAAGGAGAGCAAGGTGCCCGGCCTGCTGTGCTACGAGGAGCTGATCGATGCGGCGTCGGACGCCTACGTCTGGCCGAGTTTCGACGAGAACGCCGCCTCGTCGCTGTGCTACACGTCGGGCACGACCGGCCATCCGAAGGGGGTCCTCTACAGCCACCGCTCGACGATTCTGCACACCTACGCCGTCGCGCTGCCGGATACGCTGAACTGCTCGGCACGCGACGCGATCCTGCCGGTCGTGCCGATGTTCCACGTCAACGCCTGGGGCCTGCCGTACGCGGCGTGCATGGTCGGCGCCAAGCTCGTCTTCCCCGGCCCCGCGCTCGACGGCAAGTCGCTGCACGAGCTGCTCGAGTCCGAGAAGGTCACCGTCTCGGCCGGCGTGCCGACCGTCTGGCAGGGCCTGCTCGCCTATATGGACGCGAGCAAGCTGAAGTTCAGCACCATGCGGCGCACCGTGATCGGCGGCTCGGCGTGCCCGCCGGCGATGATCCGCGCCTTCAAGGAGGCCTACAACGTCGATGTCCTGCACGCCTGGGGCATGACCGAGACGAGCCCGCTCGGCACGGCCTGCGCGTTCAAGCCCAAGCACCTCGGGCAATCGCAGGAGGAGCACTATGCCGTGATGGCCAAACAGGGCCGCGGGCTCTACGGCATCGACATGAAGATCGTCGGCGAGGATGGCGCCGAACTGCCGTGGGGCGGCGAAAAATCGGGCGAACTGCTGGTGCGCGGGCCCTGGGTCGTGAACCGCTACTTCAAGGACGAGGGCGGCAATCCGCTCCTGACCGATGCCGACGGCCACGGCTGGTTCCCGACCGGCGATGTGGCCAGGATCGACACCGACGGCTATATGCAGATCACCGACCGCAGCAAGGACGTGATCAAGTCCGGCGGCGAGTGGATCGGCTCGATCGACCTCGAGAATATCGCGATGGCGCACCCCGCGGTCGCGATGGCGGCGTGCATCGCGGCGCACCACCCGAAGTGGGACGAACGCCCGCTGCTGGTCGTCGTCAAGAAGCCCGGCGCCGAGGTCACGCGCGACGAACTGATCGCCTTCTTCGACGGCAAGATCGCCAAGTGGTGGACGCCCGACGACGTCGTCTTCGTCGACGCGATCCAGCTCGGCGCAACCGGCAAGATGCTGAAGAACCGGCTGCGCGACCAGTTCAAGGACTACAAGCTGCCGACCGCCTGAGTTCGGCCTGGATGCACCTTCATGGTGCCGGCAAAAGGGTAAGCATTCGTTGCAAACCCCCCTGAACAAGGGGGGCGCAAATTTCACGAATACCGCATCATTGGCACCTGCCTCACCGGCCGGTGGGGTTGGGGTGTAGAAATCAAAACCTGGAGGGTCTCGATGAAATCACGCTTCCTCTTTGCTGCCGCCGCTGCCTTGCTCGCCGGCGCAGGCTCCGCTTCGGCGGGAACGACGGCCGGCTCGTCCGCCGACATATTCGCTCCCATCTTCCTCGCGCCGGCGAACGATGTGGACCCGAGCTTCATCGTCACGCACGCCGGCAACGAGTGGGTCTGGGCCGCGCCTTGCGCGTCCGAGCAGCCTTCCTGCGGCGCGCCGACGCCGATGTACGGCTTCGACAACCCGACGCAGGATCAATGGGCGACTTGGGCGGATCGCGCCACGTTGGTGGCCGCATTCACCGACGCCAACGGCGACGCGATCTGTGCTTCGGCGTATTTCGGCTCGGGGTATTCCCACTGCGACATGGGCGATGCGGTGAACGGCCACATCTGGCATGCCTACGCGAACAATATCTGCGATCCTTCCTACTACGACGGCTGTGTCGCAGACACGACCGAGACCTTCTACGTGCGCGCGGTTCCGGAGCCCGAAACCTATGCGCTGATGATGGCCGGCCTCGGCCTCGTCGGCTACATGGCGCGCCGGCGCAAGCTGCATCAACGTTGATCGCGGTCGGAGCGAATTTGCAAGGGCGCCTGCGGGCGCCCTTTCTCATGCTCGCATCCGCGACCGCCCGAAGCAAGACGAATTGCAGCTCCAGCGCACGCCGGCGCTTTCCTCGCCGTGTAAGCGGTGCCGATAGAATCGCCGCCAGCCGATACAGCCCGCGTTCGGCACGAAACGCCGCACCGCGCACCGGCGGCTGGCGCCGCCGGTCGGCGTGCGGCGCAGACGACAGGCACCGCTTCGAGAGACTGGACATGACTCGCAGATATCCCACCCTGATCGCTGCGGCGCTCGCGCTGTCGGCCCCTTGGGCCCTCGCCCAGACCATCGTCAAGGACGCCTGGGTCCGCGGCACGGTCGCCGAGCAGAAGGCGACCGGCGCCTTCATGAGCATCACCTCGACCCAGGGCGGCAAGCTCGTCGCCGTCTCGACGCCGGTCGCCGGCGTCGCCGAGATTCACGAGATGGCGATGAGCGGCAACGTGATGAAGATGCACGCGATCCCGGGGCTCGCGCTGCCGGCCGGCCAGCCGGTCAAGCTAGAGCCGGGTGGCTACCACCTGATGCTGATGGACCTCAAGCAGCAGATGAAGGAAGGCGAGGTCGTGCCGCTCACGCTCGTCGTCGAGGGCAAGGACGGCAAGCGCGAATCCATCGATGTCAAGGCGTCCGTCAAGGCGCTCGGCGCGCCGCACTCGATGAAGCACTGACGCAGCGCGACTACGCCGCGCTCATCCGCGCCGGCGGCAGGCGGCGCAGCGTGCGGCGCAAGAGCGTGATCGCGATCGTCAGGTTCAGCAGGTTCCACGCGATGCCGTTGAGGAACGCGGCGTGGTACGAGCCGGTGAGGTCGAACACCTTGCCCGACATCCAGCCGCCGAGCGCCATCCCGAGCAGCGTGAACATCAGCACCGTGCCGACGCGCGAGCCGGCGACGGCGGCGGGGAAGTGCTCGCGAACGATGATCGCGTAGCTCGGCACGATGCCTCCCTGAAAGAGGCCGAACAGCGCCGAGATCACATAGAGCGACGCAAGGCCGTCGAACGGCACAAAGAGCAGCAGCGCAACGCCCTGCAGCGCCGAGCCGAGGACGAGCGTGCGCAGGCCGCCGATGCGGTCGCAGATCGCGCCCGAGACGAGACGGCTGACGATCCCGGCGCCGAGCATCAGCGACAGCATCTCGGCGCCGCGCGCCGCGCCGTAGCCGAGGTCGCTGCAGTAGGCGACGATGTGGACCTGCGGCATCGACATCGCGACGCAGCAGGCAAGGCCGGCGATGCAAAGCAGCACGAGCGCGTGCGCCGGCGGCAGGCCGAACGGCATGGCGTTGGGTTCGGCCGTCGCGGCCTTCGGTGCAGTGCCCGAAGCCGGCGCGGCGGACACGGCGACCGCCGCCGAATGCGGCGGGCGCGGCCGCATGAAGAGCGCGAGCAGCGCGAGCGTGAGCACCGAGAACGCGGCCATCCCGAAATAGGTCTGGCGCCAGCCGACGGCGTCGACAAAGTGCTGCACGACCGGCGGCCAGACCGCGCCCGCAAGGTAGTTGCCGCTGGCGCAGATCGCGACCGCGATGCCGCGGCGGCGAACGAACCACAGCGACGTGTCGGCGATCAGCGGCACGAACGTCGCCGAGCTGCCGACGAGGCCGAGCAGCACGCCGTGCGCGAGCGAGAACGCCATGATGTTGGGCGCGAGCGCGGCAGCGGCGAAACCGACGCCCAGCCCCACCGCGCCGATCAGCAGCGGCACCATGACGCCGAAGCGGTCGGCGAGCCGCCCCATCACGATGCCGCCGACGCCGAAGCCGATCATCATCAGCGTGTACGGCAGCGAGGCGTCGGCGCGCGAGACGCCGAAGTCGGCCTGCACCGCCGGCAGCACGACCGAGACGACGTACATCGCCGCGCTGCCTATCGTCATCATCGCAAGCGTGACGCCAAGCCGCGTCCAGGCGTAGCGGGAGTCGGCTGCGTGCTGCATGGCGGGGGTTGCGCCGGCCGGCGTCAGGCCCGGATCGGCGTCACGGCCGTCGGCATCAGAACCGCATCGACAGGCCGAGCAGGGCCTCGCCCTGGAACATGCCGTCGCCGTGGATCGAGACGACGCAGCCGCCCGAGCAGAAGAAGCCGCCGTTGCTGTTGATCAGCGTCGCGTAGCCGCGCAGCTCGCCGCGCAGCGCGATCGACGGTGTCAGCGCGTGCTCGTAGCCGATCGCGAGGCTCATCGAAGGCCGGACTTCGGAACTCATGCCGCCGCCCGGCGACATGAAGGTCGCGCCCAACCCGCCGGCCACGTAGGCGCCGTGACCCGCCTGCCCCTCGAAGTAGTTGACGCCGCCCAGGTGCAGGTAGCCGATGTCGAGCGGCACGCTCGCCTGCCCGCTGCCCGGCGCGAGCTGCAGATGCGTGCGCTGGCCGCTTGCGAAAAGCTGCCCGTTGCGCGAGGCGTCGAACGCCCATTCGAAGGCGAGCGCGAACGCGGCGCCGGAGTCGACATCGTCGGT
>JACSRM010000503.1 GCA_014879745.1 Burkholderiaceae bacterium | reverse complement strand
CGAGTGCACGAGGTCGCCGACGATCGCGACGACGAGGCCGGAGAACTCGCGCTTGAAGTGGCGGATCGTATACATGTCGAGCAGGCCCTGCGTCGGGTGCGCATGCCGCCCGTCGCCGGCGTTGATGACGTGCACGTGCGGCGCGCAATGCTGGGCGATCAGGTAGGGCGCACCGCTTTCGCTGTGGCGGACGACGAACATGTCGGCGTGCATCGCCGAGAGATTCGCGATCGTGTCGAGCAGGCTTTCGCCCTTGGCCGCGGAGGAGCGCGCGATATCGAGGTTGATGACGTCGGCCGAGAGCCGCTTGGCCGCGATCTCGAAGGTCGTGCGGGTGCGCGTGCTGTTCTCGAAGAACAGGTTGAAGACGCTTTTTCCCCGCAGCAGCGGCACCTTCTTCACGTCGCGGTCGTTGACCGAGAGAAAGGTGCCGGCCGTCTCGAGGATGTGCTCGATCACGTCGCGCGGCAAGCCCTCGGTCGACAGCAGGTGGACGAGTTCGCCGTTCGCGTTGAGCTGCGGATTGCCGCGGCGTCGCAACGCAGCCATCTACGCGCCCTTCAACTGGAAGCTGAACGCGCCCGACGCGTCGCGAACGAGCGCGAGCCGCTGCTCGCGCGGCAGGCTGATGCGCGCCGCCGAGACCTGCGCCTCGATCGGCAGTTCGCGCCCGCCGCGATCGACGAGCACGGCGAGCTTCACGCTCGCCGGCCGGCCGAAGTCGTACAGCTCGTTGAGCACCGCGCGGATCGTCCGCCCGGTGAAGAGCACGTCGTCGACGAGGACGATCGCGCGGCCCTCGACGCCGAACGGCAGCTTCGTCGTATCGGCGCCGGCAACGAGGCCGCGCGAGCGGAAATCGTCGCGGTGCAGCGCGGAGGAGATCACGCCGTGCTCGCCGGGACGCCCGAGATCGCGCTGCAGCCGCTCGGCAAGCCAGGCGCCGCCCGACCAGACACCGACCAGCACCGCATCGCCCGCGAGCAGCGGCCGCACGCCGGCCAGCAGATCGAGGTACAGCGCCTCGGCGTCGAGCGCGATCCGGCTCATTCGCGATTCCCCAGAAACTGCTCGAGAATGACCGCAGCGGCTTCCGCGTCCAGATCGCGTGCGCCGCGCGCCGCGGCCTCGACCGTCGAGTAGCGCTCGTCGACCTCGTGCACCGGCAGGCCGAATCGCCCGCCGAGGCTGCGCGCGAAGCGCTGCGCGCGCAGCGTGTTCTCGTGCGCTTTGCCGTCCGGATGGCGCGGCACGCCGACGACGAGCGCGTCGGGCCGCCATTCGCGGATCAGGCGGGCGATCGCTTCGAACCTCGCGTCGCCTATGGCGGAGATCGTTTCGAGCGGCGTCGCGCTGCGCGTCAACGTGTTGCCGCTCGCAACGCCGACGCGGCGGGTGCCGAAATCGAAGGCCAGAAACGAAGCCGCCGCTCGCGTTGCAGGGGGAACCGCTGCAAGCCCGGGCGACGCCGCGATCATGCTTGCAGCACGCGCGTCGCGAGACACGACGCCCATGATCAGGCGCACGCCCGTGCGCAGGCACGGTCGTGCGTCCGGATCATGCGTGCCCCGCCTCCTGGCTGAGGACCGACAGGTCGATGCCGAGCAGCGACAGCGCGCGCTCGTAGCGCTTCTCGGCCGGCGTGTCGAAGATGATCTCGGACGACGCGCCGACATTGAGCCAGCCGTTGCGGCTCAGCTCGTCTTCGAGCTGGCCGGCGCCCCAGCCGCTGTAGCCGAGCGTGACGAGCACGCGCTTCGGCCCGCCGCCGTTGGCGAGCGCCTCCAGCACGTCCTTGCTCGTCGTCATCTCGAGGCCGGCGCCGGCGATCGCGAGCGTCGAGTTGTACGCCGCGCTGTCGGCCGGCTGCTTCTCGTGCAGCACGAAGCCGCGCTCGGTCTGCACCGGGCCGCCGAAATAGACCGGCGCGTCGGCCAGATCGTCGCGGTCGAGCGTCAGCTCGACCTTCTCGAACAGGTTGCGCAGCTTGATGTCGATCGGCTTGTTGATGACAAGCCCGAGCGCGCCGTCGGCGTTGTGCTCGCACAGATAGACGACGGTGCCGGCAAAGGCATCGCTCGCCATGCCCGGCATGGCGATCAGGAACTGGTTCGTCAGGTCGATGGGCGCGCCGGGCATGGCCACATTCTAGGCCAGCGCCCGCCGGACGCGCCGGCGCGGCGCCTTGCCCTCGCGCTATCAGGTCGCTACTTCGCTCGCCGCGTAGCGCCCGACGAGGGCGAGCAGGTCCTCTTCCGAATACGGCTTGCCGAGGTAGTGCTCGACGCCGAGTTCGGCCGCGACGTCGCGGTGCTTTTGCGCGATGCGCGAGGTGATCATGATCACCGGCAGGTCGCGCAGCCGCTCGTCGCCGCGGATGTTGCGAACTAGGTCGAAGCCGTCCATGCGCGGCATCTCGATATCGCTCAGCACGACCTGCGGCCTTTCCTCGGCGAGGCGTTCGAGAGCGTCCAGCCCGTCCTTCGCGACGACGACGCGATAGCCCTCGCGCGCCAGCAGGCGCTGCGTGACGCGGCGCACGGTGAGCGAGTCGTCGACGACCATCACGAGCGGCGCGGCGTTGGCCGGCGCACCGGTGGCCGCCTCGACGAGATCGGCCTTGCCCGGCGCCGGCTCGGCGCCGGCGCGCATCATCGCGTGCGCGCTGTCGGCGTAGAGCGCGGCGAGCGCGACCGGGTTGTAGATCAGCGCGACGGCGCCCGACGCGAGCAGCGTCATGCCGGCGAGCCCCGGCAAGCGCGAAAGTTGCGGACCGAGGTTCTTGACGACCGCTTCCTGGTTGCCGAGCACTTCGTCGACGTGCAGCGCGATGCGCTGCTGCGCACTGCGGATGACGACGACCGAGCGCATCCGCCCGCCTTCGGTGCCGCGCGCGCTCTGGTGCAGCAGCGCGCCGAGCCAGAAGAATGGCAGGCTGCGCTCGCCGAGCGGATACGCGCCGCTCGCATACGCCTGCTCGACCTGCTCGGGCGTCGCCCGCTGCACGACCTCGACGAGCGTCGACGGCACGGCGACGGTCACGCTGCCGCAACGCAGCATCACGACCTGCGTCACCGCCGTCGTCAGCGGCAGCACAAGCTTGAAGCTCGTGCCGCGGCCGGCGGCGGTCGCCGTCTCGATGCGCCCGCCCATTGCGTTCACGTCGGATCGCACGACGTCCATGCCGACGCCGCGGCCGGCAAGTTCGGTCACGCTGCCCGCCGTCGACAGCCCCGGGCTGAAGATGAGGTTGGCGAGTTCGGCATCGCTGTAGTGCGCGTCGGCGCTGATCAATCCGGCGGCGATGCCCTTGTCGCGGATGCGCGGCAGGTCGAGCCCGCCGCCGTCGTCGCGAAAGACGACCGAGACCTCGTTGTGCTCGTGTGCGAGGGCGACAACGATAGCCCCGGTCGCGTCCTTGCCGGCGGCGACGCGCGCGTCGGGCGCCTCGATGCCGTGCGTGACGCAGTTGCGCAGCAGGTGTTCGAACGACGCCGTCATGCGGTCGAGCACGCCGCGGTCGATCTCGATCGCGCCGCCGACGATATCGAGCCGCACCTGCTTGCCGGTCTCCTTCGCCGCCTGGCGCACGACGCGATAGAGGCGGTCGGCCTGGCTCTCGAACTCGACCATCCGCGTTCGCAGCAGGTCGTCCTGCAGGTCGCGCGTGAGCCGCGTCTGCGCCGCGAGTTCGTCCTCCGCGCTTTGCACCGCGCGCTGCAGCGTGCGCTGCACGGTGGCGACGTCGTTGACCGACTCGGCCATCATGCGCGTGAGTTCCTGGAAGCGCGTGTAGCGGTCGAGCTCGAGCGGGTCGAACGCCTCGGCCGCGGCCTTCGCCGCTTCGAGGCGCGACGTCATCTGCGTCTCGCCCTGCAGCTCGAGTTCGCGCAACTGCTGGCGCAGCCGCTCGAGATTGTCGGTCAGGTCGGCGAGCGAACTCTTGATCAGGCCGACCTCGGCCTCGATGCGGGTGCGCGTGATGCTGACCTCGCCGGCCTGGTTGACCATGCGGTCGAGCAGCGGCGCGCGTACCCGCACCGCTGCGGCCGATACCGGGCCGGTCGCGCGATCGGCCACCTGCTGCGCGCCGGGCGTCGCGGCGCCGAAGCGCGACCAGTCGATTTCGGGCAGCGCCGCGGCTGCCGGTTGATCGACCCGCGGCTGCGGCGCGGCGTCGGCCGCGGCTTCGGGGCCGGGGCCAGCCGGCGCTTGCACCGCGCGCGCGTCGCCATCCGCGCCGGCGGGTTCGGCGGCCTGCGCATCGGGCTGCGCAGCCCCCGCTTCGACCGCCTCGTCCGCTGCGGCGGGCGCGATCGCGGCATGCGCGGCCTGGACGGCGGCGGCGGTCGCCTCCGCATAGGCCTGCGCATCGCGCGAGCGCAGCGCCTCGAAGACCGCCACCAGTGCGTCGCCGCGCGCCTGCAGCGCTTCGACCTGCTCGGCATCGACGGGGGTGTGCGCGCTGAGGTGCTCGATCCGCGTCTCGAGCCGGTGGCACATCTCGCCCAGGCGCATCGCGCCCGCCAGGCGCGCGCCGCCCTTGAGCGTATGCAGCGTTCGCATCGCGCCGGCCGCCGGGCCGGCATCGGCCGGACGCCGCGCCCAGTCGCGCAGATGGGTCGCGAGCTGCGGCAGCAGTTCCTGCCCTTCCTCCTCGAAGATCGGGAACAGCTCGGCATCGACGGCGTCGATCGCGTCGATATCCTCTTCGTCGTCGTCGGCGTCTTCGCTCGCGTGGACGGCCTCGGCGGCGGGCTCGGGAACTTCGTCGAGCGACTTCAGTTCGGGCAGGCCGAACGCACCGTGCTGGCTATCGGCGCCCACGAATCCGGAAGCGGCGAACGCCGATGGCGTCGCTTCCGATGTCGCTGCAGCGATAGTCTCGGGTAGCGCTTCGGGTAGCGCTTCGGGTATGGCCTCCGGCGCCGCTGCGGCGGCGGGCTCGGGTATCGCTTCGCGCGCAACGTCCACCGCGGCGGCGGCGACGCCCTCGTCGAGCGCCGGTTCGGACACCGCGTCCTGCGGCGACTCGGCCGCCTGCGCCGCTGCGGTGTCGGTTGCTTCCTGCGAAACCTGCGAATCGGTATCGAGGTCGGGGCTGGCCGAGACATCGTATTCGCCCTGCTCCTGCGCCTGATGCTGCGCCTGCGCTTCGTGTTCGGCGAGCCGCTGTTGCAGTCCCGGCTGCGGCGTCTTCAGGAAGCCGGCGGCGAACTGGTGCAGCAGGCGGCGGATATCTTCGGCAACGTCCACATAGAGTTGCGCTTCCTCCGGATCGCCATGACCAAAGCCGCGCGAGCGTTCGAGCGCATGTTCGAGCGCGCGTGACAGCTGCGACAGATCGGCGAAACCGACCGTCGCCGAGCTTCCGGCCAGCGAATGCGCGAGCGCGACGGTGCTTTCGCCGACCGGCCGGTCCAGCTCCATCGCCCATTCGGCGAGTTCGGTGCCGAGGCGGCGCGACAGCTCGTCGGCCTCGTTGAGGTAGATATTGAAGAGCGGAATCGGCACCCGCAGCTCGCCGATCTGCTTGAACTGCTCGTCCTCGATGCGCGGCTCGGCTTCGGCGGCGAGGTCGGCGTCGAAGCCGGTATCGAATCCGGTGTCCTGGAATGTCGAAAGTTCGGGCTCGGGCGGCGAAACGATCTCGGCGCGCGGGCCGGCATCGACCTCGATCGGCGCATCGGGCGGCGCATCGGCGAGCCTGTCGCGCGGCAACGGCTGCGTCGCGAAGGCGTCGAACGCCGGGGCCGCGGGCTCGGCCGGCGCCGCTTCGCCGGCCGTGGTGCGCGCCGCATCGCCGGCGTCGAACGCGCCGAGATCGATTGCGAAGTCGAGCGCCGGATCTTCGACGACGTCCGGCGCATCGATCGGCGGCGTCGCCGCGGCGGGCGGCGCATCGGCGACCGGTGCCTCGCCGAAGTCGAGCGTGAAGGCGAACGCCTCGTCGATCGGGGGTTGCGCCTCGGGCAGAAGCGGCGCATCGGCCGGCGCATCGGCCGGCGCATCTTGCGGGATCGCCGAAGTTTCCGACCACTCGGGCGCGAGCGGGGCGACGCTATCGGCAGGCGCCGCGCCGGCACCCGCGAGCGCATCCGCGCGCCGCTGCATCGTCTCGACCTGGAACCGGCCGAGCGCTTCGCGGGCGGCGATCGCGTCGACCCAGGATTCGAGCTCTTCGAGCGCGGCCGCGGTGAAGTCGATCAGCGCCGCATCGGCCGCCTGCTGCAGCGCGAGCACGGTGTTGTATTGCTGTTCGCAGATCCACGCGGCGGCGCCGTAATCGTGCAGGCCGACCATCCGCGAACTGCCCTTGAGCGTGTGGAAGGCGCGCCGCAGCGTCGTCAGCGTCGCCAGATCGGCGGGCTCGGCGCGCAATGCGGCCAGCGCGTCGTTGGCGCCGGTCAGCACCTCGCGCGCTTCCTCGAGGAAGATCTCGCGCATCTCGTCGTCGCCGTCGAGTTCGCCAGTTTCTCCGGCGGGCGCTGGCGGGGCGAGCGGTTCGAGGCCGGCGGCGTCGGTTGCGGTATGAACGAATTCGACCAGCGCCTCGGACAGGCTCGCGCGCGCGGCGGCGATCTCGGCTTCGTCGCTCGCCGCGTCGAGCGCCGCCTGCGCGGTGTCGACGGCGGCGACGAGTTCGGGCTGCTCGGCGGCCCGCGCCTCGCGCGACAGGCGTTCGAGGTCGCGCGTGACGTCGATCAGCTCGACGTCGGCGCGCGCCGCGCTGAAGGCGAGCGTCTGCGCCTGCTCGATCAGGTGTGGCGCGGCCGATGCCGCCGCCGTCGTCCCGACCGCAGGCTTGTGCTGGCCCATCACCGAGACCAGCGTCGCCGAACCGGCGTCGAAGCGGAACAGCAACTTGGCCATCTGCGGCTGGACGCTGAACATATCGATCAGGAAGCCGAGCGCACCGAGGTTGCCGGCGAGCCGGTCGAAGATGCCGGCGACCGACGTACGCTGCGGATCGACCTCGGTCTGCAGCAGCATGTCGATGTCGTCGCGCATGCGCAGCGCGGCCTGCGACGCATGATCCAGGCCGAGCACCGAGAGCACGCCGCGCATCGCCTGCAGTTGCGCGGGCACCGGCGTCAGCACCTCGCGCTCGGTCGGATTGCGGAAATACTGGTCGATCAGCTTTTCGGATTCGGACAGCGCGGCGCGCATCTCGTGGACCACGCTGCCGAGCGTCTGGCGCTCGGAGACGCGGCGGTACAGCTCCTCCATCCAGGCGTCGAGTGCCTGCGGCGGCTCGCCGGCGCGCACCGCGGCGATCCGCTGCGCGAGCTTGCCGACCCGTTCGCGTTGCTCGGGGCCGTCGAATTCGCCGTCGTCGAGCGTCGCCTCGAGAAACAGCAGGCTGGTCGCCACTTCCATCGCCAGCGGCGCGGCCGGCGCGGCGCCGGAATGCTGCGCCTGCGTGATCGTCGTCTGCAATTCGTCGGCGAGCAGCTCGCCGGCCGGAATCAGGCGCCGCAGCGAATCGCCGACCAGCGAGAACTGCTCGGAGAGGCCGGCGAGGCGATGCAGATCGCCGCCCGCGACCGCACCCCAGGCATCCTTCGCGCTCGTCACGCGCTTCTTGGCCTGCGTGACGAGGGCCGGGTCGAAGCGGCCGAGGACGCTTGCGTTGTAGTCCGCCGCAGGCTCGGTGCCGAGGTCGTAGTTCTGGCGCACGGCGTCGAGCCGCGGCGCGCTGCGGCCGGCGGCGGGGGCGGCGGCCTGCGCGCAGAAGAAGAGCAGATCCTGGGCGAGGCGATCCGAGACCTCGTCGCTGCCGCCGTTGAAGATACGAAACTGCGGCAGCAGCCTCGATGCGGCGCGCTTGCTGAAGACGTCGGGCTCGAGCAGGCCCTGCGCCTGCGCCTCGAAGACGGCCGCGGCAAGCTTCCACAGCGTCGCCGCCTTCGGCTGCGAGGTGCCGGCGCCGAGCCCGGCGCAGACCTGGCTCATGCGATCGAACGCGGCGGCGCGCTTGTCGCCGCTGCCGGCGCGCATCAGGCCGAGCAGCTGCTGCTCGAGCAACTGCTCGCTGCGCGCATCGGTTGCAAGCAGCTGGGCAGTCGGATCGTCGGGCAGCGCCATCCAGCGCCAGTCGCTGACCCAGAGGTCCGACGGGTGGATGCGTTCGGCGCCGGCGAGCTCCTGCACCGCGCGGTACTGGGGAAACAGCGACAGCGCCGAGACGCGCTTGCCGGCGAGCAGGCGGCCGATATAGTCGAGCAGCGCGAACGAGACATGCTCGATCGCGTCGACCGTACGCGCGCTGACGCGGCGCGGCCTGGCGACGAGGCGCTGGACGACCGCTTCGCTCGCCCGCAGCACGAGCGCTGCGGCCGGCAGGCCGACGAGTTCGAGCGCGCCGACGCCCTGGTGGAGCTGCTGGCGCGCGCTGCGCAGGACGGCCGGATCGACATCGTCGGTATCGGCGTCGAAGACGGTATCCGAATCCTTCATGAAGCGGCGCAGCGCCTTGTGCGCCGCTTCGAGCGAGCGGCGCAGTTCGTCGTGGACCCAGGCCAGGGCGCTCAGGTCGATCGGTACTTGGCGGTCGCTGTCGGCGCGTGGGCTGTCCATCGGTGGCTGTCGCGAAGTGAATCGGAGGAAGGCTCGAGCGCTCGCTCAGCTGATCTTGAAGCGCGCGACCGACTGGCTCAGTTCCTCGGCTGTCTTCGACAGCTCGCGCACCATCTGCGCCGTCGATCGCGTGCCCTCGCCGGTCTGCTCGGTGACGGCGAAGATGTGCTGGATGTTGGCGGCGACGACATTCGCCGACTTCGCCTCCGACAGCGCCTGGTTCGAGATCTGCCCGATCAGCTCGGCGAGCTGGCGCGAGACGCGGTCGATCTCGCCGAGCGCCGTGCCGGCCGCGTCGGACAGCCGCGTGCCCTCGACCACGCCCTGCGTGCTGCGCTCCATCGCGCCGACCGCGTCCTGGGTGTCGGTCTGGATCGTCTTGACGAGGGCGGCGATCTGGCGCGTCGCGTCGCCGGAGCGCTCGGCCAGCCGCTGCACTTCCTCGGCGACGACCGAGAAGCCGCGCCCCGCCTCGCCGGCCGATGCGGCCTGGATCGCGGCGTTCAGCGCGAGCACGTTGGTCTGCTCGGTGATGTCGGAGATCAGCTCGGTGATCTCGCCGATCTCCTGCGACGATTCGCCCAGGCGCTTGATGCGCTTGGACGTATCCTGGATCTGGTCGCGGATCGAGTTCATGCCGCCGATCGTGTTCTGCACCGCGTGCAGGCCCGACTCGGCGGCGGCGAGCGACTGGCGCGCGACCTGCGCCGTCTGCTGCGCCTGGGCCGACACATCGTTGATGCGGCCGGCCATCTGCAGCACCGACTCGCCGGTGTCGCGGATCTCGCGCAGCTGCTCGCTCGACGCCGCCATCAGCTCGGTCGACGTCGCCTCGACCTGCTGCGTCGTGTCGGTCACCCGCCCGACCGTGCCCTGCACCTGCGAGACGAGCGTGCGCAGCTCCTCGACGGTGTAGTTCACCGAGTCGGCGATCGCGCCGGTGATGTCCTCGGTCACCGTCGCCTGCTGCGTCAGGTCGCCTTCGGCGACCGACTGCAGTTCGTTCATCAATCGCAGGATCGCCGCCTGATTCGCGTCGTTCACGCGCTTGGCCTCCTGCTCCATGCGCTCGGCCTGCAGGCGCTGCGTCTCGGCGACCACGGCGCGCTGCGACTGGTCGAACATGTACAGGCGCAGGAAACCCCAGGCGCCGGCCAGCAGCAGCACCGCGAAGGCCGCCATCGCGAGCAGCGTCGGGCCCGAGAAGCCGCCCTGCCCGCTCAACTGGGATTGCACGACTTCGAGGCCCTGGCGCAGCGCTTCGCTTTCGGCGACGATCGCCGCCTGCGCCTTGCGCACGGCGAGCAGGCCGGGCAGGTTGTCGAGGATCGGCGCCGCCTGGGCGCGCGTCTCTTCGTACTGCTTCAGGAGCGTGGCGAGGCTCGCGCGCAACTGCGGGTCGCGTGCCGGCGGCAGGCGCAGCTCGCCGCTGCCTTCGAGCAGGCCGTGCGCGATGGCGCGAAACGACGCCAGATCCTTGCCGAGCAGTTCGATGGCCTGGGCGCTCGCGCCATCGGCAGTCAGAAATTCGTTCGCGCTCTTGGCGATGCGCTGCGTCAGCATCACGAGTTGCCCGGCGGCCGACAGCTCCGAGGCCGAGGCCTCCTGCTGCAGCTTGATGAGCGAGATGCCTTCGGCGGTCTGCAGCAGTGCCGACGTCTGGCGGTTGATCGCCTGCAGCGCCTGGCCGACCTGGGTCAGGACCTGCTGGTGCGCGAGCACGACACCGGCGTTGGCGGTCGCGCGCTCGACGAGCGGCACGAGCGGCGCGATCGCCTCCTGCACCTCCTGCGGCGCGGCGGCGATCTGGTCGTCGCCACGCTGCAGGCCGAAGACGGTGCGCGCCAGCGCCTCGGAGCTTTCGCGCACCTCGCCGAATGCCTTCGCGTTGCCGATCGCCGCCTGCGAGACCGATTTTGCGAGGCGCTGCGACTGCATCAACGCCTGCCCGCTCGCATTGAGCTGGGTCGCATTCTTGCTCGCCGAATTGAGCGCCAGAAACATCATCAGAAGCAGCCCGGCGATGCCGACGAAGACCGTCGCGCCGAGGATGCGCTGCTGCGCGGCGAGCGGCTTGCCGCCGATGAAGGGCAGCGCCGAGACCTCGGCCGGCGCGGCCGGCTGCGCATCGGCGGCGTCGGCGTAGGCATTCAGCTCGCTCGGCGCCGCTTCGGTGATGATCGACGTATCGGCCGCCTCGGTATCCTGCAGCGTCGCCCCGCTTTGCGCCTGGTAGGTTTCGGCCTCGGCGCGCGACGCATGCAGCAGCACGCCGCCACCGCCGCCCGCACCGGCACCGGCACCGGCGCCGACGAGTTGCGATTCGCTGAATCCGCCGGCCAGCCCCGCGCCCGCGCCGCTGCGCGCACCGCCGTTGCCCAAGCCCTTGATCCTGTCCATCAGACCCATGTCGAAGTCCTCATGCTCGCGTCGCACCGGCCCCGGGGGATCAGTCGACGACCCTCAAAAACGATTCGTGCCGCGCCAGTTCGGCAAGCCGCAGTTCCTGCCAGACGCGGCCGGTATCGTCGCGATAGCGGTCACCGACGAAATCGGGCCGCGCCGATGGCGCGTCCGCCTCGGGCGTCATCTGCGTCGCCCGGCGCAAGCCGGCGAGCCGGTCGACGAGCAGCGCGCAGTTGACGTCGAGCGCGGCATTGAAGGCGACGAGCTGGACGCGCTCTCGCGCCGGCTCGGCCGGGCGATCGCCGCCCTTGATCCCGAGGAAGGCCGCCAGGTCGACGACGCCGTGCAGCCCGCCGCGCAGGTTCGCGACACCGAGAAACCAGGGCCTGGCGTGCGCGACCGGAACGATCGGCGTCATCGCGAAGATCTCGCCCGCCTCGTGCAGCGGCAGCAGGAAGCCGCGGCCGGCGCATTCGACGGCGAGCCAGGAGACGCCGGGAACCTCCGCACGCACCGACTTCAACCGCTCGGCGAGCCGGGTCTGGAGTTCACGCAAGGCTTCCTTGTTGGCCATCGAATCGGTCGGCTCGTGGATGGGACGGGGCTTCTCAGTCGAAGGCCTTGATCTTCTTCACCAGTTCGTCGGCATCGACCGGCTTGACGATGTAGTCGCGCGCGCCCTGGCGCATGCCCCAGACCTTGTCGGTCTCCTGGTTCTTGCTCGTGCACATGATCACCGGCACGCCGGTGAAGCGCGCGTCGCGCGTGATCGAGCGCGTGAGCTGAAAGCCGTTCTGCCCCGGCATGACGACGTCCATCAGGATCAGGTCGGGCTTGTCCTCGCCGAGACGGCGCATCGCGTCCTCGCCGTTCTCGGCGGTGCGCACCTGGTAGCCGCGCTTGGTCAGGACGTCGGAGAGAAAGTGCAGTTCGGTCTTCGAATCGTCGACCACCAAGATCTTCTGGATTCCCATGGCTTCGTATCCTCGGTCTGCTGGCGCTGGCGGGCGTGCTCGGGTCGCGTCGGTCGAGGCTCGCTCAGGCGACGGCGGCACGCTTGTGCTGCTCGACCGCCTGCAGCAACTGGTCCTTGGTAAACGGCTTGGTGAGGTAGTCGTCGGAGCCGACCATGCGGCCGCGCGCCTTGTCGAAGAGGCCATCCTTGGACGACAGCATGATCACCGGCACCGCCGCGAAGCGCGGGTTGCGCTTGATGATGGCGCAGGTCTGGTAGCCGTCCAGGCGCGGCATCAGGATGTCGCAGAAGATCAGGTCGGGATCGTGGTCGTTGACCTTGGAGAGGGCGTCGAACCCATCCTCCGCGAGCAACACTTCGTAACCGCCCTGGCGCAGGAAGATTTCGGCGCTGCGCCGGATCGTATTGCTGTCATCGATGACCAGCACGCGGGCGGCCTGGATCGGCGCTGCAGCCGACGCTTCGTTGCTCACCGGACATCCTCCTCGACGGACACAAGGCTCGCCCCCTGGCGCGCCCTCCTGGGCTGTTATCGGCAGCGTCGCGTCAAATCTGAACCAATTCGAAATCTTCCTTGCGCGCACCGCATTCCGGGCAGGTCCAGTTCATCGGCACGTCCTCCCAGCGCGTTCCGGGGGCGACGCCATGTTCCGGATCGCCCACCGCCTCGTCGTAGATCCAGCCGCAGATCAGGCACATCCAGGTCCGATATTCGCTCACGTCGCTACCGCCGCTTCACTACAATGGGAAAAGATTGTAGCCACGGCACTCTGCAAAAAATCAATCAGTCGTAGAGACATAGGCAACATTCCTCACCATTCGCTAGAGGTTCGCAGGGGAGGATTGCCGGACCTTTTGCCATCCGCCGGAACGCGCAAGCGCGCCGCCGATCCGACCCCAGGGCCGCCTGCCATGCCACCCACCCCCGCCACCGAAGCCGACGACGCCGGCACGCCAGCGCTTCAAGAGCAGCCGCCACCGGCCTGCGTGATGAGCTTCAATGCGAGCGACGCGACCGGCGCCGGCGGCATCGCCGGCGACATCGCGACGATCGCGGCGATGGGCGCGCACGCGCTGCCGGTCGTGACCTCGGTCGTGCTGCGCGACACGGCCGAGATCTTCGAGCACAGCACGCTCGACCCCGAGGTCGTCGTCGAGCAGGCGCGCAGCGTCCTCGAAGACGTGACGATCAGCGCCTGGAAGGTCGGCTTCCTCGGCTCGGCCGAGGCGGTCAGCGCGGTCGCCGAGGTGCTGTCGGACTATCCCGACGTGCCGCTCGTCTCGTACCTGCCCAACCTCGCCTGGATCGAGGAGGACGACCAGCAGGCGTACCTGGACGCGTTTCGCGAGCTCGTCCTGCCGCAGACCGAGGTGCTTGTCGGCAGCCACCAGACGCTGACCGACTTCCTGCTGCCCGACTGGAGCAGCGAGCGCCCGGCCTCGGCGCGCGAACTCGCGGTCGCGGCGAGCCGCCACGGCGCGCGCTTCGTGCTCGTCACGAGCATGCTGCTGCCGGCCGCGGCCGGCGCCGAGCAGTACGTCGACAACGTCCTCGCGTCGCCGCAGGGCGCGGTGACGGGCGAGAAGTTCGAGCGCTTCGACGTCGCCTTCGTCGGCGCCGGCGATACGCTGGCGGCGGCGCTCGCCGCGCTGCTCGCGTCGGGCGCCGAACTGCACGCCGCGGTCGGCGAGGCGCTCGCGTTTCTCGACCAGGCGCTCGACGCCGGTTTTCGCCCCGGCATGGGCAACGTCATCCCGGACCGCTTCTTCTGGGCGCTCGCACCCGAGGACGAGGAGGATCGGGACGAAGACGACGGCGGCGGCGAGTCGCTGCCGCGCGACCCGCGCCATGTCCACTGATCGCGGCGGACACGGCGCGAGCGACGCCCTCTTCGCGCGCGCGCAGCAGGTCATCCCGGGCGGCGTCAACTCGCCGGTGCGTGCGTTTCGCGCCGTCGGCGGCACGCCGCGCTTCATCGCCCGCGCGCAAGGCCCGTACCTGTGGGACGCCGATGGCCGGCGCTACATCGACTACATCGGCTCGTGGGGGCCGATGATTCTCGGCCACGGCCACCCGGCGGTGCTCGAGGCGGTCGAGCGCGCGGCGCGCGGCGGCCTGTCGTTCGGCGCGCCGACCGAACGCGAGGTCGAACTCGCGGAGGAGATCCTGAAGCTCGTGCCGAGCGTCGAGCAGATCCGCCTCGTCAGCTCCGGCACCGAGGCGGCGATGAGCGCGATCCGCCTCGCGCGCGGCGCGACCGGGCGGGCAAAGCTGATCAAGTTCGAAGGCTGCTACCACGGCCACGCCGACGCGCTGCTCGTGAAGGCCGGCTCGGGCCTCGCAACGCACGGCCATCCGACGAGTGCCGGCGTGCCGCCCGAGGTCGTGCAGCATACGATCGTCCTCGAATACAACAACGTCACCCAGCTCGAAGAAGCGTTCGCGCTGCAGGGCGGCGAGATCGCGTGCGTGATCGTCGAGCCGATCGCCGGCAATATGAATTTCGTGCGCGCCACCCTGCCCTTCATGCAGCGGCTGCGCGAGTTGTGCAGCGCGCACGGCGCGCTGCTCATCTTCGACGAGGTGATGACGGGTTTTCGCGTCGCACTCGGCGGCGCGCAGAGCCTGTTCGCCCAGGCCCTGCCCGGCTTCGCGCCCGATATGAGCGTATTCGGCAAAGTCATCGGCGGCGGCATGCCGCTGGCCGCATTCGGCGCGTCGCGTGCGGTGATGGAAAACCTCGCGCCGCTCGGCCCGGTCTACCAGGCCGGGACGCTGTCGGGCAACCCGGTCGCGACCGCCTGCGGCCTGGCGACGCTGCGCGAGATCCAGCGCCCCGGCTTCTTCGATGCGCTTGCCGGCAATACGCGCGCGCTCGTCGCCGGGCTGCTCGCCGCGGCGCGCGACGCCGGCGTGCCGATGTGCGGCGACAGCCTGGGCGGCATGTTCGGCTTCTTCTTCACCCGCTCCTTCGAGGACATGCTGCCGCAGAACTACGGCGAAGTGATGGCCACCG
The DNA here is from genome assembly GCA_014879745.1 of Burkholderiaceae bacterium. Lineage (GTDB taxonomy): Bacteria > Pseudomonadota > Gammaproteobacteria > Burkholderiales > Burkholderiaceae_C > CAIKUF01. The sequence goes on along the minus strand of JACSRM010000503.1, from coordinate 3,803 downwards.
ACAAGGAACGCTTCAACGCCTTCTTCCACGCCATGCTCGAGCGCGGCGTCTACTTCGCGCCGGCGCTCTACGAAGCCGGGTTCGTCAGTGCCGCGCACGGGCCGGCCGAGCTCGACGCAACCTTCGCCGCCGCGCGCGAAGCGTTGCAAGCGCCAGCGGGCTGACGGCGCGGCGCACGCGTTGCCATTGCACGGCGAACGCTCGCCGCCGCACATCGACCTTCGACTGTCATGCACATCCACATCCTCGGCATCTGCGGCACCTTCATGGGCGGGCTCGCCGCGCTGGCGCGCGAAGCCGGTCACAAGGTCACCGGCTGCGATGCGAACGTCTACCCGCCGATGAGCGATCAGCTCGGCGCGCTCGGCATCGAGCTGATCGAGGGTTTCGGCGCCGATCAGCTCGCGGTCGCGCCGGATCTGTTCGTCGTCGGCAATGTCGTCACCCGCGGCAACCCTCTGATGGAGGCGATCCTCGACGCCGGCGCGGCCTATACGAGCGGTCCGCAGTGGCTTGCCGAGCATGTGATGCACGGCCGCCACGTGCTCGCCGTCGCCGGCACCCACGGCAAGACGACGACGACGGCGATGCTTGCGTGGGTACTGGAAAAGGCGGGCCTCGCGCCGGGCTTCCTGGTCGGCGGCGTGCCGCTGAACTTCGGCATCTCGGCCCGCCTGGGCGGCGCGGGCAAGGGCGCGCGGCCGCTCTTCGTCATCGAGGCCGACGAATACGACACCGCGTTCTTCGACAAGCGCAGCAAATTCGTCCACTACCGGCCGCGCACCGCGGTGCTGAACAACCTCGAGTTCGACCACGCCGATATCTTCGACGACCTCGACGCCATCGAGCGCCAGTTTCATCACCTCGTGCGCACCGTGCCGGCGAGTGGCCGGCTCGTCGTCAACGCTCGCGACGAGAGCCTGGCGCGCGTGCTCGCGCGCGGCTGCTGGAGCGAGGTGGTGCGCTTCGGCGACCGCAAGGAGGCGCCCGGCATGCTGCGCGCGCGCGGCGATGCGCACGACTTCGACGTGCTGCGCGGCAGCCTGCGGATCGCGCACGTCGAGTGGGGGCTGCTCGGCGAGCACAACCAGTTGAATGCGCTGGCCACGATCGCCGCCGCCGATCACGTCGGCGTCGCGCCCGAGGTCGCGGCCGGCGCGCTCGCGAGCTTCGAGAATGTGCGGCGGCGCCTGGAACTGCGCGGCGAAGCGGGCAGCGTGAAGGTCTACGACGACTTCGCGCATCACCCGACGGCGATCCGCACCACCATCAACGGCCTGCGCCGCAGCGTGGACGCCGAAGAGCTGGCCCTCTCCGCGCATCGCCCGCGCATCCTCGCCGTCTTCGAGCCGCGCTCGAATACGATGAAACTCGGCGCGATGAAGGCGCAACTGCCGTGGGCGCTCGAAGAGGCGGACCTCGCGTTCTGCCACAGCGGCGGCCTGAGCTGGGACGCCGCCGAGGCGCTCGCGCCGCTCGGCCCGCAGGCGCGCGTATGCGACAGCATCGACGCGCTGGTCGACGCGGTGGTGACCGCCGCGCGGCCGGGGGACCATGTGCTGTGCATGAGCAACGGCGGCTTCGGCGGCATTCACGCCAGGCTGCTTGCGGCGCTTGGCGCGCGCGGCTGACGAGCGCGGATAGTGTTTCGCCCATGACCGCGCGCCGGCCCGTCAGCCACCTGCTCTATCTGCACGGCTTTCGATCGTCGCCGCAGTCGTTCAAGGCGCGGCGCCTCGCGGCCTGGCTCGCGGCGCATCGACCCGCCGTCCATTGGCATTGCCCGCAACTGCCGCCTTCGCCACGCGGCGCGCTGCGCGACGTGCTGGCGCAGGTCGAGGCCTGGCCGCGCGAGACGACCGGCATCGTCGGCAGTTCGCTCGGGGGCTTTTATGCGATGACGGTCGCCGAAAGACTCGGCCCGGCGTGTCGTGCGGTGCTGCTCAATCCGGCGGTGAACCCGGCGCGTGACCTGGCCGGGACTATCGGCACGCTGCAGGCCTGGCACAGCGACGAACGCTTCGAGTTCCGCGCCGAGGATGTGGATGCGCTGCGCGATCTCACCCCGGGCGCACTCACGCATCCCGAGCGCTATTTCGCAATCATCGCCAAGGGCGACGAGGTGCTCGACTGGCGCGAGATGACGGCGCGCGTGGAACCCGCTCGCGTCAAGCTGCTCGAAGCCGGCGACCATGCGCTTTCGGACTTCGACGACCACCTGCCGAACATCCTCGACTTCCTCGGCCTGGCGCACGATGACGTGAGAATGCAGATATGAATGCCCTCTACGAGGAAGCGGGCCGGTTCTTCGCCGGGCGCGTGCTTGCGGCGACGGAGGCGTCGCTGCAGATCGAGCTCGACTCGGGCAAGCGCGTCAAGGTCAAGGCGGCGTCGGTGATGCTGCGTTTCGAGCAGCCGCAGCCGGCCGAGGTGTTGGCCGCGGGCCAATCGCTCGCCGCCGAAGTCGACCTCGATATCGCGTGGGAGTTCGCTCCGGCCGGCGATTTCGGCTTCGCGGACCTGGCGCGCGACTATTTCAGCGAGGGCGCGACGACCGAGCAGCAGGCGGCGATGCTGTTCGCACTGTTCGGTGCGCCGCACTATTTCAGGCGCCTGGGCCGCGGCAACTTCCGCAAGGCGCCGGCGGAGACGGTAAAGGCCGCGCTGCTCGGCATCGAGCGCAAGAAGCAGCAGGCGGCGCAGGTCGATGCCTGGGCCGCCGAACTCGCGGCCGGCGTCTGCCCGGCGCCGGTGCGCGAGCAGCTCTACAAGATTCTCTTCAAGCCGGACAAGAATGCGCCCGAAACGAAGGCCGTCGTCGAGGCAGCGAAACGCTCGCAGCGCGCCCCGCTCGATCTGCTGACCGCGGCGGGCGCGATCGACAGCCCCTACCAGTTTCACTGGCGGCGCTTCCTGTTCGAGAATTTCCCGGCCGGCACCGCATTCCCACAGGTGGCGCCGCCGGCGATCGCCGAGGAGTTCGCGCTCGCCCCGGTCGCGGCCTTCTCGATCGACGATTCGGCGACGACCGAGATCGACGATGCGCTTTCGGTGCAGGGTCTGGGCAGCGGCACGGTCACGCTCGGCATCCATATCGCGGCGCCCGGGCTCGCCTTCGCGCCCGATTCGGCGCTCGACAAGATCGCCCGCGAGCGGCTCTCGACCGTCTATATGCCGGGCTGGAAGCTGACGATGCTGCCCGACGACGTCGTCGCGCGCTATACGCTGGCCGCCGGGCAGGCGTGCCCGGCGGTGTCGCTGTATACCGAATTCGACGAGGAGACACTCGCGATCAAGTCGAGCCGCACCGCGCTCGAGCGGGTGATGATCGCCGACAACCTGCGCCACGACCGGCTCGACGACGTGATCACCGAAGCGTCGCTCACCGGCAGCGCGCCGGCCGGCTACGCGCACGCCGCCGAGCTCGCATTCGGATTTCGCCTTGCGCTTCATCTGAAGGCGCAGCGCGAGGCGGTGCGCGGCAAGCCGGAGGTCTTCACGCGCCCGGACTACAGCTTTCACCTCTTGCGCGACGACGATGCGCATGCGCCGCGCGGCGACGAGCCGGTGCGGATCACGACGCGCCGGCGCGGCGCGCCACTCGACCTCATCGTCTCCGAGGCGATGATCCTCGCCAACAGCCACTGGGGTGGCTGGCTCGCCGAGCATGGCGTTCCCGCCATCTACCGCAGCCAGGCAAGCATGTTGCCGGGCGTCAAGGTGCGGATGGGCACGAAGCCGGCGCCGCACGCCGGCCTCGGCGTTGCGCACTACACCTGGGCGACGTCGCCGCTGCGCCGCTA
>JACSRM010000487.1 GCA_014879745.1 Burkholderiaceae bacterium | reverse complement strand
GCGGCTGACCGCGGCAAGGATCAGCGATGCGGTGGAAATGGGCAGATCGAGATCAAGGGGCGACGGGCCATTGTCGTCTGCCTTCGCCAGCGCGGCGTCGAGAATCTCGATGATCTGGTTCTTCTGAATCTGTTTGGGATTGTAGTGTATCAGCACACTGCCGGTCAGCTCCTGCGTCGAGAAGCGATCGATACCGAGCGCGTTGGTCAACTCGCCCTCGATCGACTGGCGCAGCTCGCGGCGGCGGAACAGGGCCGGGTTGCAGAGGCGGATCCGGCCGGGGATCTCGTGCTTGACCACCCAGGTTGATATCCAGTCGCCATAGCGGAAGAGCTGCAGGCGGGGATCGCGGCCGAGATAGTCCGCCGCCACGATCTTCTGCCCCACGGCCGGTGCGGCATGCCTGAACGCCGCGGCAAGCCGGCCAAGTTGGGTTTTCGGATCGCAACGACCCTGATCGAAGCGAACTTCGGCATGTCCCTCCGCCGAGTCGACAGAAACGCTCTTGACGCCCGCCACGGCAAAGGCCCGCGCGTAAAAATTGCGTGCGACGGCCCCCCGGGCATCGGCAAAGGCCGCTGGGCTGACGATCTTGACGATCGGTATTGCCGGGTCCTCCCACGCGACGGCCACCTGCGGCACCACGTGCAGTCTTGCGCCCTTCCTTGGCGGAACCGGCCCCGGCGCCGTCTTGACGTTGGCGAAGGCATCGTTGCGCCTGGCGGCAGGCGATGATGTGGCTCGCGTCATGGGAGGTCATTCCTCTTGGTTGGAGCCGCCGCTCGGGAACGCATCCCGCGCAACGCCGTCAGCCGTCGCTCAGTCCGCCAGTCCTGCAGCGCTTCCAGACCCAGGAGTGTGGCACGGGCGACGGCAGCATAGGCTGCGGCAAACTGCTCGCCGATCGTAAGGGGAGAAGGATGCGATCGGGCAGGCGTCGCCGGAAACCCGGCTTTCCCCGACCCTTCCGGTGCGAAGCCCAGGCTGTCGTCCCTCCTCTTCGCCCCGAATTTCAATCGACGTCCGGACGCTCGCGTCGGCGCCTCTTCATCTCCCATGGAATTTCCCTGGCGCAAAAAAAGATTGTGACAACCTAATGACGGCAGGCCTAAAGTCAATCACTTCTATAGGTTCAGTTTGGAGGCCGCTTCGATGCCGAAAGGTGCCAGCGCGCATGCCCGCCGCAGAGGGATCGAAGCTGCGGCTGTCAATCCTCCGGCATCGACGCCGCTTGGGCAGATCGTCCGGCTCCAGCCGGCCCGCTTGCTGATCGAGAGCCCCGCGCTGGTTGATCCCGTGGCAGAGGCAATGGCGCGAGAGTTCCTATGCCGTGCCTTCGGCGTCGGCGAGGTGGCCGCGGTGACGTTTCGCCGCCAGACGGGGCAGATCGACGTCCGCCTCGATGCCGCGGCGAACACCGCGGCGGCATGGGCGAAGATGGCTGCGGCGTTGCGTGGAGCGCCGTCCGGCGATGCGGAGAACCAGGCGCGATTGGCGCGCCGCGTCGCGGCGCTCAGCCTCGTCGGACCCGTCGCCGAAACCGTGCAGGTGAGCCGCCATGGCGATGCACTGACGACATGGCGGGTCAGCCAATCCGGCGATGGCCGGTTGCTGTTCTCGCACCCGGCGCTGCGTCGTCGCCGCGATGTCCTGCACCGCCTGCGGACGGCGTTGTCGTCGATCCATGGCGTCGAAACGCTGACGATCAACGCGCTGACCGGCCGTGTCCGGGTACGCTTCGATCCGCAACTCATCGATGCATCCCGTCTGGTGGTCGCATTCGAAGAGGCGTGGCGCTCGGTGCTGACGGAGGCGACGCCACCGCTGTCGTCGAAGAAGTTGGTCGCGGCGAGTGGACTCCTCGGACTGGCCCTGGCGGCCCGCTATCTCCGTCCGGCGCTGCGACCCTTGGCGCTGCTCGGCGTGACGCTCTACGCCCTGCCGAATCTGCTCCAGGCGGCCCGGCAGCTGTCGCGCGGCGAGATCGGCCTGCCGATGCTTTATTCGGTCGGCCTCGCCTTCATGCTGTGGAGCGGGATGCCGCTCTCGGCGACGGTGATGGCGGTCTTCATGCAGAGCTGGCCGCACCTGTCACAGCGGCTGGTGTTCGGCTGCGATCAACGGCTCTTCGGCAATTCCCGCCGTCGCTTCGTCTGGGCGAGGCTGCGCCAGGACAGCGGCATCGAACGGCGGGTCGACATCGATCGCCTGTCCGCTGGCGACGTCATCCACCTGCGAACCGGCGACTACATTCCGGTGGATGGCGTGGTTGCCGAGGGGCTCGGCGCCGTCGACGAAGACATGCTGACCGGCGTGGTGGGCGCAATCGATAAGGTGCCGGGCGACAGGGTCTACGCCTCCACCTTCCTGCGCGCCGGTTCTCTCGCCGTCCGCGTCGCCCGCAAGGCGGGTCAATCCTCGGCCAGCGTCGTCTCGGCCGCCTTGCCCGTCGGCCGCATCATCAACCTGCCGTCGAGCGCCGAGGCGGAACGGATCGCCAACCGCAACGCCAAGCCGGCGCTGGCGCTCGCCGCCCTGAGCCTTGCGCTGACGCGGATACCGCGGATGTCGCAGGTGATCATCCGTCCCGACTACGCCACGGCACCGCGGCTGAGCGCGCAGCTGTCGGCAATCACCGGGATCGCCGAGGCTTTGCGCCAGGGAATCCTGCTGCGGACGCCTAATGCCCTCGATCGCCTGCTCGGTGCCAACGTCTACGTCTTCGACGACAGCGCCGGCCTTGATCGGTCGCAGGTGGCGGTGGCCGCCATCATCTCGGCCGGGGACGATGAACTGGCGCTCCGGCTTGCCACGACCGCGTTCGCCAGGCGCGGCGATGCGCGCGCCGCCGCGCTGCGCAAGGCGAGTGCGCAGCGCCGCATCGTATTGCCCGACACTTTCCGCCGGCGCCGCGTCGCCGGTGCCATTCGCTTCGAAGACGAATTCGGCGTGGAAGTGGAGGTCGCGACCACGCCTTACGTCAATTACATGGAACTTGCCGTCCCCCATACCCTGGCGCCGGCGCTTGCCGAGGCGGAAATCACCACCGATCCGAAGCACGATCCAAGCGACCCGGATCTCCGCCCGTTATGGATCACGCGCGCGGGAAAGATCGTCGGCGCCGTCGCCTTCAAACGCAGCGCCCCGTTCGGGCGTTCCGTGGTCGAGACCCTGCAAGCGCGCAATCCCAAAGCCCGCTTTGTCTATCTCGCCAAATCGCGGCAAAAATCGGCGCGCGCCATTGCCATGCGCGCCGGAATTGAAACGGTGATCGCCGGCCTCGACGCGTCGGCCAAGGCGGAGACAATCCGCGAATTGAGCCGGCAAGCGATCTGGGTCGGCGACGGGACGGCACGCGGCGTACAGCCGTCGATCGCCGCGAGTGCCGTCAGCATCTCCGTCGGCGGGGTTGCGACCTTGCTCGACGATGCCGCTGACGTCGTGCTGCTGCAGTCGGACCTGGATGGCCTGTTGACGGTGAGGCAACTGGCGCAGGCGCATCTGGGGCGGCTGCGGTCCGATTATCGCAAAGTCTATGTCGCCAATGTCTTCGCAGCTGCCGGAGCCTTCGTCGCCGGCTTTGGCGGCCTGCAGGCCGGCCTGCTGTCAAACCTCGGAACAGGCCTCGTGTTCGCCGCCCGATGTAGCGACCTGCGATGCCTTGCACAGGCATCCGAACGCAGGGACGTCATCAGGCTATCGGCACCGACGGAGGAACTGGAAGCCGAGTTCGTCCGTCAGGACTCGCCGCTCGTGGATCAGGAAATCCTGCAAAGTTTCCCCGATGTGATCAATCAGCCGTCGTCATTGGACGGCGTATAGCTCTCGGCGCCCAAA
>JACSRM010000439.1 GCA_014879745.1 Burkholderiaceae bacterium | reverse complement strand
GCGCGCCGCGCGGCCTCGATCTGGCGCGCCGTGATGCGGCCGCGCTCGGTGGCCTTGAGGCCGAAGTCGCCGAACGAGACATCCGCGCCACGCGTGGCGATGCCCGTGTTGCGGCCCTTTTGCTCCTTGCGGAACTTGCGACGTGCTGGTTGCAGCATGCTGGATTACTCCTCTTTCGGCTCGGCAGGAGCGGCGGGCGCTGCCACCTTGCGCACTCGTTTGACGGCACCGGTCTTGGGGCCGTCGACACCGGCAGGCGACGCGGCCGCGGCATCGGCCGGCCCGGCCGATCGCGGCGCACCGCGATCGGCACCGCCCCCCGGACGCCCACGGCCCGCCGGTGCGCCCGGACGGGGGCCGCGGCGCGGACGCCGGTCGTCGCCCTCGGCATCCGGCCGCGCGACGAGGCCGGGCGACTCGCCGTTGGCGAGCCGGTCGCCGCGATAGACCCAGCACTTGACGCCGATCACGCCGTACGTCGTCTTCGCTTCCGAGAAGCCGTAGTCGATATCGGCCTTGAGCGTATGCAACGGCACGCGGCCTTCGCGATACCACTCGCAGCGCGCGATCTCGATGCCGTTCAGGCGCCCCGACGACATGATCTTGATGCCCTGCGCGCCCAGGCGCATCGCGTTTTGCATCGCGCGCTTCATCGCGCGGCGGAACATGATGCGCTTCTCGAGCTGCTGCGTGATGCTGTCGGCGATCAGCTGGGCGTCGACCTCGGGCTTGCGCACTTCCTCGATGTTGACGGCCACCGGCACGCCGAGGCGGCGCGTCAGCTCGGCCTTCAGGTTCTCGATATCCTCACCCTTCTTGCCGATCACGACACCGGGCCGCGCCGAGTAGATCGTGATCCGCGCGTTCTTCGCCGGGCGCTCGATCAGGATGCGCGAGACGGCGGCGTTCTTCAGCCGCGCCTTCAGGAACTCGCGCACCTTCAGGTCCTCGGCCAGCATGCCGGCGAAGTTCTTGCTCGACGCGTACCAGCGCGAAGACCAGTTGCGGGTGACGGGCAAACGATAGCCGGTCGGATGAATCTTTTGTCCCATGTCGTGCCCTTAGTTGCCGACGGTGATGTAGACGTGCGCGGTCGGCTTGCTGATGCGGTTGCCGCGGCCCTTGGCGCGCGCGGAAAAGCGCTTCAGCGTGGCACCTTGCTCGACGAAGATCGCCTTCACCTTGAGCTCGTCGATATCGGCGCCGTCGTTGTGCTCGGCGTTCGCGATCGCCGACTCGAGGCACTTCTTGATGATGCCGGCCGCCCGCTTCGGGGTCAGCGTCAGGATATTGAGCGCCTGGTCGACGGGCCGTCCGCGGACGAGGTCGGCAACCAGCCGGCCCTTGTCTGCCGAGAGACGAACGCCACGGACGATTGAACGGGTTTCCATCGTCGTCATTCCCTTACTTCTTGTTGGCCTTCTTGTCGGCCGGGTGGCCCTTGAAGGTGCGCGTCAGCGCAAATTCGCCGAGCTTGTGGCCGACCATCTGCTCGGTCATGTAGACGGGCACATGCTGCTTGCCGTTGTGGACGGCGATCGTGATGCCGATGAAATCGGGCAGGATCGTCGAGCGCCGCGACCAGGTCTTGATCGGCTTCTTGTCCTTCGACGCGACCGCCTTCTCGACCTTGGCAAGCAGGTGGTGATCGACGAACGGGCCCTTCTTGAGTGAGCGGGTCATTCCATTGTCCCCTTACTTCTTGCGCCGCGAGACGATAAACGTCTGCGTGCGCTTGTTGCTGCGAGTGCGATAGCCCTTGGTCATCGTGTTCCACGGCGAGACCGGCACCTGGCCTTCGCCGGTGCGGCCCTCGCCGCCGCCGTGCGGGTGATCGATCGGGTTCATCGCGACGCCGCGCACCGTCGGGCGGATGCCCTTCCAGCGCTTGGCGCCGGCCTTGCCGTACTGGCGCAGGCTGTGCTCTTCGTTGCTGACCTCGCCGATCGTCGCGCGGCAGTCGATGTGAATGCGGCGCACCTCGCCCGAGCGCATGCGCACCTGGGCGTACATGCCTTCGCGCGCGAGCAGCGTGCAGGCGGTCCCGGCCGAGCGCGCGATCTGCGCGCCCTTGCCGGGCAGCAGTTCGATGCAATGGATCGTCGAGCCGACCGGGATATTGCGAATCGGCAGCGTGTTGCCGGCCTTGATCGGCGCCTCGGCGCCCGACAAGAGCGTCGCGCCGACTTCGAGCCCGCGCGGCGCGATCACATAGCGGCGTTCGCCGTCGGCGTAGCACACGAGCGCGATGTGCGCGGTGCGGTTCGGGTCGTACTCGATGCGCTCGACCTTGGCCGGGATGCCGTCCTTGTTGCGGACGAAATCGACGACGCGGTAGTGGTGCTTGTGCCCGCCGCCCTTGTGCCGGATCGTGATGTGGCCGTTGTTGTTGCGGCCGGCGTTCTGCATCTGCGGTTCGAGCAGCGACGCCTCGGGGCGGCCCTTGTACAGATGCGCGTGCACCACCTTGACGACGGCGCGCCGGCCGGGCGAGGTGGGTTTGACTTTGACGACAGCCATTTAAGCGCCCTCTCCGACGAAATTGAGCTCCTGCCCCGCCTTCAGCGCGACATACGCCTTCTTGACGTGGTCGCGACGGCCGATGGTCTTTCCGGTGCGCTTGACCTTGCCCTTGTGCTGCACGGTCTGGACCGATTCGACCTCGACCTTGAACATCAGCTCGACCGCGGCCTTGATCTCGGGCTTGGTCGCGTTGCGCAGCACCTTGAAGAGCACCTGGTTGTGCTTCTCGGCGACCAGCGTGCCCTTCTCGCTGACGATCGGCGCGACCAGCACCTGTGCGAGGCGCCCCTCGTTGAGTTTTCGATCCGCGCTCATGCCAGCATCTCCCTCAGTTGCTCCATCGCGCCCTTGGTGACGAGCACCTTCTTGTAGTACACGAGCGAGAGCGGATCGGCGTAGCGCGGCTCGACGACCAGCACGTTGGCGAGGTTGCGCGACGCGAGCATCAGGTTCTCGTCGACCTGTTCGGCGATGACGAGCACCGAGTCGAGCCCCATCGCCTTGAACTTGGCGGCCAGCGCCTTCGTCTTGGGCGAATCGACCGTGATCGAATCGACCACCGCGAGCCGGCCTTCGCGCACGAGCTGCGAGAAGATCGCGGCCATGCCGGCGCGGTACATCTTCTTGTTGACCTTGTGCGTGAAGTTCTCGTCGGGCGAGTTCGGGAAGATGCGGCCGCCCCCGCGCCACAGCGGCGAGCTGGTCATGCCGGCGCGGGCGCGGCCGGTGCCCTTCTGGCGCCACGGCTTCTTCGTCGAGTGCTTGACCGTCGCGCGGTCCTTCTGCGCCCGCGTGCCCTGACGCGCATTGGCCTGGAAGGCGACGACGATCTGGTGCACCAGCGCTTCGTTGTAGTCGCGCGCGAAGACAGTGTCGGGCGCTTCGACCTTCGACGTCGCCTGGCCCTGATCGTTGAGGAGCTCGAGTTGCATCACTGGGCTCCCTTCACAGCCTTGGCCTTCACCGCCGGGCGCACGACGACATGTCCGTTCTTCGCCCCCGGCACCGCACCGCGCACCAGCAGCAGCTGGCGCGCCTCGTCGATGCGAACGATGTCGAGGTTCTGGACCGTCTTCGTCACGTCGCCGCGGTGGCCGGACATCTTCTTGCCCGGAAACACGCGCCCCGGATCCTGCGCCATCGAGATCGACCCCGGCACGTTGTGCGAGCGGCTGTTGCCGTGCGAGGCGCGCTGCGAGCCGAAGTTGTGGCGCTTGATCGTGCCGGTGAATCCCTTGCCGATCGACGTACCCTGCACGTCCACCCGCTGGCCGACGGCGAATAGCGCGACCGGCAACTGCGCGCCCGGCTGATAGCCGGCGGCAACATCGGCAGAGACGCGGAATTCCTTCAG
>JACSRM010000485.1 GCA_014879745.1 Burkholderiaceae bacterium | reverse complement strand
TCCTCGTAGGCCTTGCGCTGCGAGTCGTTCATGATGTCGTAGACCATCTCGTGCACCTGCTTGTGCTCGAGAGGTTCGACATTGATGCGGCGCACGTCGCCGTGGACGCGGATCATCGGCGGCAGGCCGGACGACAGGTGCAGGTCCGACGCCTTGTTCTTGACCGAGAACGCCAGCAGTTGGGTGATGTCCATGGAACGATGTCGGTTGATTCGGCGCTGTCTTGAGCCGGCGCGCCAGAACGTGGGCCCCTGCAAGCCGCAGCGCCCCGGCCGGCGTGGCCGGGCTGGGGCGATGCCTGCGCCGCATTATGGCGATGATCGCCCACCCGCTCCAGCTAGTGTGCGCTCGCATCGCCACGGCCGGCGCCGTGGCGGGCCGGCCCGTGCAATGCGTCACGCTGCTCGCGGCCGGCGGGACGCATTCGGCGGCGCCGCGGACCGGGCCTGGCCGAGGCCGTGACTTCCGACCGGCGCGGCGCGGCTTGCCCGGCCTTGGGGCTGGTTACCATCGCGCGGCATGCTTTTCGCGACGATTCACCGGCTGCCCGCCGATTTCTGGTATTTCCTCAGCCGCCTCGGCGAGATGCAGTTGATGCTGCCGATCGCCTTCGCGCTCATCGCCTGGCTGGTCTGGGCCGGCGAGGGGCGGCGCGCTGCACTGTGGCTGGCGATGGTCGGGCTCGCGGTCGGGATCACGGCGGCGAGCAAGATCGCCTTCATCGGCTGGGGCATCGGCAGTGCGAGGCTCAATTTCACCGGCTTCTCGGGCCACGCGATGCATGCGGCGGCCGTCATGCCCTTGCTGGCCGGAAGCATCACCGCCGATCGGTCGCGCTGGATCCGGCTGGGTGCCGTGACGTTCGCGCTGGCGCTGGCGATGCTCGTCGCAATCTCGAGGATCAAGCTGGGCGCGCATTCGCCGAGCGAAGTGTTCCTCGGCTATCTGCTCGGCGGACTGGCGAGCAGCCTTGCCCTCGGGCTCGGCAACCCGCCGCATGCGCATCCGCAGCGCTGGCTGGTGGCGAGCGTCTTCGCGGCGCTGCTGCTGAACTCGTCCATGCTGCCGACACTGCCGACGCACGACGTGGTGACGCGCGTCGCGCTGCAACTCTCGGGCCGCGACAAACCGTATACGCGCAACATGATGCTGCGCGACGAGAGGTTGCATCGGCACAAGGCACAGCCGGTCGTCGCGCTGCCTCGCTACAAGGCGAGCGAGGTCGAGTTCTTCACCTCCTCCATCACCGCGTAGGTGTGCGTCTCGCGCACGCCCGGCAGCGACCACATCACCGAGCCGACGAGTTCGCGGTAGGCCGCCATATCAGCGACGCGCGTCTTGATCAGATAGTCGAAATCGCCGGCGACGAGGTGGCATTCGAGGATCTCGGGCCGCACCTGCACCGCCGCCTTGAAGGCATTCATCACGTCGGGCGTCGTGCGGTCGAGCACGACCTCGATGAAGACCATCATCCCGGCGCCGAGCTTGTCCGGGTCGAGCCGTGCGGTGTAGCCGAGGATGTAGCGGTCGCGCGTCAGGCGCCGCACGCGCTCGAGCACCGCGGTCGGCGACAGGTGCACCGCCTCGGCCAGCCTGAGGTTGGAGATGCGCCCGTCGGCCTGCAGCACGCGCAGAATCTTGCGGTCGATCTTGTCGATGGCGCTCGGATCGGTCTTCACGTTCGTCTGGCCCCGCGGTCTGGTCACGCACGCGAGCGTAGCGCCGGCCGCGCCGCGCGGCGTCAGCGATTCTCCCGCCTTGGCACGACCCCCGCGTGCGCGGCCGCGCCGCCCTGCTTACACTGGCCGGATGGAGAAAATCGCATTCATCGGCGGCGGCAACATGGCGAGCGCGATCATCGGCGGGCTGGTCGAAAGCGGCGTCGCGCCCGAGGCGATCGTCGTCGTCGAGCCGTTCGCCGCGCAGCGCGACAAGCTCGAAGCGGCGTTTCGCCTCGCACCGCGCGCCGCGGCGGATGCTTCGCTCGCCGGCGCCGGCCTCGTCGTCTGGGCTGTGAAGCCGCAGTCGTTTGCCGAAGCGGCCGCGCCGTGCGCCGCGCATGTCGGCCAGGCGCTGCACCTGAGCGTGATGGCCGGCATCCGCAGCGAAGCGATCGCGCGCGCCACCGGCAGCGAGCGCATCGTGCGCGCGATGCCCAACACCCCGGCGCTGATCGGCATGGGGATTGCGGGGCTCTATGCGCGCAGCGCGGTCTCCGGCGCCGATCGTGAGCGCGTCGAGCAACTGCTTGCGCCGACCGGGCGCACGCTGTGGGTCGAGCGCGAGGCGGACCTCGACGCCGTGACGGCGCTCTCCGGCTCGGGCCCGGCCTACGTCTTCTATTTCGCCGAGGCGATGACGGCCGCCGCGCAGGCGATGGGCCTGGCGCCGGCCGTCGGCCGGCAACTCGCGCTCGCCACCTTTGCCGGCGCGACCGAACTCGCGCTGCGCAGCGACGATCCGCTCGAACTGCTGCGCGAGCGCGTCACCTCCAAGGGCGGAACGACATTTGCCGCGCTGCAGTCGCTCGAGGCCGACGGCGTCAAGGCCGCAATCGTGAACGCGCTGCGGGCAGCGCAGCAGCGGGCGCGCGAACTCGGCGACGAATTCGGCGCCTGAAGCGTCAGGCGCCGCGCAGCAGGGTGTCGAGCACGATGCCCGCGAAGACCGTAAAGCCCAGCCAGTGGTTTTGCTTGAAAGCGCGAAAGCAGCCCTCGCGCGTGCGGCCGCGGATCAGCGTGTAGTGCCAGATCGCCTGCGCCGCGGCGACCGCGAGCCCGCCCGCGAAGCCCCAGCCGAGGCCGATGCGCGCGCCGAGCCAGCCCCAGCTGCCGAGATAGATCGCGTAGAACGCCATCACCGCCACGACGTCGAAGCGCCCGAGCGTGAGCGCCGAGGTGCGGATGCCGAGGCGGATATCGTCGTCGCGGTCGACCATCGCATATTCGGTGTCGTAGGCGAGGACCCAGAACGCATTGCCGATCAGCAGCCACCAGGCGAGCGCCGGCACGCTGCCCTGCGCCGCGGCGAAGGCCATCGGAATGCCGAAGCTGAATGCGATGCCGAGCACCGCCTGCGGCATCGAAAATACGCGCTTGCTGTATGGATAGACGAGCGTCACCGCGAGCGCGACGAACGACCACGAGACGGTCGCGACGTTCGTCGTGAGCACGAGCGCGAAGGCGGCCAGCGCGAGCACGGCGCCGACCGTGAGCGCCTCGCGCGGGCTCACCCTGCCGCTCGTCACCGGGCGCTGCGCGGTGCGCTTGACGTGGCGGTCGAACTCGCGGTCGGCGACATCGTTGACGCAGCAGCCGGCGCTGCGCATGAGGATCGTGCCGAGTGTGAAGACCGCGGCCAGATGCCAGCCCGGGAAGCCGCCGGCGGCAATCCACAGTGCGGACAGCGTCGGCCACAGCAGCAGCAGCCAGCCGGCCGGGCGGTCCCAGCGGATCAGGTTCAGCCACAGGGCGATGCGTTCGCGCATGGGTTGGCATTGTCGCTGTCGCGCGCAGGGTCGGCCGCCGCCGGCTGCACCGCCGGGGCTGTGAAACGCGAAGATCGCCCCCATGTAGCACCGATCGCTCAACCCGAAAAAAGGAAGCTTCGGCCATGAATACCACCTTCGCCCCCGCCGCCGCCGCAGCCACCGAGGACGTGACCCGTCCGCGCAGCGTGGAACGCATCGTCGCCGGCACGCCGACGAGCGACGGCGCCGGCGTCAAGCTCACGCGCGTACTGACGCAGCCGCTGCAGCGCCGGCTCGACCCGTTCCTGATGCTCGATGCCTTCGGCAGCGACGACCCCGACGACTACATCGCCGGCTTCCCCGACCATCCGCACCGCGGCTTCGAGACCGTGACCTACATGATCGCCG
>JACSRM010000385.1 GCA_014879745.1 Burkholderiaceae bacterium | reverse complement strand
CGAGCGACGTGCTGATCGTCGTCGACGTGCAGAACTGCTTCACCAAGGGCGGCAGCCTCGAGGTCAAGAACGGCGACGAGGTGGTACCGATCATCAATGCGCTCGCCGCCAAGTTCGAGAATGTCGTGCTGACGCAGGACTGGCATACGCCGGGGCACGTCTCGTTTGCCTCGGCGCACAGCGGCAAGAAGCCGTTCGAGACCGTCAAGCTTGGCTACGGCACGCAGGTGCTGTGGCCCGACCATTGCGTGCAGGGCACCGACGGCGCGGCGCTGAACAAGGATCTGTCGATCCCGAAGGCCCAGCTCGTCATCCGCAAGGGCTATCACAGCGACGTCGACAGCTACTCGGCGTTCGTCGAGGCCGACGGCAAGACGCAGACGGGGCTGGCCGGCTATCTGAAGGACAGGCACATCCGGCGCGTCTTCGTCGTCGGCCTCGCGACCGACTTCTGCGTCGCGTGGACCGCGCTCGACGCGCGCAAACTCGGCTTCACCGCCGTCGTCCTCGAGGACGCGACCCGCGGCATCGACGCCAACGGCTCGCTCGACGCGGCGTGGAAGAAGATGAAGAAGGCGGGCGTCATCCGCGCCAACAGCAGCGATATCGTCTGATCGTTCGCGGCAGGCGCCGCCGCAACGCGAATTGCGAAGCGCTGGTCGGCGCAAGCCGTCGGCGCCTCCTGCTCAGTGCGCCAGCCTGAGCGTGACGACGCCGGCGATGATGAGCGCGACGCCGAAGAATCTGGCGAACGACGCCGGATCGCCGTAGAACAGGATGCCGACGAAGAGTGTGCCCGCCGCACCGATGCCGGTCCAGACGGCGTAGGCGGTGCCGATCGGAATCTGCCGCTGCGCGAGCCACAGCAGCCAGCCGCTCATGCTCATGAAGCCGATCGCGATCGCGATGCCGGCCAGGCGCGTCTCGGGCGCCTGCGCCATCTTCAATCCGACCGGCCAGCCGATCTCGAAGCAGCCGGCAAGAATCAGATAAATCCAGGCCACACGGACTCCTTCGCGGTTGATCCCGTGGCCGTGAGCCTACGGCTTCTTCGGCGTCTTGTATTCGACTTCCTTCTGAAACGGTTTCCAGAGGGTCTCGTAGCCGACGAAGCCTTTTTCGTTCGGCGCCATCTGACGCGTCGTGAAGAAACGGGTCTGGCCGTCGGGAACCGGGGCCGCGGGTTTTTGTGGTTCGCTCATGGGTCACCTCTGTGGCGTGATGGAACTCGCAGGTGTCGCTGCTGCGGCCGCTCAAACCGGACGCAGCAGCGACGGATCGATGCCGGCGCCGGCGGCGATCGCGCCGCCGGCCCGCGTCTCTTCTTCGGTGGCGTCGCGCACCGCAAGGATCTGCAGCGTGAAGACGACCGCCCGGCCGCACAGCGGATTGTTGCCGTCGACGGTGAGCTTCTCGTCGTCCAGCCAGGTGACGAGAAAGCTGCGCGTCTGGCCGCGGTCGTTTTCCATCAGGATCGAGCAGCCGACCTGCCGATATTCCTCGGGGACATTCTCGATGCGGTCGGTGAAGACGAGCGATTCGTCGCGCGGACCGAAGATGCGGCTGCCGTCGATCGGCACTTCGATGACCTCGCCGGCCGACCGTCCCTCGAGTTCGCGATGCACGGAAGGGGCGAGGATCTCGTTGTGGCCGTGCACGTAGCCGAGCGGGAAGTCGACGCTCGTAAGCACGTGGCCGGTCTTCGCGTCGACGACCTTGTAGGTCAGCTCGACGTATTTGCCGTCGCGGATGGTTTCAGGCATGTCGGGTCCGGGCCGGCGCGTCAAAAGATCGATGCACCGAAGATCTTCACCGCCCCCGCTTCGTGGCCGAGGACGAGCCGTCCCAGCCATTCGCCCGGCTTCTTCGTGCTGCGCTGGCGGTAGAGCACGGTCACGTGCTCGCCGCGGCGGATGATGCCGAGATAGTCGGCGTCCGCGGCGAGGTTGCGTGCCAGTTCGCTGTTCGCGAACTGATGGCCGGCGACGACCTGATCCATCGCGAGCGCGAGCGACGCCGAGAAATTGCGGACGAACTCGCCGTATTTGCCGTCGTTCGAGTGCTTGACGAGGTCTCGCCACAGCGGATCGGCGATCGCGCGGATCTCGGCGTCGGTCTTGTCGATGATATTCACCGACGATGGCTCCGCCGTCGCAGTCGGTACCGGGCTCGCGACGGTCGGCATTGCAGTGGTCAACATGGGCAGAGGCCGGCGCAGGCGGCTACTCGTTGTCGGCGACGAGGTGGTAGCACGGCGCTTTCTCCATCGTGTACTCGCCGGTCTTCGGGTCGCGCCGCGAGACCGTCAGCACGTGCCAGTTCTCGTCGTCGACCTTCATCGCGTCGCCACGGTAATAGTAGCCCGGCCAGCGCGTCTCCTTGCGAAAGAGGGTGTGCTGCGTCACGCATTCGGCGGCGCGATGGCGGTGCTTCAGCTCCCACGCGCGCAGCAATTCGTGGATATCCTCGGCGGCGAGCTTCTCGAGATCCTCCTCCATGATCGCGAGCTTCTTGAGGCCGATATTGAGCAGCTTCTCGTTCGTCATGTAGTTGACGGTCACGCCGCCGCAATATTCGTCCATCAGCTTCTGCAGCCGATCGAGCCCCTGCTTGGGGTTGATGTAGTGCGGGTTGACCGAACCGGCGACGATCGCATTGCGATAGGTCTTGTAGTGCTCGAGCGGCTTGTAGATCTCCGCCTTGCGGCGGGCAATCTGTTCGGGCGAGACGACGATGCCCTCGGCCTTGCCGTCGTCGATGTATTTGCACGCCGCCTTCGCCGCCAGCCGCCCCTCGGTGAACGATCCGGACGAGAACGCGTGCGGCGTTCCGCCGACCGCGTCGCCGGCGCCGAACAGGCCTTCGATCGACGTCATCCGGTTGTAGCCCCAGAAATATTCGGGCGGCGAGACGTCCTCCGGCCCCGAGCACCAAGCGCCCGAGCCGGTCGCGTGCGATCCCATCACGTACGGCTCGGAGGTCGTCAGCTCCGGGTTCTCGTTCTTCGGGTCGACGTCGGTCGACGCCCACAGCACCGCCTGGCCGACCGTCATGCCGAGGAAATTCTCCCAGCCGACCTCCTCGAGATGCGGGTCCTGGAAGGCGCGCATCGTCACCATGTGGATCGGGCCGCGGCCGGCGTTGACCTCGCTGATGATGCAGTGGTTGCGCAAACAGGTCGGGATCGGCCGGTGCGTCAGGTGCGACGCCTCGGGGTCGAGATACTCCTTGCCGACCATCTTCTGCAGCTCGGGGAACCACTTCGACTCGTACTCCTCGCCGAGGCCGTTCTGGGTGTAGGTCTTCAGGTGCAGGAAGTAGGCGCCGACCGGGCCGTAGCCATCCTTGAAGCGCGCCAGCACGATGCGGTTTTCCATCTGCGTCATCTTCGCGCCGGCGTTGATCATCAGCCCGTAGGCCGAGGCTGACGACCACGGCGCGTACCAGGTGCGGCCCGACCCTTCGCCGACCGATCGCGGCTTGAAGATGTTGGACGCGCCGCCCGCGCCGCAGATCACCGTCTTGGCCTTGAAGACGTGATAGTTGCCGGTGCGAACGTTGAAGCCGACGGCGCCGGCGACGCGGTTGTCGCGGCTTTCGTCCATCAGCAGGTGGGTGACGCAGATGCGGTTGAAGACCTTGTCGGCCGACTTCTTCGCCGCCTCGGCGACGATCGGCTTGTACGACTCGCCGTGGATCATGATCTGCCAGCGGCCTTCGCGCAGGTAGCGGCCGGTCTTCGGGTCCTTCATGATCGGCAGGCCCCACTCCTCGAACTGGTGCACCGTCGAGTCGACATGGCGCGCCATGTCGAACAGCAGGTCCTCGCGCACCATGCCCATCAGGTCGATGCGGGCGTAGCGCACATGGTCCTCGGGCTTGTTCTCGCCCCAGCGCGT
>JACSRM010000154.1 GCA_014879745.1 Burkholderiaceae bacterium | reverse complement strand
GCTTGGACTCCTCGCTCCCGCCCGTGGGCGGGAGCGAGGAGTCCAAGCAGAAGGAACGGTTTTTGAGGAACACCAAGACGGTGTCCGGCTGGTCCTTCGATGCAAGGAGATCGTCATGGCATTCGTACGAGTCGAACAACGCAACGCACACCTGGCAGGTTCAGTCCGTCTGGACACCGTCACTGGCCGCGACGGCAAGATCGCCCGCGCCACCTTCATCGCCATCAGCAACACCCGACGCGGCGCAGGTGAGCAGCGCCAAGAAGAAGCGGCCTCGATCCGCTGGACCGCCTGGGGCAGGCAGGCCGAGAACGCCGCCGAGTACCTGGGCAAGGGTAGCCACGTGAACATCGTCGGGCGGCTGCGCAACAACAACTACCAGGACGCCGGAGGCGCTGACGTCTACGGCCTGAACTTCAGCGCCGACGAGATCGACTACCTGGACAGCAAGGCCGATTCCGATGCACGGCGCGAGCGCCACACCTTCGTCGACGAGGTGAACGCCGCCGAGGCCAGGCATCCAGCACCTGGCAAAGCACAGCCACGCACGGCCAAGGCCTGAGCACCCCACACCCGGCGGCCCGAGCGGGTCGCCACACCCGACATCCCATCCGATCAAGGAGTTCCATCATGTACGCCACCCCGACACTTGCCACACGCTTCGCCAACAGCGCCAGAGTGCTGCGCAGCGAAGTGCCGCTGTCCGAAGACCAGATGCGCAGGGCAGCGCCGTCGATCTTCGCCGAAGGCAAACACGCCAGCCGTTCCGAGCGGTACACGTATATCCCGACCATCGACGTGCTGCGCGGCCTGCACCGCGAAGGCTTCGAGCCGTTCATGGTCGCGCAAGGGCGCAGCCGCATCGAAGGCAAGACCGAGTACACCAAGCACCTGATCCGCATGCGGCACCGCAGCGAAGTCGACACTGCCGGCGCTGTATACGCCAAGCCGGAGGCGCACGAGATCATCTTGATCAATAGCCACGACGGCGCCAGCTCGTACCAGCTGCTCAGTGGAATATTCCGATTCATCTGTACAAATGGCATGGTCGTCGGCGACGTGTCCAATGACATTCGCATCAAGCACAAAGGCGATATCCGAGGCGAGGTCATCGAAGGCGCGTTCCGGGTACTCGACGACTTCGAAGCCGTCGACGAATCCACCGACGCCATGAAGGCGATCGAACTGAAGCCCGAGGAGGAGAGGGCGTTTGCTCGCGCTGCCTTGACCTTGCGCTATGGCGAACAAGCAGAAGGCCAACCGCCCGCGCCGATCACCGCCGAGCAACTGATGCAGGCCCGCCGGCCGGAGGATGCCGGCAACAGTGTCTGGGCCAATCTGCAGCGGGTTCAAGAGCATGTCACCCGCGGAGGCCTGCGCGGCCGCACCGTTCAAGGCCGACGCATGCACACCCGCGAAGTCGCCAGCATCGACCGCAACGTCGCGCTGAACCGCGCGCTGTGGGTGCTCGCCGAGGAGATGCGCAAGTTGAAGACCTGAGTCGATCTGCGAGACCCTGCCCGGCCGCCGCAGATCGATAGCGGTGCGCCGGGCCGATCGAACGTCTGAGGCGCGATCAGCCAAACCCCCCGTAGAGCGCCAACAACCAAGTCGCCGCTGCGGCGACGGCAGCCGTCGCCGCATGCGTCAACCAGCTTTGCCATGGATGCGCCAGCCGGTCGACCAGGTGCTGGAGTGGCATCGCCAGCCGCTGCAGCGCCGGTGTGAGCTCTGTCCGGAACAGGTCGCGCGCAGATTCGGCCATGGCCCGCGTCTGCTCTTCGCGCGTTCGCTGCGCCAGTTCCTCGGTGCGGTGGGTGATGTGCCTGACCGCCTGGATCTTGGCGTTCTCAGTGATTGCTGCCATGCGAATTTCGAAGGCAGCGACCTGGCTAGACAGTTGCACGCTGCTGTGCGCCAGCGCCTGGCGCGACTCGTCCATCAGCGGTGTCAATGTCTCCATCCGCTTGATCAGCTGCGCCACGTCACCGATGAGCTCGGCAAGCAGCGCCTCGCGGGCGGTGGTCGGCCCGTTCACGGCGCGGATGTCGACATCCCTGGCAGCGCCGGCGCCAGCAGCAGACCCAGCGCGGCGAAGCACGCGTCGAGTTCGGGCACCACACCGCGCGCCAGCCGGCGGGTCGCCAGCTTCTGAGCCAATGCGAGCTTGTCGGCCGCAGCGCTGGCCCGGCCGATCAGCGCCTTGTAGTCGGTCTCGTCTGCGGCCAGCCTGGCCAGATCGGACCCGGTGCCCTTGACCCGTTCGTAGATTTCGTTGGCCCCCAGCCGGCAGGCTGTGTTCGCCATGGCGAGCGGCTGCTCGGCGATGAACGCCAGCACCGTATCGAAAGCCTGCGCGAGCTCGACGCCGTCGTCGACCATGTTGAACACGAGCTTCAGCCGCGATGCCGGGACCCCCAAAAGCGCCAGTTCGGCCAGCGTGGCGATGGTGTCCTGTTGCTGCTTCAGGGCCGCCACCGTGGGCACGACGAAGCAGTCGAAGTCTTCGTGGCTGCCGCGGTACTTGCGCATCAGCGCCAGCAGTTCCTCGACGTTGCTCGCGCCGATGTCGATGACCGCGTTGTCGACGGTCTGCAGGTATTCCTGCAGCTCGCCGAACTGCCGCCCGCGCAGTGCGTGGGCCTGGCCATCGTCGGCGTTCAGGCTTTCCACGGTGATGAGCTCGACGCCGGCGATGCGGGGCATCAGCAGGTGCCTGGCCACGGTGGTCTTGCCGACGTTGCCGGAGAAGTTGATGACGGCGATCTTCATGGCTGCTCCTGGGTGCGCTTGCGAAGCAAGGAGTTGGTGATGCGCTTGTCCACGAAGGCTTGCGCGATGTCCTTGCCGCGCAACTCGGCGTGTGACTGCTCGCTCGGCGGAAGGTCTGGCTTCGTGGCGCTTGGCGTGATCTGCGAATGGGCCGCGGCAGGGCGCGCCAGTGTGAGCACGCGTGCCGCAGCGGCCCGACCGTGGTGGCACGTGTGCCTGGTGACCTCGCGTTGCACCGTGCTGGTGCTGACGTACACGCCGGCGTCCGCCAAGGCTTCGCGGATGGCATCGCAGGTGTAGCCATCGGCGTGCAAGCGGGCGATCTCGTCTGCGAAGGCGCGTGCCTTCCTGGTGCTTCTGCCGGGTGGGCGTCTGGGGGTAAGGCTCATGTCGCGCTGCGGTTCGGTGGCGATCATTCTCGACCCGCTAAATCTTCACTCTCGCGCTGATTTCCACCCGACAAATCATCACCTGGTCTTCACCGGACCCGCTCTCGATTCACCATCACCGTTCCCGATTCGGTCTGCGTGCACATGCCGGTCACTAAAAAATCGCTCCAGCTTCACGTCATGCAAAGACACAGGTCGAACGACCTCTTCAGGTGCTGAATTTGGGGCTGGAAATCAGCGCTCGAATACTCTCGATTGAGCCAATACTGAATGCGTAGGTGAGTGCAGAGATAGGCGGCCTGCCGCCAGTTTCACAAGCGCTTCGCGACCCTCCATTCGTCGGCTCATGAACACCTCCTCCCACGACTTCGTCACGGTCGATATGCGCGGCTTGAAGGCTGCGCTGGTGGCGCGTGCGCAAGCGGAGCGTGTGAGCGTGTCGGTGCTGGTCCGCGGGGCGGTTGAGCGCGAGTTGGAACTCGTCAATTCATCGGGCGACTTCGAAGCCGCGAAGCGTGCCTCGGTCGCGGCGGGCTCAATCGTGAAACTGTCCATCCGATTGACAAGCGCCGAGGCCGAGCAGCTCGATGCCGGGGCGCGCCGCGCCGGCCTGTCACGCGGGGCGTTCCTCGCCGGCCTGCTCGCCAACGTGCCGTCGCTGTCCGGCGGCGCCGCGAGTCGCCCCGACTGCATCGCCGCGCTGACCGCGTCGAGCGCAGAGCTCTCGACGTTGAGCCGGAACATCAAT
>JACSRM010000484.1 GCA_014879745.1 Burkholderiaceae bacterium | reverse complement strand
GGTTCAACACGGGAGCCAGCTTCTCAGCTTTGCGATCGATGCGGAAGATGACTTTGCGGAACGCTTACTGAGGAACAGCATCGTCAGGACATAGTCCTTGTAGATGCTGGGGTCCACCGTGCCGCGGAAGGTATCGCAGGCAGCCCAGACGGCGCCGTTGATGTCGTCCTGGCTGACGGGCGCGTGTGTGACGGAAAGATCGTTCATGGGGAGTCCTGCTCGATGTCTTGGTGAGTGGCCTGGCCCAGGCCTTCGGCGAGTGCATGCAGCTGCAGCTCTCGGTTGCGAATGAGTCGGTAAAGTGCTTGCCGCTCGGCGCGTGCCAGATCGGCCAGGGCGGCGATGCCGCGCTGCTGCCGCATCGTGGGGATGTGGAGGGACAAGGCCTCAAGCACGGGACGGCGGATGCTCAGTTGGCCGCTGCCCTCGGCCGCCTGTTGAAGTTGCCGCTGGAAGGGTGGTTGATTGATCTGCCAGGCGAGGAATGCCGGGTCTACCGAAGCTGAAGCCTTCACCCGCATGTGGAAGAAGGCGGGCGCGCAGACGGCCGACGCTGGCGGTTCGTCGATGCAGACCGCATAGAACCGGGCGCCCTTTGCAATGAACAGTAGATCGCCGGCGCGCAACCAGTCAGGGTGCTTGCGCCCGGCGAGCGAGGTGCGAATCGCGCCGCTCCAGTCCACCCCGGCCTCTGGGTCCACGTCCTTCATCTGCACGACCAACACATCGCCGTCGTACGCTTCCTCGATCGCACCACGGAACGGGTAACCCGCCTGAAGCGACGCAATCTCGGCAATTAAAACTATTGATGCATCAAACGACATGATGCAATCATACACAATCCCCCACGAAACAAGCAAGAAGTATTGCATCTCTCTGATTGATGCACACAAACTGGCCCATTCCGCAGCACCCGTCGACGGTGATGGGCGCCCCGTTGGGAGGAGGATGCAAAGCCCATTGAAGGCTGTATATTTGTCCAGCATTCTAAGCCGGCGCCATGACCGATAGGGACTGGCGCTGGCCGCCGCCTAAACTCTCGATGGGAAGCAAGGCATGGCAGAGTCATCGATTGAGTGGACAGAGCACACCTGGAACCCGGTGACAGGCTGCACCAAGCTTTCACCGGGCTGCAAGCATTGCTACGCCGAAACGATGGCCCGCAGGCTCAAGGCGATGGGCGCGGTCGGGTACGAACACGGGTTTGAGTTGACGCTGCACCCGGAGCGTCTGGAACAGCCAATTCGCAGGAAGGCGCCGACAACCTACTTCGTCAACTCGATGTCAGATCTGTTCCACGAGGCCGTGCCTGATCGTTTCGTGGATAGGGTGCTTGATGTTTGCCGACGCACGCCACAGCACACCTACCAAGTGCTGACCAAGCGAGCCGACCGCTTGCCGCAGTTCTTTGCCAGCCGCACCTGCCCGGCCAACGTGTGGCTCGGTGTTTCCGTCGAGGACAGGAAGTACGGCGTGCCGCGCATCGCGCACTTAAGGAGGGTGAAGGCGGCAGTGCGCTTCCTGTCAGTGGAGCCGCTTCTGGAGGACGTTGGAAAGCTGAACCTGCGCGGCATCCACTGGGTGATCGTCGGCGGCGAGAGCGGAGCCAAGGCGAGGCCCATGGAGGAAAGCTGGGCCGAAGGCGTTCGCACCCAGGCGGTCGCCCAGGGTGTGGCGTTTTTCTTCAAGCAATGGGGCGCCTGGGGCGCCGACGGCGTACGGCGAGACAAGAAGCGCAACGGGCGGGAACTCGCGGGCCGGCGCTGGGACGAATTTCCAATCCCGCTTGTCGCCGCCTAAAACAGGTCCAGAGTGCCGTTCTTGTCGCGAGCGACATCGCCCCAGAGGCGAACTGGGAAGTCATGGCGTGCGAAGAAGACCATGCGGTAAATCGGATGCCCCTCGTCGTTGCGTACCAATGGCATTTCCTTGCTGTACTGGAAACCAAGCCCTTTGACGAGCCCGCACCAGTAATTGAAGAATGCGATCGGCACGTTTTTCTTGTTCGACGAACGAATGGTCGGGTCGTCGCGCCAGCCCGGCGCTGCGGCGTCGAAACGTGCACGCGCAGGATCGAACTCGAACTCCGCATTTCGCTGCAAGTCCATGGTGCTGAAGTTGACTGCGAGATCGACCTTTGTCAGCGAAGCAAGTGCTTCGATGATCGAAAACGACAGGTACTCCAGGTTGTATGGGTCGATGTACGCCAGCGTGAGAGCACCGCGTGAGGGCACAGCAGCGACCATCCCGCCGACTGTCTCGACCGCCTGCCCAACATGCGGAGTCGAATTGGCACCAAGTGCCCTCAGCCTGTCTGCGCAGGCCTGGGCGCGATCTTGTTGAAGATCGCCGACCAACATCTGCGTGAACGGGGTGGCTGCGCGATGAAGCGTCCGCCAGGCCACGACGGCCCCGCCGTCACGGGTGAAAGCTTCGCCCTTGACCTGAATGCGCCCAGGGCCGCCGAACGGATCGATGAAGACCCGATGGCTCCAACGCCGCCATGCGTGTTGGCTCGCGTCCAGGTAGTGCGACAGAAGCCTGTGTTTGTCGAAGGGAACCCACGAGCCGACACCTTTGTTGTCCGGCCCGCGCTCCACGACAAGCTCGGGGCACGGATCGGGATGAACTTCGACGGGCTTGACTTCCCGGGCTGATCTTGCTCGCATCCGGCTTTCTAGCACGCGAACGAGCTATCAGGTCCGCGTCGGTTACCCAGAACCTATCGGCGAGGATCAACGTCCACTGCCTTGTTGATGCGCTCGAACTCGGGGGTCTTGTCTGGCTGTGGCATCGTTCCGGTGATCGGGATACCTTTCACGTAACCCTCGATTGACCGCGCCAAGTTCCGATCGGCGGCCACGCTCGAAGCTCCCAGCGCGCGGCCAAGCTGCAGCCAGGCTTCGACAGCGTCCGCACGAGTCGACTGAGCGCGCTGACCGGACTTCGCCAGCGCCCGGCTCGTGCGCAGCCGTCCGTCCTCACTAGCCTTGATCCGCCACAGCGGCTCGTAGTTGCGATTGTTCCCCCGCGTCGCCTGCCGCGTCGCCTCGGCCTCGATCCCTCGCTCGCGGAGCTTCGCAGCGAAGGTCTCGCGCCAGCGGTGCAGGTCGGTCTTGCGCGGGTTCAGGCGCTTGCCGTGCTTCGACTCCGCGCGCACGCTGATGTGCACGTGCGGATTGGCTTGGTGGTCGTGCAGCACCATCACGTACTTGTGGTCGGCCAGTTCGGCCCTCGCGAACTGCCGTGCCGCCCACTGCACGCTCATCGGATCGGTGCCGCGCGGCATCGACAGCATGATGTTGAAGGCTTCGCGCCGATCGCTCACGTCCTCGATCAGGCTGCCGCCGAAGCGCCAGTCGCCGGCCAGTTCACGCATCGATTCCTTGCCGCGCATCGTCTCGCCGCGTTCGTCCTCGATGTCGAGTCGACCGTTCTTGCTGATGTAGCGCAGATGCGCGGCGATGGCCTTCATGCCACGCCCGCCGCCCGTCACCTTGACCATCACCTGCGGCACCCGACGCACCGTCGCCTCGATGCGCTCGCGGATGGCCGCGGAGCGCTGTCGTGCCGCCTGGCCGCTGAGCTTTGGTTGCGGCGGGCTCTTGACCATGCGGTTGCCGGGATAGAAGAGCCGGTCGCCCCACTGGATCAGCACGCCATCGATGTTGGGGGGTTGGGACATGTGAATCTCCTTCATGTCAGAAGGCTGCGCGTCGTCGCGGTTCACTGCTGCGGCTGGACGGGCGAGAGGGCCGCAGATCAGCCAGGACGCCTGCAGCCAGCCTCAGGTGCGCACGCACGTCGCCACCGAGCGTGTCGAGCAAACGGCGATACTCCAACGCTGCCTGTACGTTGCCCTGGCGCAGCAGCGCCGTCAGGTGATTGATGTTCCGGCTCAACGTCGAGAGCTCTGCGCTC
>JACSRM010000480.1 GCA_014879745.1 Burkholderiaceae bacterium | reverse complement strand
TCGCCGATCATCTCGTTCAACTGCGCGATCCAGCCGACGGTGCGCGCGAGCGCGAAGATCGCCGTGAACAGCGGCACCGGAATGCCGATCGCGCGCTGCACGATGCCCGAGTAGAAGTCGACATTCGGATAGAGCTTGCGCGAGACGAAATAGTCATCCTCGAGGGCGATCCGCTCGAGCGTCATCGCGAGCTTGAACAGCGGGTCGTTGTGCAGGCCGAGCGCGTCGAGCACCTCGTGGCAGGTCTCGCGCATCAGCTTGGCGCGCGGGTCGTAGTTCTTGTAGACGCGGTGGCCGAAGCCCATCAGCTTGACGTTCGAGTCCTTGTCCTTGACGCGCTTGATGAACTCGCCGATGCGCTCGACGCCACCCATCGCCTGGATGTCGCCCAGCATGTTGAGCGCCGCCTCGTTCGCGCCGCCGTGCGCTGGGCCCCACAGGCAGGCGACGCCGGCCGCGATCGCGGCGAACGGGTTCGTCCCCGACGAGCCGCACAGCCGCACCGTCGACGTCGATGCGTTTTGCTCGTGGTCGGCGTGCAGGATGAAGATGCGGTCCATCGCGCGCACCAGCACGTCGTTGGGCACGTAGTCCTCGCACGGCGTCGCGAACATCATGCGCATGAAGTTGCTCGCGTAGGACAGATCGTTCCTCGGATAGATGTAGGGCTGGCCGTTGGTGTACTTGTAGGTCATCGCGACCAGCGTCGGCATCTTCGCGATGAGGCGGATCGCCGAGATCTCGCGGTGGCGCGGATTCGTGATGTCGGTGCTGTCGTGATAGAAGGCCGACAGCGCGCCGACGAGGCCGGTCATGATCGCCATCGGATGAGCGTCGCGGCGGAAGCCCCGCATGAAGAACTGCATCTGCTCGTGGACCATCGTGTGCTTCGTCACGAGCGCGTCGAACGCGGCGTTCTGCTCGGCGTTGGGCAGTTCGCCGTTGAGCAGCAGGTAGCAGGTCTCGAGGTAGTCGCACTTCTCGGCGAGCTGCTCGATCGGATAGCCGCGGTACTGCAGTTCGCCCTTGTCGCCGTCGATGTAGGTGATCGCCGAGTCGCAGGCCGCGGTCGACATGAAGCCGGGGTCGTAGGTGAACTTGCCGGTCTGGCCGTAGAGCTTGCGGATGTCGATCACGTCCGGGCCCATGGATCCCTTGTAGATCGGCAGGTCCATGCTCGGGCTTCCGTCCGAGAACGAGAGGGTGGCTTTGAGGTCGGATGAGATCATGAGGCTTCCTCGGCAATTGCTTTCGGGATCCCTTGCGGGGAGGTTCAATCGTAGACGTTCAAGGCGCGGTCCGCCTCGGCTTGCGCATCAGCCCGAGCACTTCGATCACGTCGGGGCGCGCCAGTTCGCCTTGCGGTTCGCTGCGTGCGAGCAGCAGATCGAGCAGGTCGTTGTCCGGCAGGTCCATCAGCGACTCCAGTGCGTCTGCCTGCGCGGCCGTCATCGTGGCCTCGTGGCGGGCGAAGAAGCGCTCGACGAAGAGGTCGTTTTCCAGCAATCCGCGCCGGCAGCGCCAGCGCAGGCGGCTCAAGGTCCGCGCATCGAGGACAGTTTGCGCGGCTTGGCTTGCACCGGGCTGAACGGTCATCGGTCTCAGATGGCGCGGCGCACCATCATCTCCTTGATCTTGCTGATCGCGCCGGCCGGCTTCAGCCCCTTGGGACAGACGTCGACGCAATTGAGAATGCTGCGGCAGCGAAAGACCCGATAAGGATCTTCCAGATTGTCGAGCCGCTCCTCCGTGCCCTGATCGCGGCTGTCGGCAAGGAAGCGGTACGCCTGCAGCAGGCCGGCCGGGCCGACGAATTTGTCGGGGTTCCACCAGTAGCTCGGGCACGCCGTCGAGCAGCAGGCGCACAGGATGCATTCGTACAGCCCGTTGAGCTCGTCGCGCTCCTCGGGCGACTGCAGGCGCTCCTTCTCGGGCGGCGCCAGATCGTTGATCAGGTAGGGCTTGATCGATTCGTACTGGGTGAAGAACTGCGTCATATCGACGATCAGGTCGCGCACGACGGGCAGCCCGGGCAGCGGCTTGAGGACGATCGTCTCCGGCAGCGTGCGCATATTCGTCAGGCACGCCAGACCGTTCTTGCCGTTGATATTCATCGCGTCCGAGCCGCACACGCCTTCGCGGCACGAACGGCGAAACGACAGCGTCGGATCGACCGCCTTGAGCTTGAGCAGCGCGTCGAGCAACATGCGCTCGCTGCCGTCGAGCTCGACCTCGAGCGTCTGCATCCTCGGCTTGGCGTCCTTTTCCGGGTCGTAGCGGTAGATCTGAAAGCTGCGCTTCGTCATGTCTTGCTGCCTGGTTCTCGAATCGGGCGGGTGGCTTTCGGTCGGCGCGTCAGAACGTGCGCACCTTCGGCGGGATGGTGTCGACCGTCAGCGGCTGCATGCGCACCGGTTTGTATTCGAGCCGGTCGCCTTCGCTGTACCACAGCGTGTGCTTGAGCCATTCCTTGTCGTTGCGGCCGAGCGGGTGGTCGGGATCGTCGGCCGGGCGTTCGTACTCGAGCACGGTATGCGCGCCACGGCACTCGTGGCGCGCTGCCGCCGACTTGATCGTCGCCCGCGCGACCTCGATCAGATTCTCGACTTCGAGCGCCTCGACGCGCGCCGTATTGAAGATCCTGGATTTGTCCTGCAGCCCGATCGCCTTCACGCGCTCGGCGATCGCCGCGACCTGGTGCACGCCCTCGTCCATCAGCGCCTGGGTGCGAAAGACGCCCGCATGATGCTGCATCGACGCCCGCAGATCGTTCGCGACGTTCTGCGCATACTCGCCCGACGTGCTCGAGTCCAGGCGCGCGAGGCGCGCGAGCGAGGCATCGGCCGCGTCCGCCGGCAGCGGCTTGTGGGCACGGCTCTGCTGGACGGCCTCGACAATCTGCTGGCCCGCGGCGCGGCCGAAGACCAGCAGGTCGAGCAGCGAATTGGTGCCGAGCCGGTTCGCGCCGTGCACGCTGACGCACGAACACTCGCCGACCGCGTACAGGCCGTGCACCGGCGAGATCGGGTCGCCACCGCGCGGCACGACGACCTGGCCGTGCATGTTGGTCGGCACGCCGCCCATCTGGTAGTGGATCGTCGGCACGACCGGGATCGGCTCCTTCGTGATATCGACATTCGCGAAGTTGTGGCCGATCTCGAAGACGCTCGGCAGCCGCTTCATGATGGTGTCGCGGCCGAGGTGCGACATATCGAGCACGACATAGTCCTTGTTCGGGCCGCAGCCGCGCCCTTCCTTGATCTCCTGATCCATCGAGCGCGAGACGAAGTCGCGCGGCGCGAGATCCTTCAGCGTCGGTGCGTAGCGCTCCATGAAGCGCTCGCCGTCGGAATTGCGCAGGATCGCGCCCTCGCCGCGGCAGCCTTCGGTGAGCAGCACGCCGGCGCCGGCGACACCGGTCGGATGGAACTGCCAGAACTCCATATCCTGCAGCGGCAGGCCGGCGCGCGCCGCCATGCCGAGACCGTCGCCGGTGTTGATGAAGGCATTCGTGCTCGCCGCGTAGATGCGCCCCGCGCCGCCGGTCGCAAGCAGCGTCGCCTTGGCTTCGAGGATGTAGACATCGCCCGTCTCCATCTCGAGCGCGGTGACGCCGAGCACGTCGCCTTCGGCGTCGCGGATCAGGTCGAGCGCCATCCACTCGACGAAGAAGGTGGTGCGCGCCTTGACGTTTTGCTGGTACAGCGTGTGCAGCATCGCGTGGCCGGTGCGGTCGGCCGCGGCGCAGGCACGCTGCACCGGCTTCTCGCCGTAGTTGGCGGTGTGGCCGCCGAACGGGCGCTGATAGATCGTGCCGTCGGCGTTGCGGTCGAACGGCATGCCGGCGTGCTCGAGTTCGTAGACGACGTTCGGCGCCTCGCGGCACATGAACTCGATCGCATCCTGGTCGCCGAGCCAGTCGCCG
>JACSRM010000451.1 GCA_014879745.1 Burkholderiaceae bacterium | reverse complement strand
GCCCCACTGCAGCCTTGTTGCCGGGCCCTGGCTGGTGCGATAGGCCTCCTCGTACCAGCGCAGCGCCTCGGCCTTGTCGCCGCGCGCCTTCGCATTGCTCGCGAGCGCCGACATCAGATAGTAGGGCGAGTGGCTCTTCGCGAGGTTGGCCTTCAGCAGCGCGTCCGATTCGCTCATCAGCCCGGCACGGCGCAGCGCGTAGGCGGCGGTCGTGATGACGGCTTGGCGCTCGTAGCCGTCGGTGATCTCGCGGTCGTCGCGCGCGACGTGCGCGCGAACGTCCTTCAAGAGTGCCGCCGGCAGCTCGAGCTTCGTTGCGTCGTCGGGCGCGTCGATGCGCGCAAGCTCGATGCGCCCGAGCAGCGCGCCCATGCGGTCGGCGCGCGACAGCGTGGCGTCCACCTCGAGCCGTTGCAGCGCCTTGTCGTAGGCGGCGACCACCTGCGCGCGCTTGCCACCGGCGTGCGCCGTCGTGATCGCGCGCGTGATCTCGACCGGCCAGTTCGTCAGCACGTCCATCTGCGCGCGCGCCGCCGCCGGGTCGGCGAGGAGCTTCATCACCCGCTCGCGCAGCGCCGCGTCGGCAGCGACGCCCTTCGCGTCGTCGCTCGCGGCGAGCGCCTTCAGCCAGAGTCGGGTCGCGATCTGCGGCTCGCTCGCCGGCACCGCGCGCGCGAGTTCGGCGAGCATGTGGGCGCGTTCGGCCTCGGCGACGAGCTGCGCGTCGTCGGTGTCCCACGAGTACCAGGCGAGCATCCGCCATTCGTTGGCCGAAAGCGGCTTGCTCACCTTCGCGTCGGCGAGCACCGCCGCCACCGGCCGCCCGCCGGCGAGGCCGAGCTGCAGCACCTGCATCACCTGCGGCGCGTCGGCCTCGCCCGGCAGGCGGGTGATCTCGGTGCCGGCCGGGGTAAAGAGGATCAGCGTCGGATAGCCGCGCACCTTGAAGCGCGCGCCGAGCTTTTGCGCGCCCGGCAAGTCGCCGTCGACGTGCACCGGCACGAAGGCGCGCGAGCGTTCGATGAAGTCCTGCCGGTTGAACAGCGTCGCCTTCAGCTGGTTGCACGGCGGGCACCAGCTCGCGCCCCAGTACAGCAGCAGCGGCTTGCCCTGCGCGCGCGCCTGGGCGAAGGCGCGCTCGACGTCGGCGTCGCTCGCCGCCGGCAGCCAGGCGACTTCGCCGGCCGCCTTCGCCACCTGCGACGGCGGCGCCGCGGCGAAGGCGGGTGCAAGCAGACTCAGGCAGGCGGCGAACAGTGCGCCAGCGAGCGCGTTGCGATGCAGCGGGTGATTCATGGCAACTCCTGGAACGATACGCCGATTCGCGCAATCCAGATTCTCATGGCAGCGGCATGTCGGCGTCGCCGAGCCAGAGTTGTGCCTCGTCGAGCCGGCCCTCGACCGGCGTCGCGCGCGCGAGCGCCATCCAGGTCGCGAACGGCAGGCGCTGCGCGCGCCGCGGCGCCGGGCGGGCGACGTCGAGCGTCGTCTCGCCCGCGACGAGCACGCCGCATTCGGGTGGAATCTCGTCGGCCCGCGCGATCCCTTCGCGTATCACGTACCAGCATTCGCTGGAGAGCGACAGGTAGGCGGCGCGCTTGTTCTCGCGCCGCAGGTCGGCGAGCAGGTCGCTGCGGTTGACCTTCACTTCGTGCACGATCGGCTCGACATAGTCCTCGACCGTCGTGTGGCGGATCGAAAAGACATCCGGCATCGCGACCTGCCACGCGCCGCCCTCGCGCGTCGCGACGCGCGCGCGCAGCGACAGGCCGCGCCAGACGACGCGCCCGGCGCGCCCCATTTCGGTCGCGACGCGCTCGACGAGCGCCTCGTGGCGCGACCGCGCGGCCTGGTTGCCGCGCCTGGTCGCGGCGAGCACCTGCACTCCGGCGTCGGTCACGCGCAGCGTCTCGTGCCCGCTCGTCTGGCGCACGCGTTCGAGCAGGCCGGCGGCGAGCAGGTCGACCTCGATCAGGTCGTGGCACGGCCAGCCCGCCGAGCGCCAGATCTCGCGCAGCCGGCGCCGGTGGACGGCGGTGAGGGCGAGGTCCTGCATCGCTTCAGGCAACGTCGACGCCTTTCCAGAACGCGACGCGGCCCTTGATCTGCGCCGCCGCTTCGAACGGCTCGGGGTAGTACCAGACGGCGTCCGCCAGCAGGTCGCCGTCGACGAGCAGGCTGTAGTAGTGCGCCTGCCCCTTCCAGCCGCAGGTGCTGCGGTGGTTGCTCGCGACGACGTAGCGGCGGTCGAGCGCGGCTTCGGGGAAGTAGTGGTTGCCCTCGACGACGACCGTGTCGTCGCTCTCGGCGATGACGGCGCCGTGCCATGTCGCTTTCATTCCCGCGGGCTCCCGTTGACTGCGCAGCGCTCTATGGTACGGGCATGTCGCGCCGCGCAGCGTGCACTGCGGCGCGGACGTGGCAGCCTTCGAGGTGATCGTTGACGAGGCCCATCGCCTGCATGAACGCATAGACCGTCGTCGGCCCGACGAAGCTCCAGCCGCGGCGCTTCAGGTCCTTCGCCATCGCGACCGACTCCGGCGTGCTGCCGAGCTTTTGCAGCGCGGCAAGCGTCATCCTCCGCGGCCGCTTCTGCGGCGCCGGCTCGTAGCGCCAGACATAGGCGGCGAGCGTCCCGCACTCGGCCTGCAGTTCGAGCAACCGGCGCGCGTTATTGATCGTCGATTCGATCTTGCCGCGATGGCGCACGATGCCGGCGTCCTGCAGCAGACGCTCGACGTCGGCCGGCGCGAAGCGCGCGACGGCGCGGGCGTCGAAGCCGGCGAACGCGCGTCGAAACGCGTCGCGCTTGTTCAGGATCGTGAGCCACGACAGCCCCGACTGGAAGCCTTCGAGGCACAGCTTCTCGAACAGCCGCCGATCGTCGGTGACGGGAAATCCCCATTCGGCATCGTGATAGTGCAGGTAGGCGGGCGTCGCCGCGCACCACGCACAGCGCGCCTTGCCGTCGGGCGCGGTGAAGAGGCCGGGGATTTCGCGCGCCGCCATCGTCAATCGACCACCGTCACGCCTTCGGGCAGCGGTGCGCGCGGGCTGCTGCGGGCAAACTGGGCGACGGCGACGCCGGCCAGCGTCAGCGCGGCGCCGCCGAGCTTGATGCCGGTATAGGTCTCGCCGGTCGCGAACCAGGCGACGAGGCCGGCCACCGGCGGCATCAGGTAGACGAGCGGCGCGGTGCGGGCGACGCCGCGCACCGCGTTGACCCATCCCCAGACAATCCAGCCGATGAAGGCCGACAGCACGATCGACCAGAAGAGCCCGGCCCAGATCGCCGGCGGCTGCGCCGCCCAATCGACCGCAAGGCCGGCCGGCCAGGACAGCAACAGCACCGGCACGCTGCCGAGCAGCGTCGCGTAGGTCATCACGACAACGCCGCCGTGTCGCTCGATGAGCGGCTTGGCCTGCACCGTATAGGCCGAGAAGAAGGCCGCCGCGACGAGCAGCACGAGGTCGCCGCTGCTCGCCTGCCAGCGCCCGCCGAGCAGCTTGTCCGACAGGAAGACCAGCACGCCCGCGCAGGCGACGCCGACGCCTGCGATCTGCGCCCGCGTCAGCACCTCGAGCCGCGCGTGGCGCAGCATGAAGAGCGTGAAGATCGGCCCGCAGGCCAGGATCAGCGAACTCGAAAACGCGGTCGACCAGTAGATGCCGAAGGTAACGAGCCCGACGTGCAGCAAATGGCCGAGCAGCCCGAGCACGAGGAGCGCGCGCCACTCCTCGCGCGGCAGCCGCGGCCAGTGCACGCCGTAGCGTTGCCACAGCAGCGCGACCGCGCAGGCCGGCATGATCAGGTAGCGCGCGAACAGGAACCCGCCCGGCGTCAGCGCATCGAAGACGACCTTCTGCACCGAGAAGTTCGCGCCCCAGACGAGGATCAGCGCGAACGAAAGCAGCAGCGCGGCGCGCTGCTCGCGCGGGGCGGT
>JACSRM010000479.1 GCA_014879745.1 Burkholderiaceae bacterium | reverse complement strand
GCCCGATGGCGGCGGCAACGACCACGCCGTACGGAACGACTGCGAACGCGTACGCCAACAGATCGTTAAGGTCCACAGCGATGCTCCGTTGCCTGCGAGGTGAACGTGTGCTTGTGCATGGTTCGGCTCATGACTTGCGGTAGAGCTTGACATACTGCTGCACGCCGCGCTCGGTGCCGTAGTGTCGGCGCGCGCATTCGGCCTGCGTGCTGGCGATGCGAGCGCGTTCGGCCGCCGGCAGACGCAGGAGTCGTTGCAGCGCCGTTGCGATCGACGCTGCCTTCGGTTCGCAGTAGACGATGTCGTGGAACCGTGCCTTGAAATCGCACAGGCCGGGGACGTCGGCGAAGATCGCCGACAGGCCGCTGCCCAGCGCCTCGACCGCGGCGACGCCGAAGCCTTCGTAGAGAGAAGGCATCACGAAAGCGTCGGCCGCATGCAGCAGACCCGGCACATCGCGGACGGCGCCCAAAAAGCGGACGTCGCCGTGGAGCCCGAGTTCGGCGGCGAGTTCGCGCTCGGGTGCGCCAGGCTCCTCGATCCCGGCGTGCAGATACATCGGCCGCAGTTCCGGCGGTAGTTCGGCCAAGGCATGAAGAAGGCTCTTGTGATTCTTGACGTCGGAGCAGTTCCCGACGCTTGCGATCACGAAGCGGCCGGGTTCGACGCCCAGCCCGCTGCGCGCTTCGCTTCGCTCGTCCGGCGTTGCCGGCGCGAACGATGCATCGTCGAACCAGTTGTCGACCAGCGCGGGCCGGATGCCGAAGCGCCCGACCTCGTTTGCAAGGACCGACTGACCGATCGCCACGTGCCGCAGGCCGAACCTCTCGAGCGTTCTGCGTTGCAGCCCCCGCCGCCTGCGCAGCGCCCCCTCGAAGCTGAAGACGTTGTGGACCGTTCGAATGACGGTCTTGCCGGTGGCCAGCGCAACGACTCCGAAGTAGAAATTGGCCCGTTCCGTGTGGAGGTGAATGACGTCCCAGCGCGGATCGCGCAGCAGCCGGTAGACCTGCCAGAAGAAGGCTGGCGCGCGACGCAGTGGCAGGTGCAGCACCTCGCAGCCCGCGGCCTCGAATCGCGCCGCGAAGTCGCCTTTGGCTGCACCCGTGGCCAGCAAAGCAGGCTCGACACCGGCAGCCCGGAATCCGGGCAACGCCGCAAGCAGCATCACCTCGGCACCGGAGGGCTTGATCTCGCCCAGGACATGCAATACGCGCAATCGCTTCATCGACCGTTCGCCTCGAGTTCCTCGTACTGCGCCTGCCAGGCATCGGCGACCGCGGCGATGTGGAAACGCTCTAACGCGAACCGGTAGCCTTTGGCGCCCCAATCGTCGCGCGCCCGCGTGTCTTCGGCCAGTCGAAGCATTGCTTGCGCGATCTCGGCCGGGTTCGTCACGTCGACGAGTATTCCAGCGCGCCCGTCGTGCAGGGTCCAGGGAACGCCTCCACTGCTTCGGCCGGCGATGACCGGGATTCCCAGCGCCATGGCTTCGATCAGCGCCATCGGTTGCGCCTCTTCGAGCGCAGGATGCACCAGCACGTCGACCTCGGCGCAAAGGCGATCCAGCAGTTCGCCGTGCCCGACCTGACCGACGAATTCGACTCCTTTCGACCGCCCGCGCTCGCGCGCCCAAAGTTCGCCCGGCTCGCCGACTCCGTGCCCGGCGCCGAACAGCAGCAGCCTTGCCGCAGGGTGGCGTTGCACAACCTGCGCAAAGGCTTCGATCAGCGCTTCGCCGTTCTTGTAGCCCGACCAGCCGACCAGGGTGGAGGCAAAGGTGATGCCGTCTCCGGCTCGCACACCGGCGGCGCGCTTTCGTTCGAATAGTGCGCGAGGCATTCCGTTCGGGATCACAAGGTTGGGTCCGCGGTAAAGCATGTAGCGCTGCAAATGGCGCGCGACATAGGGGGCGACGGCGACGATGCGGGGCGCACGGCGCATGACGCGGTAAGCCATCAGCGTGCGCGCCATGCGATACGGTATTGGGTTGTGGCGCAGCACGTTCCACGGCGCGTCGTGCGCGGTGATGACGGTCGGCAGACGACTTGCCTGCGCCGCCAGCGCATATTCGTAGGTCCACTGCGCATGCAGCATGGCAGGTTGCTCGCGCCGGACGGCATCCAGCAGCCAGCGCCGCTCCTCGGCGAAGAAGTCGCGCGCGGGATGGTTTGTCCGCCACGGTCCGATGCAGACGGTGAGCAGGGGGCCGCGCAATATCACCTCGCGCTGCAATGCGGGGTCCAACGTAAACAGGACGATCCGTTGCCCACGCTGGAGCAGTTCGCGCGTCAGCAGGTTCACAGGCGTGCCGCCGATCCCGGGCGGGAGGGTTTTCGGGTCTGTGCCCGGCAGGAAGTCCACCAGTTCGCGCGGCGTGGCGGGGCCCAGCATGCCAAGTAGGGAATCCATCGTCTTGTTACGTTTTGGTTTCGGTGCAGATCTCACTCGTGCCGGCCAGGATCGTATTCAGCCATTTCGGCGCCAGGACTGCGGGCGCGAAGCCGTTCTCGTAGCGGTGCCGCGCGGCACGTGACATCCGAGACCAGACTCCAGGCGACTCGAGCAATTCGATCAATTGCGCGGCAGCGCGTTCGGGTGCGTCCAGCGGCCAGTGCAAGCCCTCGACGTCGTGCCGCACGACCTCCGGTATGCCGCCAACGGCGCCCACCAGCGCCGGCCTGCCGGCCGCGAGCGCTTCCGCCAGGATCAGCGGCATGTTTTCCATCCGCGCCGCGTGGACGAGGACTCGATGCCGATATAACAACCGTGCCGCGTTCGGTGAGTTACCGAGGAAGGTCACCTGTTCGTCGAGGTCGAGCTCACTCGCACGTTTAGCCAGTGTTTGCCGGTCGGGCCCATCGCCGGCGATCGTCAGTGTGTAGCGATGTCCTCGTTGGCGGCAGGCAGCCAGCACGTCGAGAAGGAAGCCCTGATTCTTGCGAGGCTCGAGCGTCCCGATCGCGATCAGGTCGCGGTCGGCGAGGGTCGATTCCGACTCCGGTTCGGGTTGCGCGCAGAAATTGTTGATCACCGACCGGCTGCGTTCGCGCAGCTCGGGCCTACGCTCGAGGACGCGTGCCTGCATGAACTCGGAGACGAAGATCAGGTGGTCGAGGCAGCTCAGGGTCGACTTCTCGATCTGCATGGTGTGGCGCCACAACAGACCGCCCTTCGACGTCAGGCCCTTGACGAGCATCTCGTCAGCTTCCGAAACATTGAAGTGAGCCGTCATGACGATTCGCATCGGTCGGCGCGCTCGCACGCGCAGTGCGGATCGCGCGCTGAGTGGGTCCTGCGCGTCGACGACGATTCTTCGCCCAGTGAGCGAAGCCACCGCGCGTTGCAGCTTGCGCTCGAGGTGTCGAGCGTCCGCCTCCCGGACGAAGCACCGTGCAAGCTCGGGTGTGATGCGCTTCAAGACCCGGTGCGCCAAGCTTGCCACCTTGCGCCGCAGGTCCTTGTTGTGTTGAGCCGAGACCAGGCGCGCATCGATGCCTGCAGCGCGTGCTTGCGCGATGAGTTGATTGAAGTGGGTCTCCACCCCGGTCGGGCTTTGACCAGTGAGGAGCGTGGCGACGATCAGTACGGGTGGCACCGAATCAGGTCCTGACGTTGAGCAGGCGCGTCAATACCGACGGCAAGGGCCCCCGCGTACGGAGAAGTTCGCCCAAGTCGCCACGAAGCAATCGCGGCCCCAAGGTCCGCAGGCCGGCGAGCAGTGCCAATGCGCCGGCAAGCGCATCAAGCGGCAGGCGCGTCACTTCCATGAGCCCTTGCCACTGCAGCCCGCGGTCGGCGCTCCAGACCGCAACCGCGACGATGAGGGCGAGGGCGCAAGGAGTCGCGAGCGCAGTCGACAAGCTGGCGACCGGAATCGACAAGGCGCGCGAAACCGCACGCGTCAGCAGAATCAAACGCACGCCATAGACGACCAGGATCGCCCAGCCAACCGCCATG
>JACSRM010000225.1 GCA_014879745.1 Burkholderiaceae bacterium | reverse complement strand
AGCGTGACGACGGCGGCGCCGCACAGCAGCACCTGCGTCATCGAAAGCGTGGCGGGGGCGGCGGAACGCATGGCCGGCAGACTCTAACGCAATGCGCCCGGCCGCATCGCGCGCGGGGCTTCACGCGCCGGCCTGTTCGCGATCCCGGAGCCAGCGCAGTGGGTTGCGGTCTGCAGCGTGAAATGGATCACGGCGGCCGACTGTCCACCGGGCGGACGCGCTGCGTAAACTCGATACGGCAGGGGCCCCCTGCCTCGCGACCCGAGGTACGCACGTCGCAGCACACCCACCGATGACCGAGCCCGAAGCACCGAAGCCGATCGCGGACGCGATCGAGTTCGAGATCACCGACTTCGCCGCCGCGCGCGAGGCCCTGGACGAGCCGCCGAGCGGCGTCGGCCGCGCCGCCACGTTCGCTCCCGGCTACTGGGAGCGCATGCGCCGCAAGCTGCTGCCGCGCGACCGCGCGCTCGCCGGTCCGACGATCGACTGGCTGCTCACATTGGCGCCCACGCTGCGTCCGCGTCTGCTGTGCGAGCACTATCCGCGCATCGCCAACCAGATCGCGGAGCTTTGGCCGCATCCAGAGGGAAGGGCACGCTTCCTCGACGCGCTGCTGACCGACGCGCGCGGCGGACGGCGCGGCTTCGCGCCCGAGGTGCGGCGCGAGATCGAGACGCTGCGGCGCCTATAACCGGCGGCGGGCGCCGCACAGGACAAGGCGGGCGCGTCGCGGCGCAAGGCCGGGCGCTGGCGAGGCCGTGAGGCCGGCCCGCGCTCCTAGAATCCGCCGCCATGGCAACGAACAAGCAAGTCAGTTACGGCGAGGCATCGATCCGCGTCCTCAAGGGCCTCGAGCCGGTGCGCCAGCGCCCGGGCATGTATACCCGCACCGACAGCCCGCTGCACTGCATCCAGGAGGTGATCGACAACGCCGCCGACGAGGCGCTCGCCGGCTTCGGCAAGCGGCTCGCACTGACGCTGCACGCCGACGGCTCGGCGAGCGTCGAGGACGACGGCCGCGGCATCCCGTTCGGCCTGCATCCGGACGAGCAGGTGCCGGTGATCGAGATCGTCTACACGCAACTGCACGCCGGCGGCAAGTTCGACAAGGGCGGCCAGGGCGCGTACAGCTTCTCGGGCGGGCTGCACGGCGTCGGCGTGAGCGTGACGAACGCGCTCGCCAAGCGCCTGCAGGTGACGACGTACCGCGAAGGCCAGGTCGCGTCGATCGCCTTCGCGCAGGGCGAGGTGATCGAGAAGCTTGCGCTGCGCAAGCAGCAAGCGGGCGACCGCCGGCAGGGCACGACGGTGCGCGTCTGGCCCGAGCCGAAGTACTTCGACAGCGTCGATCTCTCGCGCGCTGACCTGACGCATTTGCTGCGCAGCAAGGCGGTGCTGATGCCGGGCGTCACCGTGACGCTCAACGTCGAGAAGGCGGGGCGCGCCGAGGTCGAGACACAGAGCTGGCTCTACAAGGGCGGGCTCACCGACTACCTGATGCAGACGCTCGCCGCCGACCCGATCGTGCCGCTCTTCGACGGCGAGCAGTACGCGACCGGGGCCGAGTCCGACGACGTCGCCGAAGGCGAGGGCGCGGCCTGGGCCGTTGCCTTCACCGAGGAAGGCGCGCCGCTGCGCGAGAGCTACGTCAACCTGATCCCGACGGTGGCCGGCGGCACGCACGAATCCGGCTTGAAGGACGGCCTGTTCGGTGCGGTGAAGAATTTCATCGACCTGCACGGCCTGCTTCCGAAGGGCGTCAAGCTGATGCCCGACGACGTGTTTTCACGCGCGTCGTTCGTCCTCTCGGCCAAGGTGCTCGACCCTCAGTTCCAGGGCCAGATCAAGGAGCGGCTCAACAGCCGTGACGCGCTGCGGCTCGTCAGCAACTTCGTCAAGCCGCCGCTCGAGTTGTGGCTGAACCAGCACGTCGAGCATGGCAAGAAGCTCGCCGAACTCGTCATCCGCCAGGCGCAGACGCGCCAGCGCGCGGCGCAGAAGGTCGAGAAGCGAAAGGGCTCGGGTGTCGCCGTGCTGCCCGGCAAGCTGACCGACTGCGAGAGCCGCGACCTGAGCCTGAACGAACTCTTCCTCGTCGAAGGCGACTCGGCAGGCGGCAGCGCCAAGATGGGCCGCGACAAGGAGACGCAGGCGATCTTGCCGCTGCGCGGCAAGGTGCTCAACGCCTGGGAGGTCGAGCGCGACCGCATCTTCGCCAACAACGAGATCCACGACATCGCGGTCGCCGTCGGCGTCGATCCGCATGGGGCGGAGGGCGAGGTCGATTTCAGCGGCCTGCGCTACGGCAAGGTCTGCATCTTGAGCGATGCCGACGTCGACGGCTCGCAC
Source organism: Burkholderiaceae bacterium (assembly GCA_014879745.1). Lineage (GTDB taxonomy): Bacteria > Pseudomonadota > Gammaproteobacteria > Burkholderiales > Burkholderiaceae_C > CAIKUF01. Next base: position 1,613 of record JACSRM010000225.1, on the reverse strand, counting down.
ATCCAGGTGCTGCTCTTGACGCTCTTCTATCGCCACTTCCCGCAGCTCATCGCGCGCGGCCATGTGCACGTCGCGCGCCCGCCGTTGTACCGCGTCGATGCGCCGGCGCGCGGCCGGAAGCCCGCCGCCAAGCTCTATGCGCTCGACGAAGGCGAGCTCACCGCGATCCTCGACAAGCTGCGCAAGGAAGGCTGCCGCGAAGGTGCGTGGACGATCAGCCGCTTCAAGGGCCTGGGCGAGATGAGCGCCGAGCAGTTGTGGGAGACGACGCTGAACCCCGAGACGCGGCGCCTGTTGCCGGTCACTTTCGGCGCGCTCGACGCGGCGGCGACGACCGCGTCGCTGACGCGCCTGATGGGCAAGGGCGAAGCTGCCGCGCGGCGCGAGCTGATGGAACTCAACGCCGACGCGGTCGAGATCGACGTGTAGCGGTCGTGTGGCTCGTCGGTCGCGGCCGATGCGTGGCACGCGCCAGCGCAAACGCAAACGCGCGTCCTGCGAGTCACTGCAGCGGGTGACGCCAGCGCAACCCCTTGAAGCGGCTGAAGTCCCGGTCGGTAGTGACCCATTCGCAGCCGGCTTCGATCGCCAGCGCTGCCAGGTAGGCGTCGGCGACGAGGTTGCCCTTGGTGCCGGCATCGACACAAAGCGAACGGAAGATGGACCAGTGGCGCGGTCCCGCCGTGACGGCCACGCCGTTCGGGTGGCTGCGCAATTGGTCGGCAAAGCCGAGCGCATCGGCCAGCGGGCTCGGTCGCCTGAAGACCTTGGGGTGCGTGACGACGCGCAGGAAGCCACTCAGCACCAGGTCGGAGTAGCCGAAGCCTTCCGCTCCGTTGATCAGCATCTCCAGCCAGTCGCGGCAGCCGGCGTGATGCGGCGCGTCTTCCCGGTGCGCGTACACCAGCACGTTGACGTCGGCGAGCAGCACGTCAGGAATCCATGAGGTCGCGCAGCGCCGCGCTGTCGTCGAGATCGACGCCGTCCCGCAGGCCGTTGCCCTTGAAGGTCTTCAGGCGAAGCGGCCGAACCTTCGGCGCGAGCTCGCGCCGCGCCAGCAACTCGCGCAGGGCCTGCTCGAGCAGCGCCGTCAGCGTCGTGTCCGACGCCGCGGCGCGCTTCTTGGCTTCGGCCAGCAGGTGGGGGTCGAGGCGGACCGTGGTGCGCATATGTCAAAGCATATGGGGTCGGGCATCAATATGTCAAAGAACCCGATCACGAGCCCGATCATCGAGAGCCATGCGTGGATCGCGTCTGTTCGCCGTTGGCCTGGCGTACCGGCTCCGGGGCACCCAGTGTCGATGTGCCCCAATGGCGAGATGCCTGCGCCGCCCGCCGACAGTTCGCGCGGCCGGTCCGTGCTCTGCGCCAGACTGTTCTTGCCCGATCGGCGCCACGCGCTTCATGCTGATCCTGGACCCGACGGGCGTCCCGGTATGCTGGCGGCATGAAACGCCTTGCCTGCATCGCCGTCGCGCTGAGCCTCGGCGCCGTCTCCGCCTTCTCCGCCGAACTGTTGATCTTCGGCGAGGTGCACGACCAGCCGGACCAGCAGCGCCAGGTTGCGGACGAGGTGCAGCGCCTCGCCGCCGACGGCCGGCTCGCGGCCGTCG
>JACSRM010000386.1 GCA_014879745.1 Burkholderiaceae bacterium | reverse complement strand
CCTTGCCCGTCCCGGCCCCCCGCGGGGGCGCAAGAAAACTTGGGGCGGCCCGGCGTTTTCTTGAGAGCACGTTGTCGTCGACGACACCGATCGCCCCCAGGCGGCCTGGCGGGCTCGCAGCCCAACCCAAGCTCACGCAGTTCGCCCCGGGCACTGCCGCGGCCGCTGGTGCACAGGAGGATCGCGCCGTGGTTCGGTCACGGGCAAGGTGCAAGATCCCTTTTCACCTGGCGGCCTCACGCGCCAGGCGCGAGTCCAAGCTCGCGCGCAACCGCGCCCGACGCCGGCAGCACCTCGCAGCGCACCACCTTGACCGAGGCGCGCAGCCCGATGTGCACGATATCCTCGCGCAGTCCGGTCAGCGGGGCGAGGTGGCGCCGCGGCCCGCGGCTGCCGGGGCGCGTCAAGGCCACCGTGCCGCGTCCGGGTGTACGTTCGATCAAGCCGTCGGCGACGAGCCACTCGAGCGCCTTGCGCACGATGATCCGGACGACACCGAACGCGCTCATCGGATGAAGCTCTCCAGGCGCGCCGGCCGCAACCCGGCCTTCGGCGAACTGCTCGCGCAGCACCAGGTAGATCTGGCGGTACTTGGGCAGCGGCAGCGCCTGGACCATCGGGGCGCAGTGCGCATCGCCTCGATCGTTCTGGCAATAGGACAAATGCGGGACAAATGCGGTGCGATGGTGCACACCGGAGTGCTCGCGTCAAGGACCGGGGAAACGCGAGTGCCGGTATCCCTACCGCAGTGATCTCGAACCCGGACGAGGCAGAATTCCTGTCGGCGCCATCGTCGGCAGGCACACGGAAGGAGAACTGAAGATGTCCAGCGAAACCAACGGCTATATGAGCGGCTTCGGCAGCGAGTTCGCGACCGAGGCCTTGCCCGGCGCCCTGCCGGTGGGGCGCAACTCGCCGCAGCGCGCGCCCTACGGCCTGTATGCCGAGCAGCTGACCGGCTCCGCGTTCACGATGCCGCGCCATCTGAACCGGCGCAGCTGGCTGTACCGCATCCGCCCGAGCGCGGTGCAGACGACGCCGTACGAGCGTGCCGACGTGGCCGGGCGCTGGCTGAGCCGCTTCGACGAACTGCCGGCGCCGCCGAATCAGCTGCGCTGGGATCCGCTGCCGATGCCCGACGCGAAGACGCCGACCGACTTTCTCGACGGCATGGTGACGATGGCCGGCAACGCCGGCTGCGGCATCCACCACTATGCGGCGAACCGCTCGATGGACAAGCGCTACTTCTACAACGCGGACGGCGAGCTGCTGATCGTGCCGCAGCTGGGCCGGCTCGCGCTCGCGACCGAGATGGGCGTGGTCGAGCTCGAGCCGCACGAGTTCGCGGTCGTGCCGCGCGGCGTGCGCTTCCAGGTGCGGCTGCCCGACGGCAGTGCGCGCGGCTATGTCTGCGAGAACCCCGGCGTGCCGTTCAAGCTGCCCGACCTCGGCGTGATCGGCTCCAACGGCCTGGCCAACCCGCGCGACTTTCTCACCCCGGTGGCGGCTTACGAGGACAAGGAGGGCGAGGTCGAGATCGTCGCCAAATTCCAGGGCCATTTCTGGCGCTATACGCAGGGCCATTCGCCGCTCGACGTCGTCGCCTGGCACGGTAACAGCGCACCGTACAAATACGACCTGCGGCGCTACAACGCGATCGGCTCGATCACCTACGACCACCCCGATCCGTCGATCTTTCTCGTGCTGCACGCGCCGAGCGCGCTCGCCGGCCAGGATACGATCGACTTCGTCGTCTTCGCGCCGCGCGTGCTGGCGATGCAGGACACCTTCCGCCCGCCGTGGTTCCACCGCAATTTCGCGAGCGAGTACATGGGCCTGATCCACGGCGTCTACGACGCCAAGGCCGAGGGTTTCGTCCCGGGCGGCAGTTCGCTGCACAACTGCATGACCGGCCACGGCCCGGATCTCGGCACGTTCCGGAAGGCAAGCAGCGCCGATACCGGCAAGCCCGACTACATCCGCGATACGATGGCCTTCATGTTCGAGACGCCGGCCGTGCTGCAGCCGACGCGCCACGCGCTCGAGACCCAGCAGCCCGACTACTACAAGGTCTGGGCCGGCCTGGACAAGCAGTTCGACCCGAAGCGGCGCTGACGCCGCGGCGCCGCTGCCGGCAGCGCGTGCCGGCGGGGTAGGTTGATGGTTAGACTGCGGCTGCGCCATGCGCGGCACGGCCACGTGCGGCATGGCGGGAGGCGGGGCAGCGGCAGCGCGGTGCATCGCCGCTGCCGCCGCCCGCCGGCGCCACCGTCGTCGTTCCTGCCCGTCCGATGCCCGTCGATCGCGCCACCTTGCTTGCCGGCATCGCCGCGCTCGAGGCCCAGCGGCCCGCGCTCGGCGATGCCGCCGTCGACGCCGCGATTGCCGCGCTGCGCGCGAGCGCGGGCGGCGGCGACGCGTCTCCGGCGCCGGGGCAGGCGCTGCGCCAGGTCACGATCCTGTTTCTCGACGTCGTCGGCTCGACCGCGCTGTCGCGCCGGCTCGATCCGGAGGAAGTGCATGCGGTGATGGACGGCGCGCTGGCGCGCTGCACCGCGATCGTCGAGCGCCACCAGGGGCGGGTGCTGCAGTACGCCGGAGACAACCTGCTCGCCGCGTTCGGCGCTGACCGCGGCCGCGAGGACGATGCCGAGCGCGCGGTGCGCTGCGGCCTCGCGCTGCTGGCCGAAGGGCGCAGGCTCGGCGCCGAGGTGCTGGCGCGCCACGGCCATGCCGAGTTCGGTGTGCGCGTCGGCGTGCATACCGGCGAGGTGCTGCTCGGCGGCGGCGTCGACGCCGACGGCAGCATCCGCGGCACGGCGGTCAACGTCGCGGCACGGATGGAGCAGTCGGCGCCGGCCGGCGGCCTGCGCATCAGCAGCGATACCTTCGGCCATGTGCGCGGCCGCTTCGAGGTCGAAGCGCAGCCGCCGATCGAAGTCAAGGGGGTCGAGGGTCCGGTCGCGACCTATCTGGTGCGCGGCGAGCGCGAACCGACATTCCGCGGCGCGCCGCGCGGCATCGAAGGCGTGCGCACGCCGATGGTCGGACGCGGCGCCGAACTGGCTTTGCTGCAGCAAGCCTGGCGCGACACCGTCGGGCGCGGCGGCCTGCGGGTGGTCGCCATCGTCGGCGAGGCCGGCGTCGGCAAGAGCCGGCTGCTGCACGAGTTCGACGACTGGGCCAGGCAGCAGGGCGAACGCGCACGCGTCTTTCGCGGCCGTGCGCTGCAGTCCGCGCAGGGCGAGCCGTACGGCCTGTTGCGCGACATCATCGCCGCCCGGCTGCAGATCGGCGACGGCGACAGCCTGGACGAGGCGCGCGCGAAGATCGAAGCCGGCATCGTGCCGCTCTTCGAACGCCATGTCGGCGCCGACCTGGCGCAGGCGCAGGCGCATCTGCTCGGGCACCTGATCGGCATCGACTTCGGCGCCAGCCCGCACGTGCGGGGCCTGCAGGGCGATGCGCGCCAGCTTCGCGATCGCGCATTTCACGCCGCGGCACAGATCGTCGGGCTTGCCGCGCAGGCCGGCGGCGGCAACCGCCCGCTGCCGCTGATGATGCAGCTGGAGGATCTGCACTGGGCCGACGATGGCTCGCTCGACTTCCTGCAGCACCTGCTGCGGGTCGGCGCGGAACTGCCGCTGCTGCTGATCGCGCTGGCGCGGCCCGCGCTGGACGAACGCCGGGCCGGATGGCTGGGTGCGTTCGACGCCGGCGGTCCGATGCGCCAGCGCGTCGAACTGGCGGCACTCGACGCGCAGGCGAGCCGCGAACTCGCGGCGCAATTGCTGCGCGCTGCGCCCGCCGTTCCGGCCGGCCTGGACGAGCGGATCGCGGCGCACGCGCAGGGCAATCCGTTCTACATCGAGGAGCTGGTGAAGATGCTGCTCGAGCGCGGTGCGATCGGGGTTGGCGCCGATGGCGCGGCGCGGCCGGCCGAAGCCTTGCTCGCGGCCGAGCTGCCGCAGTCGCTGACCGGTGTGCTGCAGGCGCGGCTCGATGCCCTGCCGGCGCGCGAGCGGCGGGCGCTGCGCTCGGCGAGCGTGATCGGCGCCGTATTCTGGGACCGGGCGCTGGCGGTGGTCGACGCGCGGGCGCCGGAGGCACTTCCCGCACTCGTGCAGCGCCGGCTCACGCTCGCCCGGCCGCAGGCAGATTTCGACGGCGTGCGCGAATATGCGTTCGAGCACCAGATCCTGCACCGCGTCACCTACGCGACGCTGCTGCGCCGCGTGCGCCGGGTGCTGCATGCGCGCGCCGCCGCGTGGCTGGCCGGACTCGGCGGTGCGCGCGCCAGCGACTTTCTGGCCGCGACCGCGGAACACTACGCGCTCGCCGGCAACGAGGCGCAGGCGGTCGTCTTCTTCACGCGGGCCGCCGAACATGCCAGGCAGCGCCACGCGCAGGACCTGGCGCTTTCGCACACGGCGCGCGCGCTGGACCTGCTCGATGCCGGCGACGCGGCCGCGGCGCTCGGGCCGCAGGCGAATCCGCTGCGCTGGCGCCTCTTGACGGTGCGCGAATATGTGCTCGCGCTGCTCGGCCGGCGCGCCGAGCAGCGCGCGGCGCTCGATGCGATGGGCGAGGTCGCGCACGCGCTGGCGGACGATGGGCGGCGCGCGTGGGTGGCGCAGCGCCGCAGCATGTACGCGATGCGGGTCGCCGACTACCCGGCGCAGGAGGCGGCGGCACGCGAGGCGGCGGCGCTTGCCGAACGCACCGGTGACGACACCGCGCGCCTGCAGGCGCAGCGCCTGGTGGCCGATGCGCTGGGCGCGCAGGGCCGGCTGGACGAGGGCGCGGCGCTCGCCCGGGCCGGCCTGGAGGAAGCGGGCGCGCTCGGCCTGCGCCGCGTCGAGGCGATGTTCCTGAATGCGCTGTCGTTCATCGCGAACCAGCGCGACGACCAGGTCGCCGGGCTCAGCTACGACCTGCGGGACTTGCAGATCTGGCGCGAGATCGGCGACCGCCACGGCGAAGCCGTCGCGCTCGGCAATGTCGGCGCCGACTGGTTGTGGTTCGGCGATCTCGAGCAGGCGCGCCGCTACCTGGAGGACACGCTGCACCTGTGCCGCGCGATCGGCGCGCGCTCGCTGCAGTGCGCATCGCTCGGCAACCTGTCGCAGGCGCGGCTCTACGCCGGCGATGCGGCGGCCGCGCTGGCGCTCGGCAGCGACGCCGCGGTGCTGGCGGCGCAGGTGCTGGCGGCCGATTTCGAGGCCGCGGCGCAGCTACGCATCGGCGATGCACAACTGGCGCTGGCGCGCCCACGGGCGGCGCTCGAATCCTACGAACGCGCCGAAGATATCGCGCGCCGCATCGATCATCCGCTGCGCATCGATGCCCGGACCAGCCGCGTGCGCGCCGCGCTCGAGCTCGGCGAGCTCGACGCCGCGCAGCGCGAAGCCGCTTCTCTGTTCGCGCTGAGCGCCGAGCCGGGTGCGCTGGATGGCGCCGACGCGCGGCTGCTGCTCTTCACCTGCCATCGCACCTTTGCGCGAACCGGCGACGCGCGCGCCGGGCCCGCGCTGGCCGCGGCGCACGAGGGGCTGCAGCGGGTGGCGGCGACGATCAGCGACGCCGCGTTGCGCGAGAGCTTTCTGTCGAAGGTGCCGAGCCACCGCGAGATCGTCGACGCCTGGACCGCGCGCGCTGCGTCGCCGCCGCCTGCGGACGGATGAAGCGGTGGACCTTGTTCAGTCCCGCAGCCGGGAGACGCCGAGGCCTTCGACATCGATCGCCGGTGCGCGCCCGCCGATCTGATCGGCCAGCACGCGCGCCGACCCGCAGGCGAGTGCAAAGCCGTTCGTGCCGTGGCCGAGGTTGAGCCAGACGCCATCGATCCCGCTCGCGCCGAGCAGCGGCGGGCCATCGGGCAGGGTCGGGCGCGCACCTCGCCATTGCTGAGCCTGGCGGATGTGCACCGCGCCGGGAAACCAGTCGTTCAGGACCTTGTGCAGCGTCGCGAACGCGCGCGTCTCGTCGCGCGCCGAACCGGCGCCGACCTGCGCGCCGCCGGCGACGCGCACGCGCTTGCCCAGGCGCGAGATCGTGACCGCGTGGCGATCGTCGATCAGCGCCGATCGCGGGCCGAAATCGAAGTGCTCCTCGATGTGGCGCAGCGGCGCGGTGATCGAGAAGCCGCGTACCGCGGCGAGCGGCAGGGCGAGGCCGTGCGGCGCCAGCAGCTGCGGTGAGCCGAGCGCCGCGCAGACGACGACGGCGTCGAACGTATCGGTGACGGGACCGAGCGCCATCGGCTGCGTCGCCAGGCCCTCGCGCGACGCGGCGTCGCCCGGCCCGCCGAAGCGCATCGTCTCGTCGGCGCCCAGCTGCTCGTGCGTGACCCCGGGCTGCGCGCCCGGATGCAGCGCACGCACCGTCGTGTGAAAGCGAAAGCGCGCGCCCAGGCGCTGCGCGTGTTCGCGCATCAGCCAGGCCAGCTGCCGGCAGTTGCCGGCTTCGTCGCCTGCGAGGTGGATGCCGGCGTGCAGCGGCGTCGCCCGGCTCAGGCCGGGCTCGACGCGCAGGCAGCCCTCGGCGTCGAGCTCGTCGAACGCGATGCCGAGTTCGCGCAGCACATCCAGGCCGGGCCGCAGCGCGGCCGCGTCACGCCGGGTGCGCAGCAGCACGAGGCAGCCGTCGCTGTGCTCCCAGTCGAGCCGCAGCGAGCGCGTCAGCGCATGCAGTCGCTCGCGGCTGAAACTCGCCAGACGCAGCATGCGCGCGCGCGTGGCGGCGCAGCGCTCGACACGACCGGCGCGCCAGCGCTGGCCCATCCAGCCGAGCGTCGCGGGCTCGAGCGCGGTGCGCAGGCGCAGCGAGCCAACGAAGTCGCGTGTCCTTCGCGCCGGCGACCAGGGCGTGACGTAGCCCGGCCCGCCGATGCCGGCGTTGGCGAAGCTCGCCTCCGCGGCAACGCTGCCGCGCCGCTCGAAGACGGTCAGCTCGTGGCCGTCGGCCGCGAGCTCGTAGGCGGTGCTGACGCCGACGATCCCGGCGCCGATGACGGCGATGCGCATCGTCAGCCGCGCGGCGGGGTCGACGGCGCGGCGGCCCGCGCGGCCTCGATCGCGTCGCGCGCTGCAGCCATGTCGATCCACTGGGGCGTCATCGTCCTGCTATACTCCATGGGTTTATCCGGACGCCCACGCCGCGAGAATTTCGCGGCGCATCGGATCAGGACGAGCCGAGCGGCGGACGGATCGACGAATCGCGAACCCGGCACTCGAAAGGTGTTGCAACTGGAGCATCCGGTTGCAATTCAGGCCGGATTCTAGAACCAACCTTTGGAACCTCTATGACCGTCAGCATGCGCGAAATGCTGGAAGCGGGTGTTCATTTCGGACACCAGACGCGCTTCTGGAACCCGAAGATGGCCCCTTACATCTATGGCCATCGCAACAAGATCCACATCATCAATCTCGAGAAGACGCAGCCGCTCTTCGACGAGGCGATGAAGTTCGTGCGCCAGCTCGCCGCGCGCCGCGGCACGATCCTGATGATCGGCACCAAGCGCCAGGCGCGCGAGGTGATCGCGACGCAGGCCCAGCGCTGCGGCATGCCGTATGTCGACCAGCGCTGGCTGGGCGGCATGCTGACGAACTTCAAGACCGTCAAGGGTTCGCTCAAGCGTCTGAAGGAGATGCAGGCGCAAGTCGAGGCCGGCAACGAGATCCGCATCAAGAAGGAAGCGCTGATGTTCGAGCGCGAACTCGCCAAGCTCGAGAAGGATATCGGCGGCATCCAGAATATGACGGCGCTGCCCGACGCGATGTTCGTCATCGACGTCGGCTACCACAAGATCGCGATCGCCGAGGCGAAGAAGCTCGGCATTCCGATCATCGGCATCGTCGACTCCAACCACTCGCCGGTCGGCATCGACTACGTGATCCCCGGCAACGACGATTCGTCGAAGGCTGTTGCGCTGTACGCAAGGGCCGTCGCCGACGCCGTGCTCGAGGGCAGGGCGAACGCGACGAACGAACTCGCGCAGGCGGTGGCCGCCGATGGCGACGAGTTCGTGGAAGTCAGCGACGACGCCTGATGCCCCTTTTTTTGGCCTGCCGTGGGCGAACGCGTCACGCAGGCAGACGAAGGGGCTCGCGAGGCCCCTTTTTCGCATCCCCGAACACACTGAAGGACGAGACTGCAAGATGGCTGCAATTACCGCAAGCATGGTCGGTGAGCTGCGCGCGAAGACCGACGCCCCGATGATGGAGTGCAAGAAGGCGCTGACCGAGGCCGGCGGCGACATGGACAAGGCCGAGGAGCTGCTGCGCGTCAAGCTCGGCAGCAAGGCGAGCAAGGCGTCGTCGCGCATCACGGCCGAGGGCATCGTCGCGGTGCATATCGACGGCACGACCGGCGCGATGGTCGAGCTCAACTGCGAGACCGACTTCGTCGCCAAGAACGACGACTTCCTCGCCTTCGGCAAGGCGCTCGCGCAGCTGATCGCCGAGAAGAATCCGGCCGACGTCGCCGCCTTGTCGGCGCTCGAGACCGACGGTGCGAGCGTCGAGGCGCGTCGCACCGCGCTCATCGGCAAGATCGGCGAGAACATGTCGATCCGCCGCTTCAAGCGCTTCGCCGGTGACGCGAGCCTGGTCTCGTATCTGCACGGCACGCGCATCGGCGTGGTGGTCGAGTTCAGCGGCGACCCGGTCGCGGCCAAGGACGTCGCGATGCACGTCGCGGCGATGAAGCCGGTCGCCCTCTCGGCCGCCGACGTGCCGGGCGAGCTGATCGAGAAGGAGCGCAACGTCGCGGCGCTGAAGGCCGCCGAGGATGCCGAGAAGGCAAAGGCCGAGGGCAAGCCCGTGCAGTCGGCCGAGATCGTCGCCAAGCGCGTCGAAGGCTCGGTGCAGAAGTACCTGAAGGAAGTCAGCCTCTACGCGCAGGCCTTCGTCAAGAACGACAAGCAGACCGTCGAACAGATGTTGAAGGAGAAGGCCACGAAGCTCTCGGGCTTCACGCTGTACGTCGTCGGCGAAGGCATCGCGAAGAAGGTCGACGACTTCGCCGCCGAGGTCGCGGCGCAGGTTGCCGCGGCCAAGGCCGGCTGAGCTCGAGGCTAGACTTCCCGAACGTAAGGCGCCACCCACAAGAGTCCCTATCCATGCCGATGTACAAGCGCATCCTGCTCAAGCTCTCGGGCGAGGCTCTGATGGGCGACGATGCCTATGGCATCAACCGCGCGACGATCGTGCGCATGGTGGGCGAGATCCAGGCCGTGACGAAGCTCGGCTGCGAGATCGCGGTCGTGATCGGCGGCGGCAATATCTTTCGCGGCGTCGCCGGCGGCTCGGTCGGCATGGATCGGGCGACGGCCGACTACATGGGGATGCTGGCGACGGTGATGAATTCGCTCGCGCTCGCCGATGCGATGCGCCAGGAAGGCATGACCGCGCGCGTGATGTCGGCGATCTCGATCGAGCAGGTGGTCGAGCCCTATGTGCGGCCCAAGGCGCTGCAGTACCTCGAGGAAGGCAAGGTCGTGATCTTTGCCGCCGGCACCGGCAACCCCTTCTTCACGACCGATACCGCGGCCGCACTGCGCGGCGCCGAGGTCGGTGCCGAGATCGTGCTGAAGGCGACTAAGGTCGACGGCGTCTACAGCGCCGACCCGCAGACCGACGCCAGCGCGACGCGCTACGCGCAGATCAGCTTCGACGAGGCGATCGTGCGCAACCTGAAGGTGATGGACGCGACCGCGTTCGCGCTGTGCCGCGACCAGAAGCTGCCGATCAAGGTGTTCTCCATCTTCAAGCCCGGCGCGCTCGAGCGCGTCGTGCGCGGAGAAGACGAGGGCACGCTGGTCCACGTTTGAGGAGCCAGACGAATGACGACCGAGGACATCCGCCACACCGCCGAGCAGAAGATGCAGCGCTCGATCGAGGCCTACAAGCACGAGCTGACGAAGATCCGCACCGGCCGTGCGCACCCCGGCATCCTCGACCAGGTCCACGTCGAGTACTACGGCGCTATGGTGCCGATCAGCCAGGTCGCGAACGTCTCGCTGCTCGATGCGCGCACGATCAGCGTCCAGCCGTGGGAGAAGGGCATGGGGCCGAAGATCGAGAAGGCGATCCGCGAATCCGACCTTGGCCTGAACCCGGCCGCGCAGGGCGACCTGCTGCGCGTGCCGATGCCGGCGCTGACCGAGGAGCGCCGGCGCGACCTGACGAAGGTCGTGCGCCACGCCGGCGAGGAGGCGCGCATCGCGGTGCGCAACCTGCGCCGCGACGCCAACGAGCACGCCAAGCGCCTGCTCAAGGACAAGGCGATCGGCGAGGACGAGGAGCGCCGCTCGCTCGACGAGCTGCAAAAGCTCACCGACCGCATGATCGCGGAGATCGATCGCATCGTCGCCGCCAAGGAAGCGGAGATCATGGCGGTCTGACGCGCGCCCCGCGCGCCGCACCGCCATTCTCGTCATCGCCCGAATGCACGCTTCGCAACCCGAATTCCAGGCTTCGGTGCCGCCGCAGCCGCATCCCGTGCGGGCGAGCGAGTCCGGCAACGTGCCGCGCCATGTCGCGATCGTGATGGACGGCAACGGCCGCTGGGCGCGCAAGCGCTTCATGCCGCGCGTCTACGGCCACAAGGTGGGCGTCGAGGCGCTGGTGCGCGTCGTGCAGTCGTGCGCCGATCGCGGCATCGAGCACCTGAGCGTATTCGCATTCTCGTCGGAGAACTGGAAGCGTCCGAGCGACGAGGTCTCGGGCCTGATGGGGCTGGTGCTGGTTGCCGTCTCGAAGTACCTGGCCAAGCTTGCCGGCGATGGCGTGCGCATCCGCATCGTCGGCGATCGCAGCGTCGTCTCCGACAAGCTGCGCGCGGCGTGGCGGGAGGCCGAGGAATCGACCGCGCACAACACCCGCATCACGCTGTCGGTCGCCTTCAACTACGGCGGCCGCTGGGACGTGGTGCAGGCCTGCCGCCGCATCGTCGAGGCCGGCACGCCGCCGGAGAGAATCGACGAGGCGCTGCTCGCGAGCCATATGGCGATGAGCTACGCGCCCGACCCGGATCTCTTCATCCGCACCGGCGGCGAGGTGCGCATCAGCAACTTCATGCTGTGGCAGACGGCGTACTCGGAGCTCTACTTCACGCACTGCCTGTGGCCCGATTTCGGCGACACCGAACTCGACGCCGCGCTTGCCGCCTATGCGCGGCGCGATCGCCGGTTCGGCGAAGTCCGTGACAGCGCCCCGGTGCTTGCGGTCGCGCCGCACGCCGAAGGCTAGGGGCGTGCCCGGCGTGCCCAAGCGCTCTGCCTGCTCGCGCAAGCGGCGTCGGTCGCCGTCGATCGGAAGGCGCTGAGATGCTGAAGCAGCGCGTCATCACCGCGATCGTGTTGCTCGCCGTGCTGCTGCCGGCGCTGTTCGCCGAGGCGGTCTGGCCGTTCGCGCTGTTCACGCTTGCGATGGTCGCCGCGGCGGGCTGGGAGTGGGGCAGGCTCAACGGTCTGCGCGATGCGGGGGCATTGGTTCTTGCCGTGCTCGTGCTCGTGCTTTGCATCGCCGCGGTCGAGTCGGGCTGGTTCGTCGCGCCGCCGGCCGCGCTGTGGTGGGTCGCGATGCTGCTGTGGGTGCTGGGCGGCGCGTTCTCGCTGCGCGCCGGCGTTGCCGGATGGGCGGGGCATCCGCGGCTCGCGCGGCAAGGCATCGGCGCCTTCGCGCTCGTTCTCGCCTGGCTTGCGTTCGCCGATGCGCGAGCGGTCGGCATCAACTTCTTGCTGTCGGTGCTGTGCCTCGTGTGGATGGCCGATATCGCCGCCTATTTCGGCGGCCGCCGCTTCGGACGGCGCAAGCTCGCGCCGGCGATCAGCCCGGGCAAGAGCTGGGAAGGCGTCTACAGCGGCATGGCCGGCGTGCTGTTGCTCGCGATCATCTGGGCGTTCTTCATCGACCGCAAGCTCGACGTCGATTCGGCGAGCCTCTATGCGCTCGTCTTCGACCGTCTCGGCGTCATCGGCGCGGTCCTCGCCCTCGTCTTCCTCGCGGCGATGAGCGTCGTCGGCGACCTCGTCGAATCGCTCGTCAAGCGCAGCGCCGGCGCGAAGGACAGCAGCCGCCTGCTGCCGGGTCACGGCGGCGTGCTCGACCGCATCGATGCGCTGCTGCCGGTCGTGCCGCTCGCGGTCGCGGTGCGTCAGCTCGCGCTGGCGGCATGACGGCGATGATCCAGCGCGTCTGCATTCTCGGTTCGACCGGTTCGGTCGGCGTCAATACGCTCGACGTGCTGGCGCGCCACCCGGACCGCTTCGAGGTCTTCGCGCTCAGCGCGAAGACCCGCCTCGATACGCTGCAGGCGCAGTGCCGGCAATGGAAGCCGCGGTTTGCGGTGCTGCCCGACGCGTCGCGCGCGCGCACGCTGCGCGACGCACTGCGCGCCGACGGCCTGCGCACCGAGGTGCTGAGCGGCGTGCATGCGCTGGCCGAAGTCGCCGCCCATCCGGAGGTCGACAGCGTGATGGCGGCGATCGTCGGCGCCGCCGGGCTCGCCCCTTGCCTGGCCGCGGCGCGCGCCGGCAAGCGGCTGATGCTGGCCAACAAGGAGGCACTCGTCGTCGGCGGCGCGCTCTTCATGCAGGCGGTGCGCGAAGGCGGCGCGCAACTGCTGCCGATCGACAGCGAGCATTCGGCGATCTTCCAATGCCTGCCCCAGGATCGAGCCTGCTGGCACGAGCATATCGACCATATCGTGCTCACCGCGTCGGGCGGACCGTTTCTGCGGTGCGAGGTTGCGAGCCTCGCCGCGGTGACGCCGGATGAAGCCTGCGCGCATCCGAACTGGGTCATGGGGCGCAAGATCTCGGTCGACTCGGCGACGATGATGAACAAGGCGCTCGAAGTGATCGAGGCGCATTGGCTGTTCGGCCTCGCGCCCGAGCAGATCCGCGTCGTCATCCATCCGCAGAGCATCGTTCATTCGATGGTCGTGTGCCGCGACAACTCGGTGCTCGCCCAGCTCGGCACGCCCGACATGCGGGTGCCGATCGCCGTCGGCCTGGCCTACCCGCAGCGCATCACCTCCGGCGCGGCGCGGCTCGACGTCGAGGCCATGGCACGCCTGAGTTTCGAGCCTGTCGATGTGGCTCGCTTTCCCGGCTTGCGTCTCGCGTGGGACAGCCTGCGCGCGCCTGCCGGCAGCACGGCCGTGCTCAATGCGGCCAACGAGGTCGCGGTCGAAGCCTTCTTGTCGGGCGCAATCCGCTTCGACCAGATCCATGCCGTCAATCTGCACACCCTGTCGGCCGTGTCGCCCGAGGCGGACAGCGCGGCGTCGATCGAATCGCTGCTCGCGCTCGACGCGGCGGCGCGGCGCGAGGCTGCGCGCCACCTCGCGGGAATGAGGGCATGATCATCGAAGCCGCGCTCGCCTTTCTGGTCACGATCGCGATCCTGATCGTGGTTCACGAATACGGGCACTATCGCGTCGCCGTCGCGTGCGGCGTCAAGGTGCTGCGTTTCTCGGTCGGCTTCGGGCGCGTCGTCTGGCGTCGTCAGCGCACCCCCGAAAGCACCGAGTTCGTCGTCTGCGCGCTGCCGCTCGGCGGCTACGTGCGCATGCTCGACGAGCGCGAGGGGCCGGTCGCGCCGCAGGATCTGCCGCACGCCTTCAACCGCCAGTCGCTGGCGCGGCGCACCGCGATCGTCAGTGCCGGGCCGCTGGCCAATCTGCTGCTCGCGGTGCTGCTGTACGCGGCGACGAGCTGGATCGGCGTCGACGAGGTCAAGGCGGTGATCGGCTCGCCGGTCGCCGAAAGCGTCGCCGAGCGCGCCGGCCTGCGTGCCGGCGACTGGGTGCAGCAGCAGTCGGCGGACGGCGAGAGCTGGGACGACGTGCGCTCGATGACCGACCTGCGCTGGGCGATCACGCAGGCGGCGCTGCATCGCCAGGCGCTCTACCTGCGCGTGACCGACGCCGAAGGCCACGGCCTGCGCGATATCGTCCTCGGCCTCGACCGCGCCGACGTCGGCGAGATCGATGCCGGGCTGATGCAGCGCGTCGGCATCGCCGGCCCCTTCAACCCGCCGCTGATGGGCCGGGTCAATCCGGGAGGTGCGGCCGCGCGCGCCGGGCTGCGCGAAGGCGACCTGGTGCTTGGCGTCGACGGCGTCGCCATCCGCGATGGCGCGAAGCTGCGCGCGATGATCCGCGCCGACGCGGTCGACGGCAAGGCGGCGCCGATGCGCTGGCAGATCGAGCGCGGCGGACAGCGCCTGGAACTCGACGTGCTGCCCGCGGTGGTCGAGGACGACGGGCAGCGCATCGGGCGCATCGATGCCTATATCGGCGGCGCACCGCAGATGGTCAACGTGCGCTACGGACTCGTCGATGGCTTGACGCAGGGTCTGACGCGGACCTGGGAGATGGCGGCGCTGACGCTGCGCATGATCGGGCGCATGCTGATCGGCGAAGCGTCGGTGCGCAACCTGAGCGGCCCGCTGACGATCGCCGACTACGCGGGCCAGTCGGCGCAACTCGGCCTCGCCTACTACCTCGGCTTTCTCGCCCTCGTCAGCGTGAGCCTCGGCGTGCTCAATCTGCTGCCGCTGCCGATGCTCGATGGCGGACACCTGATGTATTATCTTTTCGAGGCTGTGACCGGGCGGCCCGTCTCCGTCGCCTGGCTCGAGCGGCTTCAGCGCGGCGGGGTGGCGGTTCTTTTGCTGATGATGTCGCTCGCGCTCTACAACGACGTGGCCCGCCTTCTGGGCCTGCATTGACGCTCCCCGCATGCGAAGTTCCCATGTTCGATTCGGAGCCCTCTGGTTCCGCCTGGTCCTGCTGTTGCTCGCCGGTGTGCTGCACGCGGGCGGTGCGTCGGCGGTCGAGCCGTTCACGATCGCCGACATCCGCGTCGAGGGTCTGCAGCGCTCGGACGCGGGCGCCGTCTTCGCGGCACTGCCGTTTCGCGTCGGCGATACCTACAACGACGAGAAGGGCGCCGCCGCGCTGCGCGCGCTGTTCGCCACCGGCCTGTACAAGGACGTGCGCATCGAGATCGAGGACAAGGTCGTCGTCGTCATCGTCGACGAGCGGGCGATCATCGCGAATGTCGACTTCGTCGGACTCAAGGAGTTCGACAAGGAGGTGCTGCTGAAGTCGCTGCGCGAAGTCGGCATCGGCGAGGGCCTGCCGTTCGACAAGGCGCTCGCCGACCGCGCCGAGCAGGAGCTCAAGAGCCAGTACCTGACGCGCAGCCTGTACGGCGTCGAGGTCGTGACGACCGTCACGCCGATCGAGCGCAACCGCGTCAACGTGACCTTCACCGTGACCGAGGGCGAGGTCGCGCATATCAGCGAGATCCGCATCGTCGGCAACAAGGCGTTCGAGGAGAGCACGCTGCTCGGCCTGTTCGATCTGCGCACCGGCGGCTGGCTCACCTGGTATACGAAGAATGACCGCTATTCGCGCGTCAAGCTCAACGCCGATCTGGAAACGCTCAAGGCCTACTATCTGAACCGGGGCTATCTCGAATTCGCGATCGAGTCGACGCAGGTCACGATCTCGCCCGACAAGCAGGACATCACGATCACCGTCAATATCCGCGAAGGGCAGCCCTTCACGGTGACCTCGGTCTCGCTCGAGGGTGACTATCTCGGTCGCGAGGACGAGTTCAAGGCGCTCGTCGCGATTCGCCCCGGCGACCTGTTCCGCGCCGAAGCCGTCGCCGCGACGACGCGCAATTTCACCAACCTGTTCGGCAACTTCGGCTACGCCTTCGCGCGTGTCGATGCGCGCCCCGAGGTCGACCGCGACCGCGCGCAGGTCGCGATCGTGCTGCACGCCGAACCGCAGCGGCGCGTCTATGTGCGCCGCATCATCGTCGCCGGCAACGACCGCACGCGCGACGAAGTGATACGCCGCGAGTTCCGCCAGTTCGAAGCCGCGTGGTACGACGCGCGCCGCATCAAGCTGTCGCGCGACCGCGTCGACCGCCTGGGCTACTTCTCGGAGGTCAATATCGAGACCAGCGAAGTGCCCGGCGCGCCGGACCAGGTCGACGTGACGATCACCGTGAAGGAGAAGCCGACCGGCAATATCTCGGTCGGCCTGGGCTATTCGTCGGCGAGCAAGGTCGCCTTCAATGCCGCGATCAAGCAGGACAACGTGCTCGGGTCGGGCAACTATCTCGGCCTCGAACTCAATACGACCGACTACAACCGCGTGATCGTGCTCAGCACGGTCGACCCCTACTTCACGATCGACGGCATCTCGCGTGCGTTCGATCTCTACTACCGCACGACGACCCCGATCAACAGCCAGGGCGAGTACTACAAGATCGTCACCGCCGGCACGTCGGTGCGCTTCGGCGTGCCGTACAGCGATTTCGATACCGTCTACTACGGCGTCGGCTACGAGCAGACCGAGATCGACGGCGACCTGGTCGGCATGCCGCTGAACTACCAGATCTATATCGAGGAGTTCGGGCGCCGCAGCAACTCGGTGCCGCTGACGCTGGGCTGGACGCGCGACGATCGCGACAGCGCGGTGACGCCCAACGCCGGCAGCTTGAAGCGGGTCACCGGTGAATGGTCGGTCGGCGGCGATTTGCGCTACCTGCGCTTGAACCTGCAGTACCAGCACTATTTCCCGATCGCGCGCCAGTTCACCTACGCGTTCAATACCGAGTTCGGCTACGGCACCGGCCTGAACGGCCAGGAGTATCCGGTGTTCAAGAATTTCTACGGCGGCGGCCTGGGCTCGGTGCGCGGCTTCGAGCAGGGCTCGCTCGGCCCGATCGACGTGACCGGCGCCTTCATCGGCGGCACGCGCCGCTTCAACCTCAACAACGAACTCTATGTGCCGGTGCCGGGTGCGGGCAACGACCGCACCTTCCGCATGTTCGCCTATCTCGACGTCGGCAACGTCTGGGGCTCGAACGAGCAGGTGACCTTCGGCAGCCTGCGCGCTGCGGCCGGTGTCGGCGTGAGCTGGATCTCGCCGCTCGGGCCGCTCAAACTGAGCTATGGCGTGCCGATCAAGCAGCAGCCTGGCGATAGAATCCAGAAACTTCAATTCCAGATCGGGACCGCGTTCTAATGAAAAGCCTCGTCGTCAAATCCGCCGCTGCAGTCGTCTTGACGGCCGCCTGCGCGCTGGGGCAGGCCCAGGATCTGCGCATCGGCTACGTCAGCGGCGAACGCGTGCTGCGCGACTCGGCACCCGCCAAGGCGGCGCAGGCCAAGCTCGAGGCCGAGTTCTCCAAGCGCGAGAAGGATCTCGCCGATACCGCCGCGCGCCTGAAGGCGACGTCGGACAAGCTCGAGAAGGATGCACCGACCCTGTCGGAGGCCGAACGCAGCCGCCGCCAGCGCGATCTGGTCGAGCAGGACCGCGAGTTCCAGCGCCGGCGCCGCGAGTTCCAGGAAGACCTCAACCAGCGCAAGAACGAAGAACTCGGCGCCGTCATCCAGCGCGCCAATGCGGCGATCAAGCAGATCTTCGATGCCGAGAAGTACGACCTGATCATTCAGGACGCAACCTTCGTCAGCCCGCGCGTCGATATCACCGACAAGGTGATCAAGGCGCTCAACACCGGCAAGTAGTGCGCCGCCGGATGTGAAGGGGTTCGCGCTCGGCGAGATCGCCTCGCAACTCGGCGGCGAACTCGCGGGCGACGCGACGCTGCGCATCGAACGCCTGGGCTCGCTCGAAAGCGCCACGCCGGCGACGCTTTGCTTCATCGCCGACGAGCGCTACCGCGCACAACTGAAGACGACGCGCGCCGGCTGCATCGTCGTTGCGCCGGTATTGCGTGACGAAGCCGCGGCACGCGGCGCCGCGATCGTCACGCCCGCGCCGCATCTGTATTTCGCGCGGCTGAGCCAATGGTGGGTGGCGCGCACGCGCGCGCGCCCGCAGCTTGGGATCCATTCGTCGGCGCAGGTGCATCCCGGGGCCGAGGTCGATGCGAGCGCGTCGGTCGGCCCGCTGTGCGTGATCGAGGAGGGCGCGCGGATCGGCGCACGCGCCGTGATCGGCGCCCATTGCGTCATCGGCGCCGGCGCCACGATCGGCGCGGATACGCGCTTCGCGGCCCGCGTCGCCTTCGGCGCGGACTGCCACATCGGCGCGCGCGGCATCGTCCACGGCGGCGCGGTGATCGGCGCCGACGGTTTCGGCTTCGCGCCGCACGACGGCGCGTGGATCAAGGTCGAGCAGTTCGGCGGCGTGCGCATCGGCGACGACGTCGAGATCGGCGCCAATACCTGCATCGACCGCGGCGCGCTCGACGACACGCTGATCGCCGACGGCGTCAAGATCGACAACCAGGTGCAGATCGGCCATAACGTGCGCATCGGCGCGCATACCGCGATCGCCGGCTGCGTCGGCATCGCCGGCAGCACGACGATCGGCGCGCACTGCACGCTCGCCGGCGCGGTCGGGGTCGCCGGCCACCTGACGCTGGCCGACCATGTGCACATCGGCCCGCTGACCGGCGTCATGCAGTCGATCTCGAAGCCGGGCGCCTACATGGGCGCGTTTCCGATCGACGAGAATGCGAACTGGGAGAAGAATGCCGCAACGCTCAGGCATCTGTACAGCCTGCGCAACCGCCTGCGCGCACTGGAGAAGAAGTCGAGCTGAACGCCATGGACATCCACCAGATCCTCGAGAAGCTGCCGCACCGCTATCCCTTCCTGCTCGTCGATCGCGTCCTCGAGATCGAACCGAACGTGCGCATCCGCGCGCTGAAGAACGTGACGATCAACGAGCCGTTCTTCGGCGGCCACTTCCCGCGCCGCCCGGTGATGCCCGGTGTGCTGATGCTCGAGGCGATGGCGCAGACCTCGGCGCTGCTGACCTTCTCGTCGCAGGGCGAGGACGCGAGCGACGGCCGGCTCTACTATTTCGTCGGCATCGACGGCGCGCGTTTCAAGCGCCCGGTCGAACCCGGCGATCAACTCGTGATGGAGTCCGAGGTGCTGCGCGCCAAGTCGGGCATCTTCAAGTACAAGGCGCGCGCGACGGTGGATGGTGTGCTCGCCGTCGAGGCCGAACTGATGTGCACCGTGCGCGAGCGCGACTAAGGCCGCGATGCGGTGCCTTGTCCGGCGCTCGGGACTCCTGAACCCGCGATGAGCGCGATCCACCCGACCGCGATCGTCGACCCGCGCGCCGAACTCGCCGCCTCGGTCAGCGTCGGGCCGTACGCGATCGTCGGGCCGCACGTCGCGATCGGCGAGGGTACGACGATCGGCGCGCACTGCGTGATCGAGGGCCGCACCACGATCGGCCGCGACAACCGCATCTTCCAGTTCTGCTCGATCGGCGCGATCCCGCAGGACAAGAAGTACGGCGGCGAGCCGACCGCGCTCGAAATCGGCGACCGCAATACGATCCGCGAGTTCTGCACCTTCAACCTCGGCACCGCGCAGGACGCGGGCGTCAC
>JACSRM010000326.1 GCA_014879745.1 Burkholderiaceae bacterium | reverse complement strand
GGCGTTGTTCGAGATCGAGTAGTTCATGTTGCCGATGCCGCCCTCGTAGATCAGGTCGACGATCAGCTTCAACTCGTGCAGGCACTCGAAGTACGCCATCTCGGGCGCGTAGCCGGCCTCGACGAGCGTCTCGTAGCCCGCCTTGATGAGTTCGACCGTGCCGCCGCACAGTACGGCCTGCTCGCCGAACAGGTCGGTTTCGGTCTCCTCGCGGAAGTTGGTCTCGATCACGCCGGCCTTGCCGCCGCCATTGGCCGTCGCATAGCTCAGCGCGAGGTCGCGCGCCTTGCCCGTGCGGTCGGCGTGGACGGCGATCAGGTGCGGCACGCCGCCACCCTGGGTGTAGGTCGAGCGCACCGTATGCCCGGGCGCCTTCGGCGCGACCATCCAGACGTCGAGATCGGCGCGCGGCACGACCTGGCCGTAGTGAACGTTGAAGCCGTGCGCGAATGCGAGCGACGCGCCCTGCTTCATATTCGGCGCGACGTCGTTGGTGTAGACGGCGGCGATCTGCTCGTCGGGCAGCAGCATCATGACGACGTCGGCTGCCTTCACCGACTCGGCGACCTCGGCGACCTTCAGACCCGCCTTCTCGGCCTTCGCCCAGCTCGCGCCGCCCTTGCGAAGGCCGACCGTCACCTTGACGCCGCTGTCGTTCAGGTTCTGGGCATGAGCATGGCCTTGCGAGCCGTAGCCGATGATGGTGACGCTCTTGCCCTTGATGAGGCTCAGATCGGCGTCCTTGTCGTAGTAGACCTTCATGTCGTCGTTCTCCGGAAGTGGATGTTAATGCCCCGCTGCGAACCCGCCTTCGGCGCTATGCGCGCAGGATGCGCTCGCCGCGGCCGATGCCGCTCGCGCCGGTGCGCACCGTCTCGAGGATCGCGGCGCGGTCGATCGCCTGCAGGAAGGCGTCGAGCTTGGACGCGTCGCCGGTGACCTCGATCGTGTAGCTCTTTTCGGTGACGTCGATGATGCGGCCGCGGAAGATGTCGGCCATCCGGTTCATCTCCTCGCGCTCCTTGCCGACGGCACGCACCTTGATGAGCATCAGTTCGCGTTCGGTATAGCTGCCTTCGGTCAGATCGACGACCTTGACGACCTCGATCAGGCGGTTCAGGTGCTTCGTGATCTGCTCGATCACCTCGTCCGAGCCGGTCGTGACGATCGTCATCCGCGACAGCGACGCATCCTCGGTCGGCGCGACGGTCAGGCTCTCGATGTTGTAGCCGCGCGCCGAGAAGAGGGCGACGACGCGCGACAGGGCTCCGGGCTCGTTCTCGAGCAGCAGGGCAATGATATGTTTCATGGTGACTTGTCTGCCGCGCTCCGCGCGCCGCCGGCGGTAACCGGCGGCCCTTGGCGACGCAGCAATGAAGTGAAGTGGAAAGTGTCAGCCGCCGTTGCGGCGCGCATTCCGCCGGCGCCGGCCGCCGCGCGGTAACGCGCCGGCCAACGCCCACGTGCGGCGCGTCACAGGTCTTCCGACCCCAGCAGCATCTCGGTGATGCCCTGCCCAGGTTTGACCATCGGCCAGACGTTCTCGGTCGGGTCGGTGCGGATGTCGAGGAAGACGGTGCGGTCCTTGAGCTTGATCGCCTCGCGCAGCGCACCCTCCACGTCGCTCGGCGTCTCGACCATCAGCCCGACGTGGCCGTAGGCTTCGGCGAGCTTGACGAAGTCGGGCAGCGCGTCCATGTAGGTGTGCGAGTAGCGCCCCTCGTAGTCGAGCTCCTGCCACTGGCGCACCATGCCGAGGTAGCGGTTGTTCAGCGAGACGATCTTGACCGGCGTCTTGTACTGCTGGCAGGTCGAGAGCTCCTGGATGCACATCTGGATCGAACCCTCGCCGGTGATGCAGAAGACATCGCTGTCGGGCCGCGCGAGCTTGATGCCCATCGCGTACGGCAGGCCGACGCCCATCGTGCCGAGGCCGCCGGAATTGATCCAGCGCCGCGGCCGCTCGAAGCCGAAATACTGCGCCGCCCACATCTGGTGCTGGCCGACATCGGACGTGACGTAGGCATCGCTGTCCTTCGTCAGCCGGCACAGCGTCTCGAGGACGTACTGCGGCTTGATGACTTCGCTGCTCTTCCTGTACTTCAGGCAGCCGCGGCCGCGCCACTCGTTGATCTGGCTCCACCAGGACGCCAGCGTGCCCGCATCGGGCCGCGCCTGCGCGTCGCGGACCTGCGCGATCAGCTCCTGCAGCACGTCGCGCACGTCGCCGACGATCGGGATATCGACCCGCACGCGCTTGGAGATCGACGACGGGTCGATATCGACGTGGATGATCTTGCGTTCGACCGAGGCGAAGTGCTTCGGGTTGCCGATCACGCGGTCGTCGAAGCGGGCGCCGATCGCGAGCAGCACGTCGCAGTGCTGCATCGTCATGTTCGCTTCGTAGGTGCCGTGCATGCCGAGCATGCCGAGGAACCTCGGGTCGCTCGCGGCGATCGCGCCCAGGCCCATCAGCGTATTGGTGCAGGGCGCACCCAGCAGCTCGACGAGTTCGCGCAGCTCGGCCGTCGCACCACCCTGCACGACGCCGCCGCCGGTATAGATGTAGGGCCGCTTGGCGGCGAGCAGCAGTTGCACCGCCTTGCGAATCTGGCCGCCGTGCCCCTTCCTGACCGGGTTGTACGAGCGCATCTCGATCGTCGCCGGATAGTGAAACGGCGTGCGCTCGATCGAGACATCCTTCGGGATATCGACGACCACCGGCCCCGGGCGGCCGCTGCGCGCGATATGAAATGCCTTCTTCATCGTCAGCGCCAGGTCGCGCACATCCTTGACGAGGAAGTTGTGCTTCACGACCGGCCGCGTGATGCCGACGGTGTCGCACTCCTGGAAGGCGTCGAGGCCGATCGCGCGCGTCGGCACCTGGCCGGTGACGATCACCATCGGAATCGAATCCATGTAGGCGGTCGCGATGCCGGTGACCGCATTCGTCACCCCCGGTCCGGAGGTGACGAGGGCGACGCCGACCTCGCCGGTGGCGCGCGCGAAGCCGTCGGCGGCATGCACCGCCGCCTGTTCGTGGCGCACCAGTACGTGCTGGATGGTGTCCTGCTTGAACAACGCATCGTAGACGTAGAGGACCGCGCCGCCGGGGTAGCCCCACAAGTACTTGACGCCTTCGGCCTGAAGGCAGCGAACGAGGATCTCGGATCCGTTCGGGTCGGCGGGCGGGGAGGATTGCGCCTTCGCGGCGCGCTTGACGTCTGCTGCAGACATTTCCATTTCGAACCTCTGTGAATTTCTCTGACGAAAAACCATCGGTGCCCCTAAGCGCGCCCTTGTGAGGCGGCAGCGGAACCTGCACGATCTGCAACCGCCACCCAGATGTCGGGCGCGGTCTTCGAGATCGCTCTGTTGTGCAGAGCAGCATTATGGCATCGCGCCGGCTCGCTCCGACGCCGACCCTGTTGCCGTGGTGCGCGATGACATAATCGTCCGGCCACAAGCCTGGGCGCCTGACATCCGGTTCTGCTCATAGGCACGGCGCCCGATTGGCCACCGACAAAGAACTGTCCGACTTCCTGCGCAGCGTCGAGAAGCGCGCCTTCAAACGCACCGTCTACGCCGTGCGCGACGACGATGCAGCGCTCGACATCGTGCAGGATGCCATGATCCGGCTCGCCGAGAGCTACGCCGACCGGCCGGTCGCAGAACTGGCGCTCGTCTTCGCGCGCATACTTTCGAATGCGACGATGGACTATTTCCGGCGCCAGAAGGTTCGCACCGGGCTGATCCAGAATCTCTCGACCTTCGAGCCCGCCGACGATTCGTCCGGACTGGACATGATGGAACTGCTCGAGTCGGCCGGGCCGGCCGGCGAGAGCGAGTTCGACCGCCTGGCGCGGACCGAATCCTTGCTCGCGATCGAGGAGGAAGTGGAAAGACTGCCACTGCGTCAACGCGAAGCCTTCCTGCTGCGTTACTGGGAAGAATTCGATGTCGCCGAGACAGCGTCGATCATGGGCTGCTCCGAAGGAAGCGTGAAGACGCATTGCTTC
>JACSRM010000474.1 GCA_014879745.1 Burkholderiaceae bacterium | reverse complement strand
CAGGCCGATCATGCCGACCTGGATCAGGTCGTCGATCTCGACGTTGGCCGGCAGCTTGGCGATCATCTGGTGCGCCAGGCGGCGCACGAGCGGGCTGTACTGCGCGAGCATCGAATTGACGTCGAGTTGGCCTTTGGCGGTATACATGGGTAGCGGCTCCGGGAGAGTCAATTCAGGACAGGTGCGGGATCTGTGATCGGGTGGTCGGCGCCGCTGCGCAGCACGCCGCGCGCGAGGCGGCGCAATGCGGCCGGCAGCGGATCGGTCGGGCGGCACGCCGGATCGATGCTTGCCCAGCCTTCCAGCACGGCACCAAGGAAGTCGTCGGCGCAGCTCGCAAGCCGGGCCGCGATGCGCGGCACGCGCGGCGAGTCGGGCGCCGCGCCGAGGACGAGACCGAAGACCATCATCCGGGCGCGCAGCGCAAGCAGCTTCATCGACGCATAGGCGTGCGTCACGCTCGCCGGATGGTCGGCGGCGAGCAGCAGCGGCCGCACCTCGGCGGCAATCGTCTGGCGCGCGAACATGCGCGACAGATCGCTCGCGCCGGCGTGGACGACGACGACATCGGCGCGCGGCGCGGCATCGACGATCGCCTGCAGGAACGGCGCCGTCGAGCCCTTGGCGTCGACGTGGCGCAGCGGCAGCGTGCGCGCCGCGAGGTAGGAGAGTTCGGGCGACAGTTTCTCGATGCACTCGGCGAGCCCCATCACCGCAAGCTCGTCGGGCGCCGGCGCGCGTTCGCAGGCATCGACCAGCAGCGTCGATGCGCCCTCGTCGGCAAACGCGCTGCACAGCCGCTCGAGCAGCGCGCCCGAGAATGCGACGTGCGGGTTCGAGACGAGCGGCACGAGCCGCACCCCGCGCTGCGCGAACAGCCGGCGCAGGCCGTGCGCCTGGTCGGCGGGCGTCTGCTTTCGGGCCTCGGGCATCGGCGCCATGGTCGAAGCCGGCGTCAACCCGCGAAGGCGGCCATCGCACCGGCAGCCGCGCGCTGCGGCGCGGCGAAGACGAGACTCACCTCGCCCGCTTCGAGCCGGAAGGCGGCGCCGGCCTGCGCCCGCAACGCGCGCTGCACCAGCGCGTGCGCCGACAGGCGGTGCCAGTCTTCGGGCACGCGCTGGCCATTGGCGACGCCGACGACCTTGAGCTTGTGGCGGATCAGCGCATCCAGCGCCGGGCCGAGCTTGACCGCTTCGTCGAGCTTGGAGAGCACGACACCTTCGCAGCTCGCCGCGCGATACGCATGCAGCACATCCTCGATCGTCTCGCCCTGGGCCGACGCGTTGACGACCAGCAGGCGCTTGATCGCCCGGTGCGCGAGCATGTCCAGCAGCTCGCGCGTGCGGCTGTCGCGCTGCGCCATGCCGGCGGTATCGATCAGCACCATCTTCTTTGCCGCCAGCAGCTCGAGCAGATCCTCGAGCGAGCTGCGGTCGTGCGCGGTATGCACCGGCACGCCGAGGATGCGGCCGTAGGCGCGCAGCTGCTCGTGCGCCGCGACGCGATAGGCGTCGAGCGTGATGAGGCCGAGGCTCGCCGCGCCGTGCTTCGTCGCGAATGCGGCGGCGAGCTTGGCGGTCGTCGTCGTCTTGCCGACGCCGGTCGCGCCGACGAGCGCGAAGACGCCGCCCTGGTCCTCGAGCGCGCGCTCGGCTTCGCCGGTCAGCAGATTGCGCTCGAGCACGCCTTCGGCCCAGGCATCGTCGTCGGCAGCGTCGGCCGGCAGGCCGACCGAGAGCTTGCGGATCAGCGCCGGCGAGAAGCCGGCGTCCAGCAGACGCTGCGCGAGGCGTGCCTGCGACGGCTGGCGTTGCAGCTTCTCCATGAAGGCAAGCGCGCCGAAGCGGTCCTCGATCAGCCCGCGCATCGCGCGGATCTCGTCGAGCAGGCCGTGCGGGTCGCGCGGCGCGGCGGCGGCGCCGGCATCGGCGAGCGCGGGGGCGGCTGTCCAGCGCGCGGCCGAATCGTGCGGCGGCGCCGATGCGGGGGCCGCGGAATCCGCGAGCGCCTCGCGCAACAGCGGCGGTTCGCCCGATTCGGCGGTGGCGCGCGATGCGCCGGCCGGCGCGCGGCTGGCATCGGCGGCGACGGCGGCCTGTGCCTGCGGCGCCGGTGGTGGCGCGTCGGCCGGGCCGGACACGGCGCTCGCAGCCGGCGCGGCGGGCTTCGCTTCGATCGCCGCCTGGCGGCGGCGCAGCATGCGCTCGCGCACATAGTCCTGGAACGACAGCGTGCTCATCGTCAGGCGCGCAACGTCGGCCTCGACCGGCACGGTTTCGTCGAGCGTCGGCTCGATCCGTTCGTGCGCTGCCCGGCGCGCAGGCGTGCGCGCCGGCGCGGCCTCGGGCGCGGCGGCGGCGATCGCCGGCGGGTGAGCCGGATGCTGCGCGGGCCGCTGCGCCTTCGGGGCAGCGGACGGCGCCGGACTTTGCGCGTTGCCGGCAGCCGTCGGGACGCTGCGCTCGATCTGCTCGATCGCGCCGGGCGCCATCGCCAGCACCTCGACGCCATCGGCGCTCGGCCGCGTCGAGAGCACGACGGCGTCGACGCCGAGCGCCTCGCGGACCAGCTTCAGTGCGTCGCGCGAATTGCGCGCGGTGTAGCGTTTGACGTTCATGTGCAGCCCCTGGAATTCAGTTCAACGGCGGCGCTCAGGCCGCGCCCCCGACCACCGAGCCGATGCGGATCGAATGCGTCTCCGGGATTTCGCTGTGGCCGAGCACGCGCAGGCGCGGCGCGGCGCGCCTGAGCAGGCGTGCCATCGGCACCCGGATCGCGTCCGGCACGAGCAGGCAGGCCGGCCGGCCGAGGTCTTCCTGGCGCTTGGCGCAATCCGCGGTGCTGCGCGCGAGCGTATCGGCGACGCCCGGGTCGAGCGCCGCGCCGTGCGGCGAATTGAGCGCCTGCGAGACCATGCGCTCGAGCTCGGGCTCGAGCGCGATGACGTCGAGTTCGCGCGTCGCGCCGTAGATCTGCTGCACGATCGCCGGCGCCAGGCTGACGCGGATGCGCCGCGCCAGTTCGGCCGGGTCGGTGACGACGGCGGCGTGCTCGGCGAGGCTTTCGACGATCGAGCGCATATCGCGGATGTGCACGCCTTCCTCGAGCAGCAGCTGCAGAATCTTCTGAAGGCTCGCGATCGCGACCATCTTGGGCACCACATCCTCGATCAGTCTGGGGGCCAGCCGCGTCACGTGTTCGACGAGTTGCTGGGTCTCTGCCCGGCCGAGCAAACGTGCGGCCTGCAGCTGCATCAAGTGTGAAAGATGGGTGGCGACGACGGTCGCGCAATCAACGACCGTAAATCCGCTCATTTGGGCCGCCTCGCGCTGGCGCTCCTCGATCCACGTCGCGGGCAGGCCGAAGGCGGGGTCGGTCGTCGCGCTGCCGATCAGCGGCTGCGTCGCGCCGCCCGGGTTGATCGCGAGCCACATGCCGGGGAAGGCCTCGCCCTCGCCGACCACCGCGCCGCGCAGCGTGAGCCGGTACGCGCTCGGCTTCAGCTCGAGGTTGTCGCGGATATGGACCGGCGGCGGCAGGAAGCCGACCTCCTGCGCGAATTTGCGCCGCACGCCCTTGATGCGCGATAGCAGGTCGCCCTGACGATCGCGGTCGACGAGCGCGATCAGCCGGTAGCCGACCTCGAGGCCGAGCGTATCGACCGGGCGCAGGTCGTCCCAGCTCGCCTCGGCATTCGCGTCGGCGACCGGCTCGGGCGCGGGCGGCGCGTTCTTCGCCCGCTGGTTGCGCCGGTGCATGAAGTGCGACGCCGCCGCGAGCACCGCGGCGAGCAGCAGGAAGACGACGTGCGGCATGCCGGGGATGACACCGAGCAGGCCGATCACGCCGGCGGTGACGGCAAACGCGCGCGGCGAATCGAAGAGCTGGCGCGCAACCTGGCCGCCGATATCCTGCTCCTTGCCGACGCGCGAGACGACCATCGCCGCCGCGACCGAGATCAGCAGCGCCGGAATCTGCGCGACGAGCGCGTCGCCGACGGCGAGCAGGATGTAGCTGTTGGC
>JACSRM010000195.1 GCA_014879745.1 Burkholderiaceae bacterium | reverse complement strand
ACCGCAGTGCAGTCGCCGCGCAGCGGCGACCGCCGCACCATGAGCCCCTGGCGGGTGCCGCCTGACGCGGCGCGCCGAATTTCCATGAGCCGGAGTTCGCAGGCATACGCCTCGCCTCGCCTCGCCTCGAGTGAAAGCACGCGAGCTGAATCGGACGATCGCGCCGGCCGATCATTGCGACGGCGCGCCGGACAGACTGCGACTACGGATGCAGCACGCGATCGGTAAGTGCGTCCCAGACCGGTGTGAGCGCGCGCGGCAGCGCGGGCAGGAGGCCGAGGTCGATGCGGCTTTCGCCGGGGGCGTGGAAGTCGGCGCCGCGTGAGGCGAGCAAATCGAGCTCGATCGCGAGCGCCGCATACTTGACCGCATCGGCGCCCGAGTGCGAACCGGTCACGACCTCCACCGCCCGTCCGCCGTGCGCCTTGAATTCGTCGAACAGCGCAGCCTCCTCGTTGCGCGTGAACTTGTAGCGGCCGGGATGGGCGACGACGGCGATACCGCCGGCCTGCGTGATCCAGCGCACGGCATCGGCAAGGCTGGCCCAGCGGTGCGCGACGTAGCCGGGCTTGCCGCGCACGAGGTAGCGGCGAAATACCGCTTGCATATCCCGGCAGACGCCGGATTCGACGAGGAAGCGTGCGAAGTGGGTGCGCGAGATCAGCGTCGGGTTGCCGGCGTAGCACATTGCGCCGTCGAAGCTGCCTTCGATGCCGACCGCCGCCAGGGATTCGGCGATCGCCCGCGCCCGCCGCTCGCGCCCGTCGCGCGTCTCGCGCAGCCCTTCGCGCAGCGTGTCGTCATCGACGTCGATGCCGAGGCCGACGATATGCACCGTGCTTGCGGCAAACGTGACCGAAACCTCGACGCCGGTCAGATAGGGCAGACCGAGGCCTGCCGCTGCGTCGCGCGCCTCGCGCTGGCCGCCGAGCTCGTCGTGGTCGGTCAGCGACCAGAGTTCGACGCCGTTGTCCTTCGCGCGCCGGGCGAGCGCGGCCGGGCTCAGCGTGCCGTCGGAGACGAACGAGTGGCAATGCAGATCGGCATTCAAGGCGTGCGTGGTGCTGTCCAAGGTGCGAGCCGGCCGGTCAGCGGCGCTTGGCCGATTTACCCGACGCACGTGGCGCCGATTTGGCCGCGCGCTTGGCCGACGCCGCGCGCGAGCGCGCCGACGCCTTCAAGGCGCGATCCGCACCCTTCACCGCCGCCAGCTCGGCGGCGGCGCCGCGTGCGCCGCCGCCGGCCTTGCCCGCGGCATCGCCGAACTTGTCGCGCCGCGCGCGCAACAGCATCGCCTGTTCGGCATCGTCGTCGACGAGACGGAAGTCGATCTTGCGGCCGTCGAGATCGACGCGGCTGACCTGCACCCGCAGCCGCGAGCCGACGACGTAGCGCAGGCCGCTGCGTTCGCCGCGCAGTTCCTGGCGCACCTCGTCGAAGCGGAAATATTCGCCGCCGAGTTCGGTGATGTGGACCAGGCCCTCGACATACAGGCCGTCGAGCTGGACGAACAGGCCGAAGCTCGTCACCGCGCTGACCGTGCCGCCGAACTCCTCGCCGAGGTGCTCGCGCATGTAGCGGCACTTGAGCCAGGCCTCGACATCGCGCGACGCCTCGTCGGCGCGGCGCTCGTTGGCGCTGCAGTGTGCGCCGGCGACCTCCCACTGCTCCTCCTCGCCGGCGCCCTTCTTCGCCCGGCCGGCAGGCTCGGTCGCGCCGCTGATGAGGCTGTAGCGCTTGCCGCCGAGCAGCGCCTTGATGACGCGGTGCACGAGCAGGTCGGGGTAGCGCCGGATCGGGCTCGTGAAGTGCGTATAGGCCGGATAGGCGAGGCCGAAGTGGCCGCTGTTGGCGCCGGTGTAGATCGCCTGCTGCATCGAGCGCAGCAGCATGGTGTGGATCTGCTGCGCATCGGGGCGATCCGCGGTCGCGGCGGCGATCGACTGATATTCGCCCGGTTTCGGGTCGTCGCTGATCGACAGGCCAAGACCCAGCGCGCGCAGGTAGTTCTGCAGCAGCGTGCGCTTCTCGGGCGTCGGCCCCTCGTGCACCCGGTACAGCGCCGGATGCTTGGCCTGCGCGATGAAATCGGCCGAGCAGACGTTGGCGGCGAGCATCGCCTCCTCGATCAGCTTGTGCGCCTCGGTGCGGGTGCGCGGCTCGATCCGCTCGATGCGGCCGGAATCATCGCAGACGATCTGCGTCTCGGTCGTCTCGAAGTCGATCGCGCCGCGCCGCGCGCGCTCCTTGAGAAGCGCGCGATAGACGTCGTTGAGGTGCAGCAGATCGGCGACCCGCTCCGTGCGCCGCTCCGCCTCCGGGCCGCGCGTATTGGAAAGGATCGCCGCGACCTCGGTATACGTGAAGCGCGCCTGCGAGCAGATCACCGCCGGGTAGAACTGATAGGCGTGGATCACGCCGGCGGCCGTGACGATCATGTCGCACACCATCGCGAGGCGGTCCTCGTCCGGATTGAGCGAGCACAGGCCGTTCGAGAGCTTCTCCGGCAGCATCGGGATCACGCGGCGCGGAAAGTAGACCGAGGTCGCGCGCTCGTAGGCGTCGCGGTCGATCGGCTCGCCGGGCTTGACATAGTGGCTGACATCGGCGATCGCGACGACGAGCCGCCAGCCGTCGACCGCGCTCTTGCCGCGGCCCTGCTTGAACGGCTCGGCGTAGACGGCGTCGTCGAAGTCGCGGGCGTCCTCGCCGTCGATCGTGACGAGCGGCACGTCGGTGAGGTCGATGCGGCCCTTGCGGTCGGCCGGGCGGATCGCATCCGGCAGTTCGGCGGCCTGGGCAAGCGTCTCGGGCGAGAAGCGGTGCGGCACCTCGTACTTGCGCACCGCGATCTCGATCTCCATGCCGGGGTCGTCGATCTCGCCGAGCACCTCGGTCACCCGCCCCATCGGCTGCGAGTACAGCGACGGCGGCTCGGTCAGTTCGATCGCGACGACTTGGCCCGCGGCGGCATTCGCGAGGCCGTTCTTCGGCACCATGATGTCCTGGCCGTAGCGCTTGTCTTCCGGCGCGACGAGCCAGATGCCGCTTTCGTGCAGCAATCGGCCGATGATCGGCGCCTTGCGCCGCTCGAGGATCTCGAGGACACGGCCTTCGGGCCGGCCCTTGCGGTCATAGCGCACGATGCGCAGCCGGACGCGGTCGCCGTGCAGCACGGATCGCATCTCCTGCGGCGACAGATAGATGTCACCCTGGCGATCGGCGCGCTGCACGAAGCCGTGGCCGTCGCGGTGGCCCTGGACCACACCCTCGACTTCGCTCATCAGCGTGGCGGCGTCGATCGATGGTTTGGAATCGGACATGATTTTTGCAATGATAGAATTTCAACCTTCCTGAAATGCCCAGGTGGCGGAATTGGTAGACGCACTAGTTTCAGGTACTAGCGGGTAACTCCGTGGGGGTTCGAGTCCCTTCCTGGGCACCAGACGAAATGGCCGCAGATTGCGGCCGTTTTTGTTTTCCGCACCCGCCGGCGCCGGGAAGGCGCTGGTCGCTGGGCGTATCGGCGCGAGACGGCGGGCGGGGCGCGCGGCGCGTCAAATCGCGAACTTCTTGGCCAGCCCTTCGGGCCGCAGGCCGTCGTATTCCTCGAACGGCTGGTGGATCCAGGGGCTGGTCGGCAGCAGCTCGACAAAATAGTCGGGCGTGTACGACGAAACGCCCTTGGTCCAGATCACGGCCGAGCGCAGCTCGGTGATCGACGGCATGCCGCGCAGCCGATCGACGACGGCGCGCAGCGTAACGCCCGAATCGGCGAGATCGTCGACCAGCAGCACGCGCCCGGCAAGCTCGCCCTGCGGCAACGTGATGTACTTGGCGATATCGAGCCGGCCCTGGATCGTCCCTTCCTCGGCGCGGTACGAGCTGGTCGACATGATCGCAAGCGGCTTGTCGAAGACGCGCGACAGCACGTCGCCCGGCCGCATGCCGCCGCGCGCGAGGCACAGGATCTGGTCGAACGCCCAGCCCGACGAACTGACCTTGAGCGCGAGGCGCTCGATCAGCATGTGGTA
>JACSRM010000148.1 GCA_014879745.1 Burkholderiaceae bacterium | reverse complement strand
CGCCAGGGCGCGCAGCGAGTTCTGCGGCACGACCCCGAGGCGAGTACCGCAGCGAAGTCGCTGCGCAGCAGCGACCGCCGCAGCATGAGCCCCTGCCGGGTGCCGTCTGGCGCGACGCGCAACTGCCTCGGCGGTCGCGGCGCTTCGCGATCAGCCGACGAGCGGCGATGAAACCATGCTTTCGAATGCGACTTGGTGTCAGGCTGCCCGCGCCAGCAGCATCGCGTCGCCGTAGCTGAAGAAGCGGTAGCGCGACGACACCGCATGGGCGTACAGCGCGCGGATGCGCGCGTGGCCGGCGAATGCGGCAACCAGCATCAAGAGCGTGCTGCGCGGCAGATGAAAGTTCGTCACGAGGCGGTCGACGACGCGAAACTCGAAGCCCGGCGTGATGAAGATATCGGTCTCGCGCGCACCGGCCTGCACGCGGCCCTGGCCGCACAGCGCCGCCGACTCGAGCGCGCGCAGCGTCGTCGTGCCGACCGCGACGACGCGCCCGCCGCGCGCGCGCGCGGCATCGATCGCGGCGACCGTCGCGGCCGGAATCTCGAACCATTCGCTGTGCATGCGGTGCGCCGCGATGTCGGTGCCACGCACCGGCTGGAAGGTGCCGGCGCCGACGTGCAGCGTGAGGCTCGCGCGCGCCACGCCGCGCGCCGCGATCGCGTCGAGCAGCACGGCATCGAAGTGCAGCGATGCGGTCGGCGCCGCGACCGCGCCGGGGCGTGCCGCGAAGACGCTCTGGTAGCGCCGCTCGTCGTCGGCCGTATCGGCGTGCGCGATGTAGGGCGGCAGCGGCACGTGGCCGAAGCGCTCGAGCAGCGCGAAAGGCTCGCCCGGCAGGCGCAGGCGAAAGAGCTCGCCGCCCGCGCCGCCGCGGCCGAGCACCTCGGCGTCGAGCGGCGCACCGCCGTCGGGCGCGTGAAAGATGACCGTGCCGCCGGCCCGCGGCGACTTGCTCGAGCGCAGGTGACACAGCACTTCGTTCCCCGGCAGCACGCGCTCGACGAGCGCCTCGACCGCACCGCCGCTCGGCTTCGCGCCGCGCAGGCGCGCCTTGATGACGCGGGTATCGTTGACGACGAGCAGGTCGCCGGCGTCCAGCAGCGACGGCAGCTCGACGAAGCGGCGATCGACCGGCGCGGACGCGCGGCCGTCGAGCAGGCGCGACGCGCTGCGCTCGGGCGCGGGGTGCTGCGCGATCAGCTCGGGCGGCAGTGCGAAGTCGAAATCGGCAAGCGTGTAGTTCGTTGGCATCCGGAGTCGGTCTGGCGCGGCGCCGGCGAAGTCTCGCCCGCGGCAGGCAGAATTGTTCCATGCCCGCCGCAGCCCCCGCCGATCGCAAGCCCAGGAGCGGCCCGCAGCGCGCGATGCAAAAGCTCGGGCTGGTGCGCGATATCGACCTCGCGCTGCACCTGCCGCTGCGCTACGAGGACGAGACGCGGCTCGTCGCGATCGCCGATACGCGCGACGGCGATGTGGCGCAGATCGAGGGCCGCGTCACCGACAGCCGCGTCGAGCAGCGCGCGCGGCGCCAGTTGCTGGTGCGCGTCGACGATGGCAGCGACGTGCTGCTGCTGCGCTTCCTGCACTTCTATCCCTCGCACCAGAAGACGCTCGCGCCCGGTGCGCGTGTTCGCGTGCGCGGCGAAGTCCGGGGCGGCTTCGCCGGCCGCGAGATGGTGCACCCGGCATTCAGGGCGGTGCGCGAGGACACGCCGCTCGCGACCGCCCTCACGCCCGTCTATCCGGCGAGCGCACAGCTGCCGCAGGCCTACCTGCGCAAGGCGATCGGCGCCGCGCTCGTGCGCGCTCCGCTGGACGAAGTGCTGCCCGCGGGCACGCTGCCGCCGGGGCTGCCGAGCCTGCGCGAGGCGCTCGACCATCTGCATCACCCGCGCCCGCAGACGCGGCTGGCGACGCTCGAAGACCGCAGCCACCCGGCATGGCAGCGGCTCGCGTTCGACGAGCTGCTCGCCCAGCAGCTGTCGCAGCTGCAGGCGCAGCGCGCACGTGCGGCGCTGCACGCGCCGGCGCTCGCGGCGCGCGCCGGCGGGCGGCACGAGGCGCTGCTCGGCGCACTGCCATTCGCGCTGACCCGGGCGCAGCGGCACGCCTGCGGCGAGATCGCCGCCGACCTCGCGCGCGCGCAGCCGATGCACCGCCTGCTGCAGGGCGACGTCGGCTCGGGCAAGACGGTCGTCGCCGCGCTCGCGGCGCTGATCGCGATCGACGCCGGCTGGCAATGCGCGCTGATGGCGCCGACCGAAATCCTCGCCGAGCAGCATTTCGGCAAGCTCGTCGGCTGGCTCGAGCCGCTGGGCGTGCAGGTCGCCTGGCTCACCGGCAGCCACAAGGGCAAGGCGCGCAAGGCGATGCTCGCAAGCCTTGCCGACGGCAGCGCGCAACTCGTCGTCGGCACCCATGCGGTGATCCAGGAGGGCGTCGCTTTCCACCGCCTCGGCCTTGCGATCGTCGACGAACAGCACCGCTTCGGCGTCGAGCAGCGCCTGGCGCTGCGCCGCAAGCTCGCGCGCCAAGGCGACGCCGCGCTCGAACCGCACCTGCTGATGATGAGCGCGACGCCGATTCCGCGCACGCTCGCGATGACCTACTACGCCGACCTGGACGTGAGCACGATCGACGAACTGCCGCCAGGGCGCACGCCGGTTGCGACGCGGCTCTTTGCCGAGACCCGGCGCGCCGCGGTGATCGAACGCATCCGCGACGAGGTGGCGCGCGGCCGGCAGGCCTACTGGGTCTGTCCGCTGATCGAGGCGAGCGAAGCGCTCGACCTGCAAAACGCCACCGAGGCACACGCCGAACTGCAAGCC
Organism: Burkholderiaceae bacterium; assembly: GCA_014879745.1. Lineage (GTDB taxonomy): Bacteria > Pseudomonadota > Gammaproteobacteria > Burkholderiales > Burkholderiaceae_C > CAIKUF01. The sequence continues at coordinate 16,665 of JACSRM010000148.1, read as the reverse complement.
GCGCTGCCCGATGCCGAAGTCGGCCTGCTGCACGGCCGCATGGCGGCCGCCGAGAAGGCGGCCGTGATGGCGCGCTTCGCGGCCGGGCAGACGGCGCTGCTGGTGGCGACGACGGTGATCGAGGTCGGCGTCGACGTGCCCAACGCATCGCTGATGGTGATCGAGCACGCCGAGCGCTTCGGCCTGTCGCAACTGCACCAGTTGCGCGGCCGCGTCGGCCGCGGCGCGGTCGCGAGCACCTGCGTGCTGCTCTACACCGCGCCGCTCGGCGCGGCGGCCAAGTCGCGCCTGAAGGCCATGCTCGAGACGCAGGACGGTTTCGAGATCGCGCGCCGCGACCTCGAAATCCGCGGCCCGGGCGAATTCATGGGGGCGCGCCAGTCGGGCGACGCGCTGCTGCGGTTCGCCGATCTGGCGCAAGACAATGCACTGCTGCTGCAGGCGCGCAGCGCCGCGCCGACATTGCTCGAACGCCACCCGGACGCCGCGGCGCGCCACATCGAGCGCTGGCTCGCGAGCCGGGCCGAATTCATGAAGGCGTAGGCCCGGCGCCGGGTGCGGGCCCGGTGCCTGTCAGCGCCGCACGACGACGACCTGCTCTCCGCGCGGACGGTAGTAGTACCCCCAACCCGGCGCCGGAACCGGTGCCGCGCGGTAGACCGGCCGCGGCACGTAGACGACGCGCGGCGCGCGATAGACGACCGGCGCCGGGCGGTAGGTGGTGACCACTGGCGGGTAGTAGACCGGCGCCGGCACGACATAGGCCGGCGGCGGCGTGTAGTAGGTCGGCGCCGGCGCGTAGTAGACCGGTGCCGCGGCCACATAGCCCGGCCCCGAGCGGGCAGCGATGCCGGCGCCGGTGACCGCGCCGATCACCCCGCCGACGGCCGCGCCGTTCGCGCCGTTCACCGAGTGGCCGATCAGCGCGCCGACGCCGCCTCCGATCAGCGCACCGAGCGCCGGGTTGGCCTGCGCCGATGCGGTGGTCGAGACCACTCCGAACGCAACCGCGGCGAGCGCCGCGGCGGCAACAGATCGATCGAACATGACGGACTCCTTGCAATGCAGATCGCCGCCGGCCGGGCCGGCGTGCCGTTCGTGCCGGACGATGGCGCGGCTTGCGACGCCAGATCCCGACTCCCGGATCTCTAACGCACGGCGGGTCGATTCGGTGGTCACGGCTGCAAATCTTTACATCCGGGCCGGGCCGGGCATTCGAGGTGCCGCGGGGGCCTCCGCCCCGGCACCGGGAAGCGACGGGGCACAATCCGCCCATCGTGACACTGACCGAACTGCGCTATATCGTCGCCGTCGCCCGCGAGAAGCACTTCGGCCGCGCCGCCGATGCCTGCTTCGTCTCGCAGCCGACGCTGAGCGTCGCGATCAAGAAGCTCGAGGACGAGCTCGAAGTGAAGATCTTCGAGCGCGGCGGCGCCGAGGTCAGCGTCACGCCGCTCGGCGAGGAGATCGTGCGCCAGGCGCAATCGGTGCTCGAGATGGCGGCCGGCATCAAGGAGACCGCCAAGCGCGGCAAGGATCCGCTCGCCGGGCCGCTGCGACTCGGTCTGATCTATACCATCGGCCCCTACCTGCTGCCGGCGCTGGTGCGCCAGGTGATCAAGCGCGTGCCGCAGATGCCGCTCGTGCTGCAGGAGAATTTCACCGCCCGGCTGCTCGAGATGCTCAAGAGCGGCGAACTCGACTGCGCGATCCTCGCCGAGCCGTTTCCGGATGCCGGCCTCGCGCTCGCGCCGCTCTACGACGAGCCGTTCATGATCGCCGTGCCGCACAACCACGCGCTCGCCGCGCGCAAGGCGATCAGCGCCGAGGAACTCAAGCGCGAGACGATGCTGCTGCTGGGCACCGGGCATTGCTTTCGCGACCACGTGCTCGAAGCCTGCCCCGAATATGCCCGCTTCTCGAGCAACGCGGACGGCATCCGCAAGAGCTTCGAGGGGTCGTCGCTCGAGACGATCACGCACATGGTCGCCTCCGGCATGGGCATCACCGTCGTGCCGCAGTTGTCGATCCCGCGCGAGCGGCAGTCGCACGTCGTCTATATCCCGTTCGAGCCGCCGGCGCCGACGCGGCGCGTCGTCCTCGCCTGGCGGCGCAGCTTCCCGCGCTACGAGGCGATCGCGGCGCTGCGCAATGCGGTGCACGCCTGCAAGCTGGCGGGAGTCAGCTTCATCTGACCACCACCGCCTGCGCGATCGATCGCGGCGGTGCGGCCATCTGCAGCCGGCGCCGGCCGGCCGGCCCGGCGCCGGCAGGCCCTATGCACCGGAAGCAACAAGCCCTTACAGTAGCGGCTTGACTTTGGGTTGCCGCGCACGCCGCGACCCGGCAATCATGCTGCGCGATGAGTGACGTACGGGCACTGCTCCTGACCGACGTGGTGGACAGCACCAGGTTGGCGGAGAAGCTCGGCGATGCGGCGCTGGCCGACCTCTGGGCGGCGCACGACCGTGCCGCCCGCGACCTGCTGCCGGCCTGGCGCGGGCGCGAGATCGACAAGACCGACGGCATGCTGCTGCTGTTCGACACCGCCGCCGACGCGGTCGGCTATGCGCTCGCCTACCATCGCGCGCTGGCCGAGCAGTCGACAGCCCTGTGGGCGCGCGCCGGACTGCATGTCGGCCCGGTGCTGCTGCGCGAGAACGACGCCGCGGACGTTGCGCGCGGCGCCAAGCCGATCGAGGTCGACGGCCTCGCCAAGTCGGTCGCCGCGCGCGTGATGTCGGTCGCCCGCGGCGGGCAGACGCTGCTGTCGGCCGAGGCGCGCGAGGCGCTCGGCAGCACGCGCCTCAAGCTGCAGTCGCACGGCCACTGGATGGTCAAGGGAGTGACCGACCCGGTCGAACTGTTCCAGGTCGGCGAGGCCGAGACGCGTTTTCAGGCGCCGGCCGACAGCGACAAGGTCTTTCGCGTCATCCGCGCCGGCGACTGGTGGATGCCGGTGCGCGAGGTGCCGAACAATCTGCCGCAGCAGGGCACGTCGTTCGTCGGCCGCGAGCGCGAGATGGACGAAGTGCGCGTGCAACTCGGCAACGCGCGACTGCTGACCTTGCTCGGCATGGGGGGCCTGGGCAAGACCCGGCTGTCGCTGCAGGTCGCCGCCGACGTCATGCACGAGTACCCGGACGGCGTCTGGTTCGTCGATCTGGCGCCGATCCGCGACCCGGCGCTCGTCGCGAGCGAGGCGGCGCAGGCGCTGGGCGTGCGCGAGGAGCCCGACCGGCCGCTGCTGCAGACGCTGTGCGCCTTCCTGAAAGCGCGGCGCGTGCTGCTGATCCTCGACAACTGCGAGCATCTGATCAAGCCGGCGGCCGATCTGGCGCACGCCGTCGTCAAGGCGGCGCCCTTCGTCCACGTGCTCGCGTCGAGCCGCCAGGCGCTGCGCATTCCGGGCGAGCACGTCTATCCGATCCTGCCCTTGCCGCTGCCGCGCGCGGGCGACGATCTGTATGCATTGCGGCGGTCACCGGCGGTGCAGTTGTTCGTCGATCGCGCGCGGTCGCACAAGCCGTCGTTCGCGCTGAACGAGCGCGAGGCGCCGGCGGTGGCGGCGCTCGTGACGCGTCTCGAGGGCATACCGCTGGCCCTCGAACTCGCGGCGGCACGCGTGCGCTCGCTGTCGGTCGCCGATATCAACGCCCGGCTCAAGGACCGCTACAAGGTGCTGACCGGCGGCGCGCGGGTTCACGACGAGCGCCAGCAGACGCTGCGCGCGCTCGTCGACTGGTCGTACGAACTGCTGACCGCGTCCGAGCAGACCGCATTCGCCCGCTTCGCCGTCTTTGCCGGCGGCTTCGACCTGTCGGCCGCGGAGGCGGTGTGCGGCGCCGATCCACTGCTTGCGGACGATGTCCTCGACCTGATCGAATCGTTGATCGAGAAGTCCCTCGTCATGCCCGACGACGGCGACGAAGGCATGCGCTACCGCATGCTCGAGACGATCCGCGACTACGCTCACGAGAAGCTCGAACACGGCGGCGAACTCGATGCGACTGCGGCGCGCCATTGCGACTACTACTTCGTGATCGCGAAGTCGGCCAACCAGGGCCTGGAAGGCCCCGAACAGGCCGACTGGGTCTGGCGCGTCGAGGCTGAACTCGACAATCTGCGCGCGGCGGTCGCGCTCGCGCTGGCCGGCGGGGTCGACGCCGTGATCGCCGTCAAGTTCGCCGTGGCGCTCGCCGGATTCTGGATTCTGCGCGGCTATGCGACCGAGGGCCGCTCGGTGGTCAGGGCCGCGCTGGAGCTCCCTGCGGTCCAGTCCTCCGACGTTGCGCGCGCCTGGGCGCTGTATACCGGCTCACGACTGGCCGAGAGCCAGAGCGACCTCGCCGAGGCGCTGAAGATGCTCGAAATCTGCCTCGAACTGCGCCGCGGCCTGGGCAACCCGGTGGAGATCGCGGCGACGCTGTCGACGCTGTCGCTGGTGCGGCTGCAGACCGGCGACGCGGCCGGCGCCGAGGTCGGCGAGCGCGAGGCGCTGCAGATCTTCGTCGGGCTCGGCGACCGCGTCGGCGAAGCGATCGGGCTGCTGCACCTGGGGCAGATCGCGATCCGGCGCGGCGACCTCGACGCCGGCCGCAAGCTGCTGGAGGAATGCCTGGCGATCGCGCGCGACATCAAATCGATGGATACCGAAGGCGAGTGCGAGCTTCACCTGGGCGAGGCGGCCGTCGACGGCGGCGAGCCGGACGCCGCCAGCCAGCACTTCAAGCGCTCACTGATCGTCTGCCGCGAAGGCGGCGACAAGCCGGGCGAGGCCAAGGCCCTGTGGCGGCTGGGGCAGCTCGACCTCGGCAATGGCGATCTCGTCCCGGCCCGCGCCAGGCTCGGCGATGCGCTGCGCTCGTTCGACAACTTCGGCATGCGCGCCGAACTGATCGGCTGCCTCGAGACCTGGGCGGCGCTGGCGCGGGCCGAGAACCGCGTCGCAACGGCCGCAAGGCTCACCGGTGCGATCGAACAGGCGCGTGAGCGGCTCGCCCTGGCGCGGCCGCCAAGGGCCGAGGAGCGCTGGTCGGCGCAGCTCGAGGCGCTGCGCAAGGCGCTGCCCGCCGGCGAGTTCGAAGCGTTGCGCGGCGAGGGCCGGCAGTGGCCGATCGATGATGCGCTGCGTCACGCGCTGTCGGCGCAGAGCGACTTCGTCACCGCCTGACGGTCAAGCCGGGCGCGAAGCCCCCAACGGAATGCAAACCGCCGCTCGAGGCGGCGGTTCGAAGGTTCGCGGCGGGCCGGCCGTCAGCGCGGCTGGCGGCGACGGACATAGGCGCCGAGACCCGCGAGGCCGACGAGCAGCATCGCATAGCTTGCCGGCTCTGGAACCGGCGTCAGGTTCAGGATGGCCTTGTTCTCGGACTCGCCGAAGATCGAGCAGTCGCCCCGCACGATGCAATCCGGGCCTTCGCCGACGGCGTTGAAGTACAGCTGCACGACCGAAAGATTCGGGCCCTCGGCGATCTCGTGCTCGAACCTGAGCCAGAACCAGACCGGTGTCTCGCCGACCATGTTGTAGGTGGTCGACGTAAACCCACCGATGAATGTGGATTCGACGCCGTGCAGGCCACCGCCGTCCACGTACATATTGACGACCGGTGCGCTGCCGAAGTTGAAGATATCGGTCACATCTTCGGTGGAGCGGCCGCCCCGGATGAATTCGGAATCGCCGAGGCTCGAGAAGACGAGTTGGCCGTCGTTGAGCCACATGCCGCCGCAGGTCGGACCCGAGTTGGCATACCAGCCGGTCGGCTGCGCTTCACACGCGTCGGGAATGAAGAACGTGCCCGAGCCGCTCCATTCGAGGTCCGGGAATGCGCCGCCGAATGGCGGCGTGAACGAGCCCCCGTAGGTCTTGGCGTGTGCCGGGACGGACATGCCGAGCAATGCGCCGAGCATGACGGTCATGCCCAATACGGCCGCCCGAGAGAAATGCCTCGCGTTCAACATGATTGGCCTCCTGTACAGCGGGCGTGCATCCGGCCCGAGTCGGTCCCTGGGATCGCAGGCCGCCGTGTAAATTCATTCTAGGCAGTCAGGCGCGCCAGCGGGAGTGCCCGACCCCCCCGAACTAGGGGGGTGGAACGCAAGTTTTCGCCCGCCGGTCAGGGCGGTGTCGCGACCAGCGTCTCGTCCAGCACCTCGATCCAGTGGCGCACCGGCGTCGCCGTGCCGGCTTGAAGATGCAGGATGCAGCCGATATTGGCCGAGACGATCGAATCCGCGTCGAGCGGTGCGAGATTCGCGAGCTTGCGGTCGCGCAGTTCGCGGGCGAGCTGCGACTGCAGCACCGAGTAGGTGCCCGCCGAGCCGCAGCACAGATGGCTTTCGTTCGCCGCCAGCCGGACCTCGAAGCCGAGCGCGCGCAATATCGATTCGACGCCGCCGCGCAACTGCTGGCCGTGCTGCAAGGTGCACGGCGGGTGAATTGCCAGGCGCGGCGTGGCCTCGATCGCGCGCCGCGCCGCACCTGCGGCCGGCGCGATGCGTTCCCGCAGTTCATCGACGAGCCCCGCCACGACCTCGCTCAGGTCGCGCGTCAATTCGCTCACGCGCCGCGCCTTCGATGCATAGTCGGGATCGTGGGCGAGGGCGTGGCCGTAGTCCTTCACCATCACGCCGCAGCCCGATGCGTTCATCACGATCGCCTCGACATTGCCGGCCGCGATCGTCGGCCACCAGGCGTCGATATTGCGGCGCATGTCCGACAGGCCGCCCGGCTCGTCGCCCAGATGCCAGCGAATCGCGCCACAGCAGCCCGCATCGTCGGCGACCAGCGTCTGCACACCGGCCGCGTCGAGCACGCGCGCCGTCGCGCTGTTGATATTGGGCAGCATCGATGGCTGCACGCAGCCCATCAGCAGCAGCACCTTGCGCGGGTGGGTGCGCGTCGGCCATTGGCGCGCCCTCGGACCGGCACGCGGCGGCACCTTGCTCTTCAGCCCGGCCGGCAGCAGCGGGCGCACCCGCTGGCCGAGCTTCATCGCCGGACCGAATAGCGACGACGTCAGCCCGTGGCGAAGCACGGCGCGCAGCGCCCGCTCGCCGAGCGGGCGTTCGACGCGCGCTTCGGCGATCTTGCGGCCGATATCGACGAGCGCGCCGTACTGCACGCCCGACGGACAGGTCGTCTCGCAGTTGCGGCAGGTCAGGCAGCGGTCGAGGTGAAGCTGCGTCGCCGGCGTCACCGGCGCGCCCTCGAGCATTTGCTTCATCAGATAGATGCGGCCGCGCGGGCTGTCGAGCTCGTTGCCGAGCAGCAGATAGGTCGGGCAGGTCGCGAGGCAGAAGCCGCAGTGCACGCATTTGCGCAGGATCGCCTCGGCCGCGTCGCCGTCGGGCGTGCCTTTGAAGTCGGGAGCCAGGTCGGTCTGCATCGTGCGCGGTCACAGGCCCGGATAGAGGCGCCCGGGGTTGAAGATGCCCTCGGGATCGAAGGCGCGCTTGAGCTCCTGGTGGATGCGCGCAAGCGGCGGCGCGAGCGGCGCGAAGACCCCCGCCGACTTGTCCTGCGCGCGAAACAGCGTTGCGTGCCCGCCGGCGCGCGCGGCGGCATCGCGCACCTGCCGGGCGGGCGCCTCGCTCACCAGCCAGCGCTGCGCACCGCCCCATTCGACGAGCGTATCACCGGCCAGGCCGAGCGCCGCCGCCGTCTGCGGCAGCGCGAGCCGCCACAGGCTCGCACCGCCGCCCACCGCCTGCGACGCCGTGGCGAAAAACTCGTCGGTCTGGTCGCGCAGCCCGGTCCAGAAAGCCTCCGCGAGCGTCGGCTCTACCGCCTCGCCGCCGAGACGCAGGCGCGCCGCGTGCACCGCCGCCTCGGCGCCGGCGAGACGCACGACGAGCATGCCGCGCCACCACGCGCTCGCGCTGATCGGCAGGGGCTGGCCACCCCACTCGGCGACACGCTGCAGCGCCGCACCCTCGTCGAGCTCGAAGCGCAGCGTCCGCGTCGTCGCGGCGCGCGGCAGCACCTTGAGCGATACCTCGCAGATCGCGCCGAGGATGCCGAGCGAGCCGGCGAGGACGCGCGAGACGTCGTAGCCGGCGACGTTCTTGATCACCTGGCCGCCGAAGCTCAACACCTCGCCGCGGCCGTTGAGCAGCGTCGCACCGAGCACATGGTCGCGCACGCCGCCGGCCGCGGCGCGCGCCGGGCCGGCGAGCCCGGCGGCGACCATGCCGCCGACGGTGCCGCCGGCGGCAAAGCGCGGCGGCTCGAACGCGAGGCACTGGCCTTTCGCTTCGAGCACCGCCTCGAGCTCGGCAAGCGGCGTGCCGGCACGCGCGGTGACGACGAGTTCGCTCGGTTCGTAGCTGCTGATGCCGGCGAGCCCCCGCATATCGAGCGGCGCGCCGTGCGGCGGCGCGCCGTAGAAGGCCTTCGTGCCGCCGCCTTGGATATCGAGCGGCGTCTTGTCGGCGCGCGCGGCCCTGACACGGTCGACGATCGTCTCGAGCGCGGCATCGGCCATGCTCAGAACCGCTCCAGTTCGGGAAACGGCAGCAGGCCCTTCCTCACCGTCATCTTGCCGCCCTCGGCGCAGCGCTGCAGCGTCGGGATGACCTTGCCGGGATTGAGCAGTTCGTTCCGGTCGAAGGCGCGCTTCAAGGCAAGCATCTGCGCCCGTTCCTCCGGCGTGAACTGCACGCACATCGAGCCGAGCTTCTCGATGCCGACGCCGTGCTCGCCGGTGACGGTGCCGCCCATGCGCACGCTCGTCTCGAGGATATCGGCGCCGAACAGCTCGCAGCGGTGCAGCTCGTCGGCGTTGTTCGCGTCGAACAGGATCAACGGATGCAGGTTGCCGTCGCCGGCATGAAAGACGTTGCAGCAGCGCAGGCCGTATTTGCCCTCCATCTGCTGGATCGCGAGCAGGATGTCGGCGAGCCGCTTTCTCGGAATCGTCGAATCCATGCACATGTAGTCGGGGCTGATGCGGCCCGACGCCGGGAACGCATTCTTGCGCCCGCTCCAGAACGTCAGGCGCTGCGCCTCGTTCTCGCTCACCTGCAGCCGGGTCGCGCCGGCGGCGGTCAGCACCGCCTCCATATCGGTGATCTCCTCGGCCACCTCCTCGGCCGTACCGTCGCTCTCGCACAGCAGGATCGCGGCGGCGTCGACGTCGTAGCCGGCATGCACGAAATCCTCCACCGCCGCCGTCATCGGCTTGTCCATCATCTCGAGCCCGGCCGGGATGATGCCGGCGGCGATGATCGCGGCAACCGCATCGCCCGCATTGCGGATATCGTCGAAGCTCGCCATGATGCAGCGCGCGAGCTGCGGCTTAGGCACGAGCCGCACGGTGACCTCGGTCGTCACCGCGAGCATGCCCTCGCTGCCGACGACGAGCGCGAGCAGATCGAGCCCGGCCGCATCCAGCGCCTCACTGCCGAAGACGACCTCCTCGCCCTCGACGCTGAAGCCCTTCACTCGCAGCACGTTGTGCAGCGTCAGGCCGTACTTCAGGCAATGCACGCCGCCCGAGTTCTCGGCCACGTTGCCGCCTATCGTGCACGCGATCTGGCTGCTCGGGTCGGGCGCGTAATACAGGCCGTAGGGCGCCGCCGCCTCGCTGATCTCGAGGTTGCGCACGCCGCACTGCACGGTCGCGGTGCGCGCGAGCGGGTCGATCGCGAGGATGCGGTTGAACTTCGCGAGGCCGAGCGTCACGCCGAGCCGGTGCGGCATCGCGCCGCCCGACAGGCCCGTGCCGGCGCCGCGCGCGACGACCGGAACCTTCAGCGCGTGGCAGGCGCGCAGCACCGCCGCAACCTCGGCCTCGGTCTCGGGCAGCGCAACGGCGAGCGGCCGTTCGCGGTACGCCGTCAGCCCGTCGCACTCGTAGGGCGTCACATCCTCGCGCTGCCACAGCAGCGCGCGCGCCGGCAGCACCGCGGCGAGCGCGGCGACGACCTCGGCCTGGCGCAGCGCCCGCTCGACGGTGGGCGGCTGATTCGGCTCAGTCATCGCCGACGAAGACGGTGAGCACGCCGGTATAGCCGTACAGATGGTGGCGCGCGATCTCGCCCGCGGCGAAGAACCCGGCAAGCGGCACATCGCCGAGCGCATGGCGCACGATCGCCAGCTCGGCCGACGGCGCGCCGAAGTGCGGACCGCCGCGTCCGCTGCAGCTGACATAGATCGCGCCGGCGATGCGCCGCGCCGCATGCGGCTGGCGTTCGGCGTCGCTGCCCTGCAATGCGAGCACGGTTTCGAGCGGCAGCATCTCGGGCTCGAGCTCCTCGCGGATCTCGGCACAGATGCGCACCAGGTCGCGCCGCGCGGCCTCGGTATCGCGCTGGCAGAACGCGAGCCGCATGCCGGGTTCGACGACGTCGGCCACCGCGATGGCGCGCCGCGCCGGGTCGATGCCGATCAGGTGGCGCACCCGCGTATCGGCGCCGAACTGCCCGGGACGGGCGAGCGTCTCGTCGGCGGCGTCGGCCAGGCCGACCAGGGTGTGGCGCAGCGCGTCGAGCACTTCCGGCGGTGCGAGGCCGTCGAGCGCGAGGTCGGCAAGCAAGGTGTCGAGAGCCGGCTGGCCGTCGAGTTCGAGCACGAGGTTGTGCTCGGCCCGCGTCACGCGCCGCGTCGGGCCGACCGGCTGGCAGCCCTGCGTCACGCGCGAGACGAGCGCGACATCGCTGCCGAACGCGACGCCCGAGACGCCGCCCTCGAAGACGCCGTCGGCGATATGCGGCGCTTGCGCGCGCGACGACGCCAGGCCACCGAAGAGGTAGCCGGTCGCGGTGCGCGCCGCAAGCTCGTGAATCAGCGTCGGCAGTTCGGCGCTCGACGGATCGGCATGCACCTGCGCGGTGTGCGCGGCAAAGCCGCCCAGCGGCTGCGGTCCGGAGAAGACGCGAAAGCGTTCGCGCGGCACCGCGGCCAGCATCAGCACGAGCGCCGGCTGGTCGAAATATTCGACGCCATTGGCCGCCACGCCGACGCCCACCGCACCGACCCAGGCGACCCCCGGCCAGCGGCGCTGCAGCTCGGCCAGCAGCGCCCCGGCATCGTTGGCGTAGAGGTCGGTCAGATAGACCCAGCCGAGCGTCGGCCGGGACTCTGCGGCCGGCGAGCCCGCACGCCCGGCGGCGGGCCCTCGACGTGCGCGGCCGGCATCGGCCTGGGCATCGATCTGCGCAGCGGCGAGCGCAAGCGCGGCACGCCAGTCGGGGTGGCTCGCGTGGGCGTGCCAGAAGAGTGTCATCGCGTCGGCAGATCCATGCGGCTGCGGGCTCGGTCCGCGCGGCGACCGATGCGCTCAGCCCGCGTTGCGCGCGGCCGGCTTGCGCGCGCTTCTCTTGCGCGCTGCGGCCTTGCGCGGCGCGGGCTTGCGCCGGGCCGCGTTCGCGGCCGGCTGCGCCTCCGCCGCCGCGCCGCCGGCGGATGCGGCGCCCTTCTCGAGCGCGGCGCTTGCGAGCTCGGTGAACTGCTTCGTCAACGCACCCCACCACTGCAAGGGATCGACGACGCCCGGCGCGGCGGCCGGCTCGGGCGCCGCTTTCGACGCCATCTGCGGTGCAGGCTTCGGCTTCGCTTCGGGGCTGGCCTCGGGCGCCCGGACCGGATCGGCCTTGGCTACCGCGGGTGCGGCGGGCGGCGCCTCGCCCGGCATCTTCAACAGCATCGAATCGCGCAGCGCATCCATCTGCACGTTCATCGTCTTCAGCGTCGACAGCGTCATGCGCTGCACCTCGAGCGCCTGGATCGTCGCGCCGAGCATGCGCGCATTCTGCTCGAGCCAGTACTGCACGGTGCGCAGTTCCTCGATCCGCTTGTCGATTTCTTCCGGGTTGATCGTCGGTGCGATCCACTGTCCGACGCCCGGCATCGCCGCGCCGGCATTCTTCACGAGACTTTCGAGAAAATCGAAACCTGGAACGAGCTTTGCGAAACTGCCGCTGTCGGCCATGATGCCCCCTGAGGTTGAGTGCGTGCCGGCTCATTGTGCCGCGCTCGGGCCCGGCGTGCGCTTTCGTCCCTATTGCCCTGCCGGGCGCGGCGTGAGCCGCAGCACGCCGTCGCTCTGCGCGAAGTGAAGTTGCGACAGCACGTCCATGCCGAGCAGCGGCGCGGCCAGCGCGGGCAGGATCGCGACGCGCAGCCGCTCGGCCCGCACGCCGCCGTCGAGATCGATATCGGCCCGCGCCAGCGTGCCGCGCACTATTCCGCCGGCGGTCGACGAGGTGATGCGGCCCTCGCCGCGCAGCCCGGCGCGCTCGGCCAGCGCGAGCGGCAGCGCGGTCGAACTGGCGCCGGTATCGACGAGGAAGTCGACCTCGACGCCGTTCACCCGCCCCGGCCAGTGGTAGTGGCCGTCGGGGCCGCGCCGGATCTCGATCACGCCGTCCGCCGTCGCCGTGAAACGGGTGCGCGCCTCGTGCGCCTGCCAGAACTGGACGGCAAGAAAGACGGCCAGCCCGACCAGCCCCCAGACGGTGACGATCTTGAGGGTCGGCGAAAGGTCTTTCACCCGCGGGGCCCCGCTGCGCTGTGCGTCATGCGCCGGCGCCCGATCCGGCGCTGCGGGCCGTGTCCGGCGCGCGCGCCAGCCACCGCGCGAGCGCGGTATACAGCCGCGCCGCCTGCAGCGGCTTGACGAGGTGATCGGACATGCCGGCCTCGATGCAGCGCTGGCGTTCGCTCTCGAAGGCGTCCGCGGTGAGCGCGATGATCGGCGTCTCGCGACAGGCATCGAGCCGGCGGATGCGGCGCGCCGCCTCGATGCCGTCGAGCGTGGGCATGTGCACGTCCATCAGGATCAGGTCGTAGTGGCCGCGCCCGGCCATCTCGACCGCTTGCGCGCCGTCCGCCGCCTCGTCGACCGCGATGCCGACCGCATCGAGCTGGGCGCGGGCGACGATCCGGTTCACTTCGTTGTCGTCGACGACCAGCAGCCGCGCACCGGCGAGCGCGCCGCGCAGCATGGCCTCGGCCTGCGCCGCGCCGAAGTCGGCAGCCGGCGCGCGGGCCGGCGCGACGCTGGCGGGCGCGGGCGGCAGGCGCGCGGTAAACCAGAACAGGCTGCCCGCGCCCGGCGTGCTGTGCACGCCCACTTCGCCGCCCATCGCGTGCGCCAGATGGCGGTTGATCGCGAGCCCCAGACCGCTGCCCGACTGCGTGCGTGTCAGCGCGCCGTCGGCCTGGACGAACGAATCGAAGATCCGCTCCCGGTCGGCCGCCGCGATGCCGATGCCGCTGTCCTCGACCTCGAAGCGAAACAGCTGGCCGCCCTGCGCCCGGCCGCGCAGCACGACGCTGCCGGCGGGCGTGAACTTGACGGCGTTGGCCGCGAAGTTGAGCAGCACCTGCACCAGCCGCGTCGCATCGCCGAGCACGGGGCGACTCGCCTCGATATCGAGTTCGCCGCGCAATTGCAGGCCCTTGCGCAGGGCCTCGTCGTGCAGGATCGAAAGCACGCGCTCGAAGACGTCGTCGATGCGCATCTCGCTCGCCGCGAGCTCGAGCTTGCCGCTTTCGATCTTGGAGATATCGAGCACGTTGTTGATGAGCGTGAGCAGATGGTCCGACGCCTGTGCGACGAGCGCGAGCCGTTCCTTTGCCCTCTCGTCGGCCGACTCGCGCTGCACGATCTCGGTCAGGCCGACGATGGCGTGGATCGGCGTGCGGATCTCGTGGCTCATATTGGCCAGGAACTCGCCCTTCGCGCGGCTCGCGCGCTCGGCGGCGTCCTTCGCGTCCGACAGTTCGCGCGTGCGCTCGGCGACCTTGTGCTCGAGCTCGTCGTTCGCCCGCTTCAGGTCATCGCGCAGCGCCTTCTCCTGCGCGAGGCCGATATTCAGTTCGCGCACCACGTAGTAGAAGAGCAGCCCGCCGAGGGCGAGCGCGATCGCCGCCGACGAGAAATGCACCAGCGGGCGGCTCGGGGCGGGCGGCGGCAACAGATCGGTCTGGCCGAGCGCGAACAGCGTGACGAGGATCGCGAGCGACAGCAGCGTCACGGCGACCATGTAGCGCATCCCGAGCAGCCAGCCGGCAAATGCGACGAGGGTGAGAAAGCCGTTCGCCGCCGGCGAGCGGAAGCCGCCGGTGGCATAGGCGACAAGGCTGATGCCGGCCAGCGAGGTCCAGACCAGCACCTGCGCCGCGCGCCCGGTCTGCCCGGCCCGGCACAGCGACCAGGCCAGCACGCAGCCGAGCAGCAAGGCCAGGTCGCCCGCGAGCCGATACCACTCGGTCAGTCCGGCGAGCTGCAAGACGACGATCGCCGTCGCCGCGAACGCACCGAGACAGGCCGATGTCCATTCGATCAGCCGCGCGCGGCGCGCATCGCCGAACGCGAGTGCATCGCCAGCCATGCGTTGCTGCATCGGTATCCGCCCCGGCACTGCGATGGATATCGGCGCTATCGGGCCAGGGGCGCGACGCGCTGCTCGATCGCACCGAAGAGGCTCACGCCATCCTCGCCCTTCATCTCGATGCGGATCGTATCGCCGAACTGCATGAAGCCGGTCTTCGGCGCACCGGTCTCGATCGTCTCGATCGCGCGCTTCTCGGCGATGCACGAATAGCCGCGGCCCCAGTCCTTGTTGCTCACCGTGCCGCTGCCGACGATGCTGCCGGCGCGCACGCTGCGCGTCCTGGCCAGATGCGCGATGAGCTGCCCGAAATGAAATGTCATCTCGTCGCCCGCCGCGCACCGGCCGACGCGCTTGCCGTTCCAGGCCGATTCGAGGTTCAGATGGATGCGCCCGCCGCGCCAGGCGCTGCCGAGTTCGTCGGGCGTGACGGCGACCGGGCCGAACGCCGTCGCCGGCTTGCTCTGCAGGAAGCCGAAACCCTTCGCGAGTTCGGCCGGAATCAGGTTGCGCAGGCTCCAGTCGTTGACCAGCAGCAGCAGGCGCACGCTGTCGATCGCGGCGTCGGCGCCGGTGCCGATCGCCACATCGCCGGTGACGACCGCGACCTCGGACTCGAAATCGATCCCCCAGTCGGCGCTCGCGAAGCACGCATCGTCGCGCGGTCCGAGAAAATCGTCGCTGCCGCCCTGGTACATCAGCGGGTCCTCGTAGAACGTGGCCGGCACTTCGGCGCCGCGCGCCTGGCGCACGAGCTCGACGTGATTCAGGTAGGCCGAGCCGTCGGCCCACTGGAAGGCGCGCGGCAGCGGCGCCATGCACTGCGCCGGATCGAATGCGAACGCATGGCGCGCGCGGCCGTGATCGAGCGCCTGCGACAGCTCCTCGAGCTGCGGCGAGACGAAGCTCCAGTCGTCCAGCAGCTGCTGCATGCGCGTCACGATGCCGGTCGCATAATGGGCCGACGCGAGGTCGCGCGAGACGACGACGAGCTGTCCGTCGCGCGAACCATCCTTGTAGCTTGCGAGTTTCATGGTCGGATTTCCGAGAGCTTGGGCGCCATGGTCGAGCGACGCACCGCAGGGATTGAAGGTCGGCAGCATTGTCGTCGCCAAACGCCGCTGCCTGGCGCGTGCCGCCGTGCGACGCGCCGGCACGCGCCCGCCCTGCGATGACCCGGGGCCGGATCGCCGCCGCGCGGCTGGGCCTGATCGTGCTCGGTGTGCTCGCGCTGCATATGCTGCTGCTCGACGGCGTTGCCGATCGGCTCGCAGCGGGCGTTGCGCTGCAGGCTGCCCGGGCGCTCGAAGCGCGGCCGGCCGGCCTTGCACCCGCGGTCCGGGTCCGGCCGGCAGGTGACGCGCCGGCGACGAAATCGCGCGACGACCGGCACGACCGGCGCGACGCCGCCGCCCGGTCGATCGCGACCTTCGACGCACCCGCCGCGGTGCTGCCATCGCGCGCCGCGGCGCTGCGGCAGGACGCGCCGGCGGCGATCGACCTGCAGCCGGCGGCGGCCGCCGCACCCGCCGAACCCGAGGCGCGCGTCCATCCGACCCGCATTGCGCCCGCCTTCGCCTACGCCTATACGGTGACGCGCGGCGCCGCGACGGGGGAAGCCGAACTGCGCTGGCAGCCGCAAGGCGAACACTATTTCGCGAGCCTGCAGGTGCGCGAAGGCGGCGTCGAACTGCTCGCGCTGTCGAGCGCGGGCGAATTCGATGCCGCCGGGATCGCGCCGCGGCGCTTCGTCGACCGCCGCCGCGGGCGCGGCGCGCTCGCCGCGAACTTCCGGCGCGAGACCGCAACGGTGACATTCTCGGGGCCGCGCATCGAGCACCCGCTCGCGCCCGGCATGCAGGACCGCCTGAGCTGGCTGCTGCAGCTCGGCGCGATCGCCGCCTCCGATCCTTCGGGCGTCGCCGCGGCGGGGGTGGCGATGAGCGTCGTCGGCGCGCGCGGCGAGGCGGATGTCTGGCACTTCGAGCCGATGGGTGCGCCGAGCCTCGATCTGGCGGGCGCCGAAGTGCGGACGCTGCGCTTCCTGCGCCGCCCCTCGCGAGCCTACGATACGCGCGCCGAAGTGTGGCTCGCCCCTTCGCACGGCTACGCGCCGCTGCGCATGCAGCTGTCCAACGGCGGCGAGACGCTGACGCTCGAGTGGCGCGGACCCGCGTCCACACCCTGAGAGGGTGTTTCCCAAATCAATGCCCCCGCGCCGGGGCAGCCGAGGGCGCTGGCGCAGGCGCGCCGCTTGCTCGGGCCGCGTGGCCCGAGCAAGCGGCGCAACACCCGCCAGCGCCCTCGGATACCCCGGCCCTTCGG
>JACSRM010000334.1 GCA_014879745.1 Burkholderiaceae bacterium | reverse complement strand
CAGCTCGCGGTGCATTCGCTGAAGGACGTGCCGATGCAGTTGCCGCCCGGCTTCGTGCTCGGCGCGGTGCTCGAGCGCGAGGATGCGCGCGATGCCTTCGTCTCGAACCGCTTTGCCGCGCTCGCCGATCTGCCGCACGGCGCGCGGGTCGGCACCTCGAGCCTGCGCCGCCACGTGCAACTGCTCGCGCTGCGGCCCGATCTGGACGTGCAGCCGCTGCGCGGCAACCTCGACACCCGGCTGCGCAAGCTGGACGACGGCGGGTTCGACGCGATCGTGCTCGCCGCGGCGGGGTTGGTGCGCCTCGGCCTCGCGGCACGCATCCGCCGCCGCTTCGAGACGGACGAGATGCTGCCGGCGGCCGGGCAGGGCGCGCTCGGCATCGAGTTGCGGGCCGATGCGGTGCAGTTGCGCGAGCGGCTCGCGACGCTCGTCGATCGGGCGACCTGGCTTGCGGTGCAGGCCGAGCGCGCCGTGTCGCGCACGCTCGGCGGCAGTTGCAGCGTGCCGCTCGCCGCGCATGCCGCGTGGCAAGGCGCGACGCTGCGGATCGATGCGCTGCTCGGCCATGCGCGGGACCTCGGCGCACCGCTGCTGCGGGCGACGCTTGCGGCCGGCGTGAACGACGACGCGGCGGCCGAGGCGCTCGGCGTGCGCGCCGCGCGGATGCTGCTCGAGAGCGGCGCGCGCGAGTATCTGGCCGCGGCCGACGCGCCGGCCGCGGACGCGTGAGCGAAGCGCCGCGCGTGCTCGTGACGCGCCCGGCGCGGCAGGCGGCCGATTGGGTCGCGCGGCTGCGCGCGGCGGGCATCGATGCCGTCGCGCTGCCGCTGATCGAGATCGCCTGCGCGCCCGATGCCGCGCCGGTGCAGGCCGCCTGGGAGCGGCTGCCTTCGGTGCGGCTCGCGGTCTTCGTCAGCCCGAATGCCGCCGAGTGCTTCTTCGGCGCGCGTCCGTCGGCCGCGCGATGGCCGGCGGGGACGCGCGCCGCGGCGGTCGGCCCGGGCACATCGCGCGTGCTGCGCGAACTCGGCGTCGATGCGGGGCAGATCGTCGAGCCGGCGCACGACGCGGCGCAGTTCGATTCGGAAGCGCTCTGGCAGCAGTTGCGCGGCGCTGATTGGCATGGGCAGCACGTGCTGATCGTGCGCGGCGACGGCGGCCGCGAGTGGCTTGCCGAAACGCTGCGCGCGCACGGCGCGCAGGTGAGCGCGGTCTGCGCCTACCGCCGCCGCGCACCGAGGCTGGACGACGCGCAGCAGACGATCCTCGACCGCGCGCTGCACGAACCGGCGCGCCACCTGTGGTTCTTCAGCAGCTCGGAGGCGATCGCCAACCTCGGGGCGATCGCCGCCGCGCCGGCGGACTGGCCGCAAGCGCGCGCGCTGGCGACCCATCCGCGCATCGCCGAGAGTGCGCGGCGCCTGGGCTTCGGCGAGGTGGTGCAGGTGCGGCCCGACTTCGGTGCGGTGAGTGCCTGCATACAATCGATCGCACCGTGAACGAGACACCGTCCACCCCCGACGCCGGCAGCGCGGCGCCCGAGCGCCCGGCCCGGATGGCGCCGGCTGCGCCCGCGGCGGCCGCGCCGTCGCTGCTGTGGCTGTGGGTCGCGGTGGTGGTGGTCGGCCTGGTCGGCGTCGTCGCGATCGGCCTCGTCTGGCAGACGCTGCTGCGCGAGCACAACCTCGAGCAGGAACTGGTGCGCCGCCAGCAGATGCAGCAGGAGCAGGCGAGCGAGGCCCAGATGCTTGCCAAGCAGGCGCAGGACTCGGCGCGCGAATCGGCGACCAAGGTCTCGCTGCTCGATGCGCGGCTGTCCGAGGTCACGGTGCAGCGCGGCCAGATCGAGGAGCTGATCCAGAGCCTGTCGCGCGCGCGGGACGAGAATATCGTCGTCGATATCGATGCCGGGCTGCGCGTCGCGATGCAGCAGTCGGCGCTCACCGGCAGCGCCGAGCCGCTGGTGGCGGCGCTCAAGCAGGCCGACGAGCGGCTCGCGCGCTACAACCAGCCGCGTCTGGAGGGCGTGCGCCGCGCGATCGCACGCGATCTGGACCGCGTCAAGGGCGAGGGCATGGTCGATGTCGTATCGCTCACGATCAAGCTCGACGAGGTGGTGCGCATGGTCGACGACCTGCCGCTGCGCGCCCAGCCCGACACCCGCCGCGACGCCGCGCGCACGCCACCGGCAGCGCCGGCCAGCGCCGCGCGCGCCAAGAAGCCGGCGGCCGCAGCCTCGGCGCCGTCGCAGGAGGAGGCGCAGGCGCCGCAATGGCTGCAGCCCTGGCTCGCGCGCTGGGACTTGTTCAGCGAGCGCGTCTGGGTCGAGGCCAAATCGCTGGTGCGGGTCGAGCGGATCGAGAATCCGGAAGCGATGCTGCTCGAGCCCGACCACGTCTTCTTCCTGCGCGAGAACCTCAAGCTGCGCCTGCTCAACGCACGGCTCGCGCTGCTGGCGCGCCAGTTCACGATCGTGCAGAGCGACCTGCAGGGCTCGCTCGACGCGATCGAGCGCTACTTCGACCCGAAGGCAAGGCGCACCCAGCTCGCGCTGTCGCTGATCCGCCAGGTCCAGCAGCAGGCGCGCCATACCGATCTGCCGCGGCCCGACAATACGCTGGCCGCGCTCGCCACTGCCGCTGCGGGGCGCTAGGCACGGCGGGCCGAAGGCATGCGCGCCGTCATCTGGTTCACGCTGCTGTTCGTCGCCGCCGTCGTCGCGGCGACGACGCTCGGCGCGAACGACGGCCTCGTCAGCTTCTACTGGGGCGGCTGGCGGATGGACGTCTCGCTCAACCTCTTCCTGCTCGCGCTGGTCGCCACCTGCTTCGCGCTGGTGACGGTGATCCAGACCGTCAGCACGCTCATCGGCCTGCCGCGGCGCGCGCTGCAGTGGCGCGTCGCGCGGCGCGACAAGAGCGCGCAGGCCTGGCTGCGCGACGCGCTGGCGCAGTATTTCGGCGGCCGCTACAGCCGCGCGCACCGCTCGGCGCAGCGCGCGCTCGAGATCCAGGCCGATACGCCCGAACTCGCGCAGGACAACGAGTTCACCGTGCTCGGCCACCTGCTTGCCGCCGGCAGCCTGCATCGCCTGCAGGACCGCGCCCCGCGCGACGAGCAGCTGCGCCTCGCGCTCGACATCTCGCACCGCAGTTCGGCGGCGCGCTCGGCCGAGGAGGGCGCGCGCCTGCTGGCCGCCGAATGGGCGCTCGACGACCGTGACGCGACGCGCGCGCTCGAACTGCTGGCCGAACTGCCGCCCGGCGTCGGCCGCCGCACGCAGGCGCTGCGCCTGAAGCTGCAGGCGGCGCGCCTGGCCCAGCAGCCGATGGAGGCGCTGAAGACGGCGCGCCTGCTCGCCAAGCACCAGGGCTTCTCGAAGGTCGCCGCCGTCGGCCTGCTGCGCTCGCTCGCGTTCGAGGCGATCGAGGAGGGGCGCGACGCCGATCAGGTGCGCCGCATCTGGGAGCAGTTCGACAGCGCCGACCGGCGCGACGCCTTCGTCGCCGCGCGGGCCGCCTCGCGCATGGCGCAACTCGGCGCGCCCGATGCCGGACGGCTCTGGCTGCGTCCGTTCTGGGACGCGATCGACGAGACGACCGGCGAGGACCGCGAAGTGCTCGCGCACGGCCTCGTCGCCTGCATTGCCGGCATCGGCGCCGACTGGCTGCCGCGACTCGAAGCCGCCTGGCAGGCGCACCCGCGCGACGGCGCGATCGCCTTCGCCGCCGGCTGCGCACTCGCCGAGCGCCAGCTCTGGGGCAAGGCGCGCCTGGCGCTGCAGCAGGCCGCCGACGACGCGACGCTGCCGACCTCGTCGCGCCGCCGCGCGTGGCGCCAGCTGGCGCAGATCGCGCGCGAAGAAGGCGACGCGCCGCGCGCTGCCGAATGCTTTGCCGCGGCCTCGCACATCGGATAGACAATCCGGGCCGCGCGGCCGATCCCCGGCGCGCGCATGCTAAAATGCAATGCTGCGCGGCTGTAGCTCAGCTGGATAGAGTACTTGGCTACGAACCAAGGGGTCGTGGGTTCGATTCCTGCCAG
>JACSRM010000373.1 GCA_014879745.1 Burkholderiaceae bacterium | reverse complement strand
ACGCACGGCACGCGGTGGAAGAACGCCTCCTTCTGCACCCCGCCGGAGTCGGTCGCGATCAACGCCGCATGCTTCTCGAGCCGCACCATGTCGAGATAGCCGACCGGCTCGATCAGGTGCAGCCCGCGCGGCAGCTTCGCGAGCCGCCCGCCCGCCGCGAGCACGCCGCGCGTGCGCGGATGCAGCGGCCAGACGACGGGCAGATCGCGCGACAGCGCTTCGAGCGCATCGACGATCGTCGCCAGCCGCGCCGCATCGTCGGTGTTCTCGGCGCGATGCACGGTTGCGAGCACGTAGCCGCCCGCCCCGAGCGCGAGCCGGCCGAGCACGCCGCCCGCCGCGTCCGCGCGCGCGCCGTGGCGCAGCGCAACGTCGTACATCACGTCGCCGACCGGGACGATGCGCTCCTCGGCGGCCCCTTCGGCGCGCAGATGCGCCGCCGCCGCCGCGGTCGGCGTGAAGAGCCAGTTCGAGACGCGGTCGGTCAGGATGCGGTTCACCTCCTCGGGCATCGCCATATTGAACGATCGCAGCCCGGCCTCGACGTGCGCGAGCGGGATGTGCAGCTTGACCGCCGCGAGCGCGCCCGCAAGCGTCGAGTTCGTGTCACCGTAGACGAGCACCGCGTCCGGCCGCTCGGCGATCAGCACCCGCTCGACTGCCTCCAGCATGCGCCCCGTCATCGCCCCCTGCCCGCCGCCGTGGATGCCGAGCGTGTGCGCCGGCGCAGCGATGCCGAGCTCGTCGAAGAACACGTCCGACATGTTGGCGTCGAAGTGCTGCCCGGTGTGGATCATCACCTCGTCGAACGCCCCGCTCGCGGCAAGCGCATGCGAGACGACGCTCGCCTTGATGAACTGGGGGCGGGCGCCGAGGATGGTTGCAATGCGCTTCATGCGCCGCCCTCCTTGCCTGGGTGCATCCCTGCTGCGTCAGGCGGCCGCGCAACGCTGTCGTCGAACGATGGAAACGTCATGTGATGGACCTGGTTCGCGCCGGCGAAAGTGGGTCTTTCAAGCGCGCCTCGCAAGCACCGATTCGTAGCACGCGATCATGCGATCGACGCAATTGTCCCAGGCGTAGTCGCGTGCAACGCGCGCCCGCCCGGCCTCGCCCATCCGTCTGCGCAAGCCGTCGTCGGCGACGAGCCGCTCGAGCGCGGCTTGAAGCGCCCGCGCGTCCTCGCGGCCGACCACGATGCCCGTTTCGCCATCTCGCACAACTTCCGGAAGCCCGCCGACGTCGCTCACGACGACCGGCAGCCCGCACGCGCTTGCCTCGATCACCGCAACGCCGAAGCTCTCACTGTCGTGCCGGCTCGGTGCGCAGTAAATGTCCAGGCGGTTCAGCCAGTGCGGTACGTCGGCATGCGCGACCGCGCCGACGAAGTCCGTCCATTGAAGAATGCCCAACTCGCGCGCCAGCGCTTCAAGCGCAGGCCGCTGCGGCCCATCGCCGACGAGGAGAAGACGCAACTCGCACCGTAGGGCTCGCACCTCGGCGTCGCGCATCAGTCCGGCAAAGGCGCGCAACAGCAGGTCGAGCCCGTACTTCACCGCGAGCGTCTTGACCGTCCCGATCGTGATGCGGCCCGCGACACCTCGTGTGGCGGCAGGCGCGAACGCGGACGTGTCGACCCCGAACGGCGTCACGGCGACGGCGTTGCGCTCGGGCGTCAGGCGGCGCACCTGCGCGGCCATTGCGACGCTCGTGGACGCGAGCGCCGTGGCACTGCGCAGATTGCGACGCAACAGCCACGCCTTGAACGCGCTCTCGTAGGGAAAGTCGTAGACGTCGCTGCCCCACACCGACAGCAGCGTCGGCTTGAACCCGCAGAGCGCCGCGGTCGTTCCGTAGCCGCTCGCGTAGTGGGTGTTGAGCAGGTCCGGACGCCATGTGGACAAGGTGCGGCGCACGCGAGATGCATTGAGAAAATAGCCGGTGGCAGCGCCGTGCGGAAGCCAGACGACGTCCGCTGCGGCCGGCAGCAACGAGCGGTCGCAACGGTGCTGCGAGAGCACGCACAGCGCGTGACCGCGACCCGCAAGCGCGGCGGCCCAGCGCTGTAGGTGGATCGAGTTCGCCGCACCGAGCAGCGCAATGCGCATCATCTCCGGACCCCTGCGGGCACAGCCGTGCTCAGCGCGAAGACAAGCGCGGCCGAAGCGGCAGCCACGGCCCACACTGCGCAGACGACCAGGGTGTCGCCTGGCAACGGCGACAGCCAAGCGAGGCCGAGCACGCCCCAGCGCGCGACCTCAGCGCGCACCCCGATCCAGGGTCTGCCGCTCGCTGTCGTCTGTGCAGCCATGATGCGCGCAGCAGCTTCAGCCGCACCCCCTCCGAGCAGCACTGCGAGCGCGCGCGTCGCACCGTCGTACGCCGAACCGAGCCCGAGATCGGGCCACAGCGGCGCGGCCAGCCAGACCAGCATTGCGCAACCGAACAAGAGCAGCGACAAGCGCGCAGCCCAGCGCCGCGAGGCCCCCCCGCCCGGACGCTCCATCCAGCGACGAAATAGCAGCGGCGCCGCGTAGGCAACCGGCGTCAACGGCACCTGCACGAGCGTCAGCGCCAACGTGAACCGCCCGAGCGCCGCGGCCCCGTCGACGTCCTCGACCCAACGCTGCGCGAACAGGACTGCCGCCGTCGGCAAGGCGGCAGCGAGCCAGGTTGCAAGCCCGTAGCGAAGCACTGCGACCCGATCCGCGGGCGTTGCCACGTCAGCGCCGCCGACCGACGTGCGCAGCTTGGCCCACGCGAGCGTTGCGGCAAGAGCGAACGCGCCGGCGTAGACGCGCCACCAGATCGTGGGCGGTTGCGGATCGCGTACGACGCCGGCGACCACCGCCAGGACAGCCAGCAGCACGAACAGTTGCGGCAGCGCCGTGACGACGTTGAACCACTCGGTGCGTTCGCGCACCAGCACCAGGGAGCGCAGTTGGCCGTGCATGGCGCACGCTGCGACGGCGAGGCCCAGGACAAGCGCGAGCGCCGCACCGGCGCGCTCGAGCCCGAGCGCCGTGCCGATCACGACGGCAACGAGGCCGCTGACGACAGTCCAGCGCAGCGCCGCGGCGTCGGACATGCGGCCGGACTTGACGTGAAAGAACAGGGACTGCGGCAGGCCGAACATCGCCAGCGCGGCGACGAACTCGACTTCGGCCTTCGTGCGGCTGAATCCCCCCTGAACTTCGGGGCCCATCTGGGCGCCAAGGATCAGCGTCGCAAGCAGGATGCAGGCCGACCCCGCGCCTTGCAGAACGAAAGAGCGCAGCAACTGCCGCCGAAGGTTCAAGACGTCGACCTTGCGCGCGCGGCGACGAACAGGTTGGATGCGAACAGGCGTCGGCCGATCGCGGGCACAGCGCGCGACACCGCGAACGCCCCTCGTCGCAATCCGCGACCCAGGCTGCCGCCGCCATAAGCGGCGCCGCAGCGGGCAAGGCGCAGCGCACGGCGGGCCTCGTCGGCCGGCGTCTCGTGCACCCACACGCGTTTCCAGCGCAGCACCTCGAGCCCGGCTTCGCGTATCAGCACCATGCCGTCTTCGAGCGAGTACTTGCGCAGATGGCCGGACACGTCATTCGGCCCGTAGCGCCTGCCCAGGTTGAGCCAGTTGTCCTCGAGTGGCAGGTTCACGAGCACTTGACGCCCGAGTGTCGCCGCGCCGCGCAGGAAACCACGATCGTCGGGCACATGTTCGAGCACGTCGCTCAAGATGACCACATCGAACAACTCGCCCGCGAGCGCGCCGAAGTCACCGGCGCGAAACTCCACCTGCGGGTGACGCTCCCGCGCCACCGCGATATTGGCCGCCGAGATGTCCACGCCGAGCCTGCGCCCGCCTTTGCGCACCGGCATCGCGGCGATCAGCTCCCCGGTTGCGCAGCCGATCTCGAGCACGCTCGACAGCCCGTCCGCATCGGCGAGCAGCGCAAGCAGGTTGGGCAGCTTGAACTGTTCGACCTCGATCGCGATCTGTGCCTGCTCGAACGAGCCGCTCTGGCGCCGGGCGACGTACTCCGGGTGCTCGTCGTAGAGCGCCGAAAAA
>JACSRM010000169.1 GCA_014879745.1 Burkholderiaceae bacterium | reverse complement strand
ATCTCGGCCTGCTCTATCTGCAGGGCCGCAAGCTGCCACGCGAGCCGTCCGAGGCCGCCGGCTGCCAGCTGCTGGTGCTGGCGGATATGGACCAGCTGGAATGGCAGCGCTGGCTGCGTGCGCTGGGCGATGCACCGGTGCTGCTGATCGGCGATACGCCCGATGCCTTTCGCGCCGGCGCTGTCTTCACCCTGGTGCTGGAGCCCAATGGCCTGGCCTTCCGGGTCAACAACAGCGAGGCCAAGCGCCGCGGCCTGACGCTCAGCTCCCAGGTGCTGAAGCTGGCGCGCGAGGTGCGCTGACTGTCCGGTCTAGCTGAAGGCAGCCAGCAGGCGCTCCAGCGCCACCATGAAGGGCGTCTGCATCAGCGGCAGCGTGGCGACCATGCCGATCAGGCCGATGCTGACGGTCAGCGGGAAGCCGATCGCGAACACGCTCAGCTGGGGCGCGACGCGCGAGATCACACCCAGCACCAGGTTGACGAAGAGCAGCATCGTGATCAGCGGCAGGGCAATCCACAGGCCGATACGGAAGATCTCGGCGCCCCAGGTCTGGGGCTGGACCGCGCGCAGGAAGTCAAAGGGCTCGGCCCCGATGGGGAAGGCGTGGAAGCTCTGCACCAGCGCATTGATCAGCAGCAGATGGCCGTTGATCGCAATGAAGAGAAAGGCCACCATGCTGCCGAAGAAGCGTGCGGTGGCCGTGCCCTGGCTGCCGCTGGCCGGGTCGAAGAAGCCGGCGAAGTTCAGGCCCATCTGCAGGCCGATCACCTCGCCCGCGAGTTCGACCGCGGCGAAGACGATGCGCGCCGCGAAGCCGAGTGAGAGGCCGATCAGCAGTTGCTGGGCGATCGCGAGCGCGCCGGCCGCCGAGTCGAGCGCGATCAGCGGCATCTCGGGCAGCGACGCCTGCGCGGCGAGCGCGATCAGGAACGCAAGGGCGACGCGGATGCGCATCGGCACGCTGCGCTGGGCGATGACGGGCATCGCGCCGAAGAGGGCGAGCACGCGCAGGAACGGCCACAAGAGCGGCGTGATCCAGGCCAGGACCTGCGCTTCGGTGAAGGTCAGCATGCGCGGCGCGGCGCGGCTCAGCCGACGATCGAAGGAATCGCCTGCAGCGTGCGCTGGATGTACTCGACGAGTGTCGAGAGCATCCACGGCCCGGCCAGCGTCAGCACGACGACCGCGGCGACCATCTTCGGCACGAACGAGAGCGTCACCTCGTTGATCTGCGTCGCGGCCTGGAAGATGCTGACGACGAGGCCGACGACGAGCACCGTCAGCAACAGCGGCGCGGCGACGATCAGCAGCAGCGTCAGCCCCTGCTGGCCGAAGGTGAAGACCTGTTGCGGGTCCATGGTGCAGGCCGGTCCGGCGTCAGTTCGCGAAGCTCGCGGCGAGCGAGCCGAGCAGCAGGTTCCAGCCGTCGGCGAGCACGAACAGCATCAGCTTGAAGGGCAGGGCGACGAGGACGGGAGAGAGCATCATCATGCCGAGGCTCATCAGCACGCTTGCGACGATCATGTCGATGACGAGAAACGGGATGAAGATCAGGAAGCCGATCTGGAATGCGCTCTTGAGTTCGCTCGTGACGAAGGCGGGGACGAGCACCTTGAACGGCACATCCTCGGTCTTCACCGCGGGGTCGATCTTGGCGAGCTTGGCAAACAGCATGACATCCGACTGGCGCGTCTGCTTGAGCATGAATTCGCGCATCGGCGCCTCGCCGCGCGCGAGCGCCTCGTCGAAGGCGATGCGGTTTTCGTTGAACGGCAGATAGGCGTCGGTATAGACCTTGTCCAGCGTCGGCGACATGACGAAGAAGGTCAGGAAGAGCGCGAGCCCGATGATGACCTGGTTCGGCGGCGCGGCCTGCGTGCCCAGCGCCTGGCGCAGCAGCGACAGCACGATGACGATGCGCGTGAAGCCCGTCATCAGCAGCAGCACGGCGGGCAGGAACGATAGCGCGGTGAAGAAGAGCAGGGTCTGGATCGGCACCGAGTAGCTGGTGCCGGCGCTGCCCTGGCCGACGACCAGCGGCAGGCTGGCGCCGGCCTGTGCGAGTGCGGCATGCGGCAGCATCGCCAGCGCGCAGCAGGCTGCCGCGCCGCGCCATGCAGCGCGGCGCGCCGGGCGCGACGACGAATGCGGCGCGCAGCCGGACATCTCGTTACGACTTCGGTTCACGCCGCGCCGCCGCGGCTGCGGCCGAGCAGTTGCGCGAAGGACTGGCCCGGCGCCGCTACCGCGGCCGGCGCATCGGCCTGCGGCGCCATATCGTGCAGCAGCGTCACGTTCTGCGGCGTGACGCCGAGCACGAGCCAGCGCCGGTCGTCGCCGCTGCCGACCTCGACCGTGACGACGCGCTGGTTGGGCGACAGCGCAAGCGTCGCGACGCTGCGCAGCGCGCCTTGCGATGCCAGCCGGCCTGCCGGGCTGCGCTTGAGCAGCCACAGCGCGACCGGGATCAGCGCGATGATCGCGGCGAACCACAGCAGCGGGGCGAGGCTGGTCGGCATCGTCGTCGCAAGCGGCGCGCCGGCCTCAGGTCTTGCTGAGCCGGCGCATGCGCTCGGACGGCGTGACGATATCGGTGAGGCGGATGCCGAATTTCTCGTTCACGACGACGACCTCGCCCTGCGCGATCAGGTAGCCGTTGACGAGCACGTCCATCGGCTCGCCGGCCAGCGCGTCCAGCTCGACGACCGAGCCCTGCGCGAGCTGCAGGATATGCTTGATCGGTATGCGGGTGCGGCCGAGCTCGACCGTGAGCTGGACCGGGATGTCCAGGATCATGTTGATATCGTTTGCCGCCGCCGGGCCGCTCGTGGCCGGGAAATTGGTGAATGCGGCCGGCGCGACCTGGTCGCCGCCGTCCTGCAGTTCGGTCGCGGTCTCGGGCTTTGCCTCGGCGAGTGCGGCGGCCCACTCGGCGGCGATCGCGTCGTCGTCGGCGGCGCCCACGGATTCGGGTTCAGACATGGGACTCTCCCAGCCAGCCCGTCTCGGAGCTGGTCAGCAGTTGATCGATCTTCAGCGCATATTTGCCGTTCGACGTTCCGTAGTGGCACTCGAGCACCGGCACGCCGTCCACCGTGGCGCGGATCGCATGCTGCAGGTCGAGCTCGATGAAGTCGCCCGGCTTGAACGACAGCAACTGCTCGACCGTCGCCGGCGCGTGCGCGAGCTCGGCGACGAGTTCGACGTTCGCGGCCTGGATCTGCGTCTTCATCAGGTTCACCCAGCGCCGGTCGGGCTCGCCGGCGTCGCCCTGCGCGCTCGAATAGAGCACGTCGCGGATCGGCTCGAGCGTCGCGTAGGGAATGCAGAAGTGGATCGTCCCCGAGCTATCGCCGATCTCGATCGTGAACGATGTCGCGACGACGACCTCGCTCGGCGTCGCGATCGTCGCGAACTGCGGCTGCATCTCCGAGCGCTGGTATTCGAGGACCAGCGGGTAGATGCCCTGCCAGGCCTTGGCATATTCGGCCGCGATGACATCGACCAGGCGCTGGATGACCCGCTGCTCGGTCGGCGAGAAATCGCGCCCCTCGATGCGGGTGTGGAATTTGCCGGCGCCGCCGAACAAGGCGTCGATGACGGCGAAGACGAGCGTCGGGTCGCAGACGATCAGCCCGTTGCCGCGCAGCGGCCGCACCGAGACGATATTGAAATTGGTCGGCACGACGATCTCGCGCAGGAAGGCGCTGTACTTCTGCACCTTGATCGCGCCGATCGCGATCTCCGGGCTGCGCCGCACGAAATTGAAGAGGCCGACGCGCACGTTGCGCGCGAAGCGCTCGTTGACGATCTCCATCGTCGGCATGCGCCCGCGAACGATGCGCTCCTGGTTCGCCAGGTCGTAGTCGTGCACGCCGCCGGCCGGCGCCGCCTCGGGTTCGAGCTTCTGGCTCTCGCCGGTGATGCCCTGCAGCAGCGCATCGACCTCGTCTTGCGACAGGATATGTTCGTTCATGCGCGCCGTCCCGCTACTGGACGATGAAGCTCGAGAACAGCACCCGGCGCACCGGGTTGTCGGCCGATGAAGGCGCGGGCCGGATCGGCGTGCCGTCGCGGCCGGGCGCGGCAGCGACCTCGATCCCGAGCGGCCGCACCGATTCGCGCATGATCTCGGCCGCAAGCTGCTCCTTGCCGGCGCGCTCGAGCAACTCGGCCGACGACTTGTGGGCAAGGATCATCAGGATCGCGTCGCGGATCGCCGGCATATAGACCTTCATCTCCTCGGCCACCTTCGGGTCGTCGAGTTCGAGCGTGATGCCGATCTGCGCATAGCGCTCGGCGTCCTTGTCGGCGAGGTTGACGACGAACGGCTCGAGCGCGACGAAGACCGGCGGCGCCTGCGGCCTTGCCTGCCGCTCGGCCTGCTCCAGCGGCTGGCCGTCCTCGTCAACCGCGGCGGCGGCCGCTGCGCGCTGCTTGAGAAACCAGATCGCGCCGCCGCCGAGCACGAGCACGATCGCCAGCGCGATCGCGATCAGGATCAGCAGCTTCTTCTTGCCGCGCGCCGGCAGCGCGATCTCGTCCGCGGACGGGGCCTCGGCGGCTTTGGCGGCGGCAGCAGCAGCGGCGGCGGGCATGGGGCGAAGCTCCTTCGTTCGAACGGGCGGCGCAGTGCGCGCCACCTCGGGTTGTGCCGCAAATTATGAAAAGCGCGCCGCCGCTCGAAACCGGAGATAAGCGGGGCAAAGCGGGGCCGGTTCGGAGCGAGTCACGCCTACGCACCGGCGCCGCTGCGGCATGCGATACAGTTCGGTTCGCGCAAGCGGGGGTAGCGGCCGATGAACGAGTCGCATGTTCTGGTCATGACCGACGTCGTCGACAGTACCGAACTGGTGCGCAAGCTGGGCGACGCGGCAGCGGCTGAACTCTGGCGCGCCCACGACCGACTGGCGCGCGATCTGCTGCGCGAATGGCACGGCCACGAGATCGACAAGAGCGACGGCTTCCTGCTGCTGTTCGACGGTTGCGCCGATGCGCTCTCGTATGTCATGGCCTATCACCGCGGGTTGGCCAGCCTTGCGCTGCCGCTGCGAGCGCGCGCGGGAGTCCACGTCGGGCAGCTCGACCTGCGCCGCAACGACGCCGCCGACGTGGCGCTCGGGGCCAAGCCGATTGAAGTCGAGGGGCTGGCCAAGCCGATTGCCGCCCGCATCATGTCGCTCGCGGCGGGCGGAAGGACACTGTTGAGCGCCGACGCGCGTGCCGCGCTCGGCGCCGCGCCGGTGTTTTCCGTCCGGTCGCACGGCCATTGGCAGCTCAAGGGACTCGCCGACGCGATCGAACTGTTCGAGGCGGTCGATGCCGGCGGCGGATTCGAGCCGCCCGCCGATTCGGCCAAGGGCTGGCGCGTGACGCGCGTCAACGAGGTGTGGGTGCCGACGCGCGACGTGCACCACACGCTGCCCGCGGAGCGGGACCGTTTCGTCGGCCGCCGCGCCGAACTCGAGCGGCTCGGCGAGCGGCTGGATCAGGGCGCGCGGCTCGTGTCGGTGGTGGGTATCGGGGGCACCGGCAAGACGCGGCTCGCGACGCGCCTGGCGCGCGACGCGCTGGGCGGCTTTGCGGGAGGCGTCTGGTTCTGCGATCTCTCCCGAGCGACGAGCGTCGACGGTATCCACTTTGCCGTCGCCCAGGGGCTCGAGTTGGCGCTTGGCGCGGGTGACCCGGTGCGCCAGATCGCGCATGCGATCGCGGGACGGGGCCGCTGTCTCGTGATCCTGGACAACTTCGAACAGGTCGCGCGGCACGCCGAGGCGACGCTCGGGCGCTGGCTGGACGGCGCACCTCTCGCGCAGTTCCTCGTCACCACGCGCGAGGTGCTGGGCATCTCCGGCGAAGAGGTATTCGCGCTCGCGCCGATGGGCGCAGCCGATGCGATCGAACTGTTCAACCAGCGCGCCGCCGCCGCACGCATCGGATACGCCGCGGCGAGCGACGATGCGGCGGCGGTTCTCCAGCTGGTGACGATGCTGGACGGCCTGCCGCTGGCGATCGAACTGGCCGCCGCGCGCGTGCGCGCGGTGCTGCCGCGCAGCCTGGTTGCGCGCGTGCGGGACCGCTTCGAGCTGGCGCTCTCGCACGGCGGCCGTCAGGACCGGCAGGCGACGCTGCGCGCCGCGTTCGACTGGTCCTGGGATCTGCTGACAGACGGCGAGAAGGCGGCGCTGTCCACGCTTGCGGTATTCGAGGGTGGCATCTCGCTCGAAGCCGCCATCGCGGTGATCGAGCCCGCAGGGCGCGACCCGCTCGACGTCCTCGATACCCTGCAGCGGCTGGTCGACAAGAGCCTGCTGCGAAACGTCGGCGACGAGCGCTTCGACCTGCTCGAGACCGTGCGCGACTACGCGCTTCGGCGGCTGCAAACCGAGGGCAGCTTCGGCGCAAGCGGGCCGGCGTATGCCGCGGACGCGAGGGCTCGTCATTGGCGCTATTTCGCGCAGCTCGACGACCGGGCAGCGACGGCCGCACGCTGTGCCGAGGCGCACAACCTGGTGGCGGCTTGCCGAGCTGCGGCAGCGGCCGGCGACAGCACTTGCGCCACCGGCTGCCTGATCGGCGCGTGGGCCACGCTGCGGCTCGTCGGGCCGTATCGGGCGGCGGTCGACCTGGCGCAGACGGTCGCTGCGGTCGAGACCCTGAACGACGAGCAGCGCGGCTTCGTGCACTGGGTCGCTGGCGACGCGCTCGACATGCTGGGACGCGTAGACGAATCGCGTGCGCACCTGGCCGCCGGCATCGAGCATGCGCGTGGGTGTGGCGCGCAGGCCTGCCTGGTGCGACTGCTCGTCGCGTCGTCGAACCGGCAGACGCTCGATGGCAGCCTCGACGACGCACGCGCGAGCCTGCGCGAGGCACTCGCCATCGCCCGCGCTCTACACGATGCGCCGCTGCAAATGATGGCGCTCAACCAGTTCGGTGGCCACCTCGATCATCAGGCGCGCTGGGACGAGGCGAGGCAGTGCTTCGAGCAGGCGCTGGCGCTGGCGCGCGAGATCGGCGACCACCGCGTCGAGGGCGGCCTGTTGGGCAACCTCGGGGGGCTGCACCATGACCGCGGGCAGCTCGAACTCGCGCGCGAACACTACGAGCAGGCGCTGGCACTGGCGAGCGAACTCGGCGATCAGCGGTGGGAGGGCAATGCGCGCTGCAACCTCGGCCTGCTCTACCAGGAGCAGGGACGCGACGGCGACGCCCGCGAGCAGTTCGATATCGCGCTGCAACTGGCACGCCGGGCCGGCCATGTGCGGCTCGAGTACACGGTGCTTTGCAATCTCGGGATGATGCTCACTGCGCAGGGGCGTCTGGAAGAAGCCAACGCGCACCTCGAGCACGCCGTCGAAGGCGCCCGAACCTACGGCGACCGGCGCAAGCAAGGGCAGTTCCTCGGCTACCTCGCGATCGCGCAGGCGCGCCTCGGACGCACGGCGCGGGCGCGCGAGTCGCTCGAAGCCGCGCACGCACTGCTGGCCGCGATGTCGGACCGCCTGAGCCTCGCGCTGCTGCAGTGCGACCGCGCCGAGATCGAGGCGCTGGCGAAAGACGCGCCGGCGGCGCGTGCTGCTTTCGATCAGGCGCAGGCGATCGCGCAGGAACTTGGATGCGGCAGCGACTCCGAGCTTTGCCGCCGGCTCGAAGCGCTCGCGCCGCTGCTCGCTGCCGTGCGCTCAAGCCGGGCCCGGCGCGCGATCGTCAGTTGTTCACCATCCGCGGATCGCCGACGGCGCAGACGCCGACGTCGTTCTCGTCGCTGCTGAGGGTCTGCAGGATCAGCGGCACATAGACGATCGCCGGATCCTTGTCCGTGTACAGATTGAAGCGGCGGTACCACCACTTGTTGGCGGTCGTGCCGTCGCCGATTCCGCCGCCCAACACCTGGCCGAACCGGTCGCGGTAGGGGAGGATGCCGTAGCTGTCGTGGAACGCGATGTTGTAGGTCTTCCCGGTCGTGCCCGAAGTGAGGACGTGGTCTTTGAGTTTCCAGACCACGCGTGTCAGCCGATTGAACTTCGTCTCGGCCGGAAACTGCGTCACGCAGTAGTCGGTGCCGTTCGAATTGACGAGCCAGACGTCGACTTCGATCTCGCACGTCGGGATCAGGGGCAGCGGCGGAAAGGTCGTGCAATCCTTTGGCTCCCCGCCGCGCAGGAACGCGTTGTACTCCGCCAGGAACGGGGCCAGCTTCTGGAGCATCGCGGGGGTGCCTTTGGGCGACGCGTCGGCCGCATGCGCCGGGCTGGTGCAGGCAAGCGCAACCATTACCACGGTGATCGCAAAGCGCATGGCTTTCTCCTCGGGTCCAAGGGAGAAGCGTTGTAGGCTCGGCGCTGCGCGCTGTCAAGCAAGTTTCAGGCGTACAGATCGATGCCCCAGGGATGCACGACGGCCGGCCGGATGTGCAGCGCCTGGGCGCCGGCATCGATCGCCGCGGCGCGGCGCTGGCTGCGACCGGTCGGCTCGCCGGACGGCGCGGCGCCGGGCCCATCACGCTGGTCCGGCGAGCGCTCGAACACGCCGCCGCCCGCCAGCGTCAGGCCCTGCTCGCGCAGCGCCGATGCGAGTTCGGGCAGCCCGCGTTCGATGACCTGGCGGGTCGCCGCCGAATCGGCCACGAAATCGACCCGCGCGTGCGCGCCGTCGATCGCGATGTGGATGCGGATCGGGCCCATCTCGGCCGGTGTCAGTTGCAGTTCGGCCTGCGCCAGGCCGTTGCGCGCGAAAAGGCTGACCTGCGCGCCGAGCGCCTTCGCGAAGTCGGGCGCGGCAAGCGGTGTTGCGAGCGCGGCCGTTGCCATCGGGCCGGCATCGATGCGGTGCGGCGCCGCGGCGCCGGCGAAGCCCGGCACGCCCGCATCGGGCGCGCGCGGCGGCAGCGCGAAGCGGTCTGCCGCGGCGTTTGCCGATGCCGCCGTCTCGGCGTCGGAGGCCGCTGCGTCGAGCAGCGCGGCGGTGTTCTCGGCCGCCGTGCCGCGCTCGTCGCCGCGTCCCGCGCCGTGCTGGCCGGCGTCGCCCGCTGCGCCGCCCGCCATCGGCAGGCCGGCCTGGACGGTGCCCGCGGCGCCCGCCGCCGTCGTGCCGCTGCCCAGGCCGATCCGCAAGTCCTGCGTTGCGCCGCCGGCGGTCGCCGCTGCCGCGTCGGCCGCGGCAAGCCGCATGCCGGGCCAGAAGGCGGGATCAGCGGCCGGCGCATCGCCGGCGTGGCGCGCGACCTCCGCGTCATGGTCCGCGGCCGATCGTTCCGCTGGCGTCGAACCGTCGTTCGCGCTGCCCGGCCTCGGCGCGTCGGCGATCGGCGGCTCGCACCGATCGCCGTCGCCTTGCGCCGGCGTCTTGCCCGCCGAGCCGGGTTGCGCCGCCTCGCAGCCGGTCGACGCCTCTGGCGGTGCGCCGTTGGCGGAGGTGCGTTGCGCCGCAGGGTCCGCCGGACCGCGTGTGGTGTCGTTGCGGGAAGGGCTGGCGGGTGGCTTGGCGGCGGCTTTCGGCTCGGAGCGCTGCTGCGGCTGCGCCTCCCGACGCTGCTGCAGCAGCGCCGCGAAGCGCTGTTCCGGGGAAGGCCCGTCGGGGCGCGGCGCGTATCGGTTAGTGCCGACCGCCTTGCCTTCGGGTGTGCCGGGGGTCGGGATCGTGAGTGTGGCGGGCATCGCGGCTCCTCGGTGGTCGCGCGGGTCAGAGGCTGAGAGGTATTCGGGCGCGGCCGAGCGGACCCTGCGAACGGGCCCAATCAAGGCGCAAAGCGCAGCCATAGCTCGGGCTATGGCGAGCATTTGCAACGCAGAGTAGGCCTGTTCGCAGGGGATGAGCGGTCATGTCCGATTGCCTCTCAGCCTCTCAGGCCGGCGCGAAGCGGTTCGCGCGGCGCTCCCAGGCCATGCGGGAGGCCTGGTCGTCCTGCAGCTTCTGCTCGCGCCGGTTCTCCTGTTCGCGCAGCGCCAGGTTGCGCCTGCCGATCAGCTTGCCGACCGATGCGACGCGCAGCTCGCATTCGCGCCACGCCGCTTCCGCCTGCGCCATGCGCTGCGCGGCGATCCGGGCGGCGTGCGACTGCTGCTCGATTGCCTGCGTGAGCCGCGTCACGAAGCCCTGGTAGCAATGGACGATCGCGATCTGGCCGTTGCGGCTGAACTCGCTGCGCCAGCGCTGTTCGTAGTCGCTGCGGTAGCGCTGCAGCTGATCGGCCTGCGCCTGCGCGGCGCGCTGCTCGATCTGGCAGCCGCGCAGCGCGGCGAGCGCGGCGTCGCGTTCGCGCTCGGCGTGGGCGAGCAGGGTGAGGAGGGATTGCATGGCGTTCATCGGCGTCGTCTCGGGCGGCGGCAAGCGGGTTCGGTCAATCGGCGAGCACGGCGTGCAGCGCGCTCACGCTGTCTTCGAGCGTCGCGCGGCTGTGCATGCCTTGCTGCAGCAGGGCGGCGATCTGCGGCGCGAGGGCGACCGCAAGGTCCAGATCGGCGTCGTGCCCCGGCACGTAGGCGCCGAGTGCGATCAGGTCGCGCGCCTTCGCGTGGCGCGAGTGGAGCTGGCGCAGGCGGCGCGCCGCCTCGATGTGCGAGGCTTCGGCGACGTTCGTCATCACGCGCGAGATCGAGCGCTCGATGTCGATCGCCGGGAAATGCCCGGCCTCGGCGAGTTCGCGCGACAGCACGATGTGGCCGTCGAGGATGCCGCGCGCGGCGTCGGCGATCGGATCCTGCGGGTCGTCGCCCTCGGTCAGCACGGTATAGAAGGCGGTGATCGAGCCGACGCCGTGGATGCCGTTGCCGCTGCGCTCGACGAGCTGCGGCAGCTTCGCGAAGCACGACGGCGGATAGCCCTTGGTGGCAGGCGGCTCGCCGATCGCGAGCGCGATCTCGCGCTGCGCCATCGCGTAGCGTGTCAGCGAATCCATCAGGAGCAGCACGTGCAGGCCGCGGTCGCGAAAGTGCTCGGCGATCGCGGTCGCATAGTTCGCGCCCTGCATGCGCGTGAGCGGCGGCGCGTCGGCCGGCGCGGCGACGACGACCGAGCGCGCGAGGCCGTCGGCGCCGAGGATGTCCTCGATGAATTCCTTCACTTCGCGGCCGCGCTCGCCGATCAGGCCGACGACGATCACGTCGGCGGCGGTATAGCGCGCCATCATGCCGAGCAGCACCGACTTGCCGACGCCGGTGCCGGCGAAGAGCCCGATGCGCTGGCCGCGGCCGACGGTGAGCATGGCATTGATCGCGCGCACGCCGGTATCGAGCGGCTCGCGGATCGGGTCGCGGTCCATCGCATTGATGGCACGGCGCACCAGCGGTTCGTTGTGGACGTTGGCAAGCGGCCCCTTGCGGTCGAGCGGCGCGCCGTGCGAATCGACGACCCGGCCGAGCAGGCCGTCGCCGACCGCCAGGTGCAGCGTGCGGTCCTCGCGGCGTCGCCAGGGGTGGCGCGGGCTGCCCAGCGCGAGCGGCACGATTGGCGAGGCGCGCGGCACGACGCGCGCGCCGCTGACGAGGCCGTGCACCTCGCCGCTGGGCATCAGGTAGGCGCGGTCGCCCGAGAAGCCGACGACCTCGGCCTGCACCGGCGTCTGGCCGGGCATCTGCACCTCGCAGACCGAACCGACCGGTAGGCGGATGCCGGCCGCCTCGAGGACGAGGCCGGCGACGCGCACGAGCGTGCCCTGCGACTCGAGCGCGACCGGCTCGGCCGCGAAATCCTGCATGTCGACGAGAAAGCGGCGCCAGTCGGCGGGCAGCTCGGCGAGCCGCGGCGCGTGGCGCGGCGCCGAGACTTCGGCTGTGGACGAAGCCGTCGCGGCCTCGGGCTGCTGCGTTTGCGCGAGTTGCTCGTTCATCGCGCGTCCGCCTCCCAGGGTTGCTCGCAGCCGAGCGCCGCGGCGGCGCGCGCCCAGCGCGTCGCGAGCGTCGCGTCGACCGCGCCGATATCCGCATCGACGCGGCAGCCGCCACGCGCCATGCCGGCATCGACGACGAGGCGTGCGCCGCGCGCGGCGAGCGCCTCGCCCGCGCCCTGCGCGACGAGCGGCTCGTCGTCCGGATGCACGCGCAGCGTGATGTGGCGAGCGCTCGCGAGCAGGGTGTCGATCGCCTCGGCGGCGACCGCCGCGATCAGCTCCGGCCGTGTGGAGAGTTCGCTGCGCACCGTCTGGCGCGCGACGCTCGCGGCGGTCGCCGCGACCGCGTTCGCGAGCTGCTCGCGCAGCGCGTCCAGCTCGGCGTGGTAGGCCGTGGTCAGCGCGCCGAGCTGGGCCGTGACCTGGCTCGCATAGCTCTGCTTGAAGGCGTCGAGCCCGACGAGCCCGTCGCGGTAGCCATCGTGATAGCCGGATTGGCGCGCTGCGCGCAACTGGGCCGCAAGCACGTCGGCGGCGCTTGCCGCGTCGCCGCCGGCGGCAGGGGCATCGGTCGCGCGGCGCAGCGGCGAAGGCGGCGGCATGCCGCCCGACAGCGCGGCCGGGTTCCACGCCGCGAAGCTGCCGAGCTCCTCGCGCGGAATGAAGCGCGTGTAGGCGGCATTCTTCTGGCCGCCGGCCGGCGGCGGCACCTGGCGCGGCGCGCGCCGCGCGTCAGACGAACTCATCGTCGCCCGATCCGCCGAGCACGATCTGGCCCTCGTCGGCCAGCCGGCGCACGACCTTGAGCAGTTCCTTCTGCTCGGCCTCGACCTCGGAGACGCGCACCGGGCCGCGCGCCTCGAGGTCCTCGCGCAGCGTCTCGGCGGCGCGCGTCGACATGTTCTTGAAGATCTTCTCGCGCAGCTCGGGCGTCGCGCCCTTCAACGCGATGACGAGCGACTCGGACTGGATCTCCTTCAACAGCGACTGGATGCCCTTGTCGTCGATGCTCTCCAGATCGTCGAACGTGAACATGTTGTCCATGATGCGTTGCGCGAGATCGTTGTCGGCGTCGCGAACGAAGTCGAGCACCGCGGTCTCCAGGCTCGCGCCCATCAGGTTGATCATCTCGGCGGCCACCTTCACGCCGCCGAGCGAGGTCTTGCGCAGCCGCTCGCCGCCGGCGAGCACGCGGGCCATGACGTCGTTGAGGTCGCGCAGCGCCGTCGGCTGGATGCCGTCGAGGGTGGCCACGCGCACCACCGCCTCGTTGCGCTGGCGCTCGGGCATCGCCTTCAGGATCGCCGCCGACTGATCGAAGTCGAGGTGGACGAGGATCGCGGCGACGATCTGCGGATGCTCGTTGCGCAGCAGCTCGGCGACCGCGGCCGGGTCCATCCATTTCAGGCTCTCGATGCCGTTCACGTCGCTGCCTTCGAGGATGCGATCGATCAGCAGATCGGCCTTCTCGTCGCCGAGCGCCTTGCGCAGCACCGACTTGACGTATTCGTCGTTGTCGGCGACCAGCATGCTCTGCTCGCCGGCCCGGGTGCGAAAGCGCTCCAGCACGCGGTCGACGCGCTCGCGCGGCACCGCCTTCAGGCGGGCGATGGTCTCGCCGAGCTTTTGCACGTCCTTCGGCGCAAGATGCCTGAAGACGGCCGCGGCTTCCTCCTCGCCGAGCGACATCAGGAGGATCGCCGCGTCCTCGACGCCGTTCGCGTCGTCGGCGCCGGCCTTGGCGGTCGATTCGTTGGCCATCGCGCGATCCCGGCTCGCGACGCCTCAGGCGGCCTGGCCGCTCGCGACCCAGTCGCGCACGATGCCGGCGACCGCCGCCGGGTTCTGCTTCGCGAGCGCGCGCGCCTGTTCGAGGTGCGCGCTCGAGCGCGGCGCCTCGAGCACGGCGAGCGCCGTGGACTCCTGCTCCGGCAGCGGCAGGGCATCGTTCGCGACCGCGTGCAGCCGCTGCCCGGGCCCGGGCGCGGCCGCCGCGGACTGCAGCGCGCGCAGTGCGGGCCGCACGAGGCCGAGGAAGACGAGCAGCGCGACAGCCGCCAGCGCGCCCGGCACGGCGAGCGTGCGAACGAGGTCGAGCGTCTCGGGCTGCTTCCACATCGGCAGCTCGACGCTGGTCTGCGGCTCGACGCGAAACGGCGCATTGATCACCTTCACCGAATCGCCGCGCTCGGCATTGAAGCCGATGCTCTCCTTGACGAGGGCGGTGAGCTTGGCGATCTCTTCGGCGCCGAGCGGCTGGGTCGTCGTCTTGCCCTTCGCGTCGGTCACGCTGCGGTTGTTGACGACGACCGCCGCGTTCAGCCGCTTGACGCTGCCGGTGGCGTTGCGCGTCACGCGCACCGTCTTGTCGACCTCGTAGTTCGTCACGCTGTCGCGGCGCAGGTTGCCGCTCGCGCCGCCGGTCTGCGCCGACTGCAGCGGCGCCGCCGCGCCGTTGATCGGCGCCGTCGCCTGCTGCGGCGGCTGGTTCGACGCCGCACCCGGCACGCCCGCGGGTTGTGTGGCACCGCTCGTGCCGACCTCGCTGCTTTGCTGGCTGCGCACCGCGCGCTCGGCCTGCGGGCCCTGGTTCGGCGTGAAGAGCTCGGATGTCGATTCGGACTGCGAGAAGTCGAGCTCGGCTGTCACGCTGGCGCGCAGGTTGTCGCGCCCGACGACCGGTTCGAGCAGGTCGAAGATGCGCCGGGTCATGCCCTGTTCGACCTGGCTGACATACTGGAGCTGCTGCGCATCGAGCCCGCTCGTCGCCGCCGCATCGCCGCCGCCGCTGAGCAGCGTGCCGGTCTGGTCGAGCACGCTGACATTCTTCGGCGCGAGTTCGGCGACGCTGGAGGCGACCAGATGGACGATGCCGGCGATCTGCGTGCGGTCGAGCGTGCGCCCCGGATAGAGCGTCAGCACGACCGACGCCGAGGGCTTTTGCTGCTCGCGAAAGAAGCCGTTCTGGTTCGGCAGCGCAAGGTGCACGCGCGCCGCCTGCACCGCGGCGAGTGCGGTGATCGAACGCGTCAGCTCGCCTTCGAGGCCGCGCTGGAAATTGAGTCGCTCGCCGAACTGCGTCAGGCCGAAGCGCGCCGAGTCCATCAATTCGAAACCGACGACCGAACCCTTGGGCAGGCCGACCGAGGCGAGCTTCAGGCGCGCGTCGTGCACCTGCGACGCCGGCACCAGGATCGCCGCGCCGCCGTCGGCGTGGCGGTACGGCACGTTCATCTGCGCGAGCTGCGCGATGATCGCGCCGCCGTCCTTGTCCGACAGGTTGGCGTAGAGCACCTTGTAGTCGCCCTGGCCCGTCCACAGCGTGAGCGAGAGGACGACCGCGGCGAGCGCGGCCAGGCCGAGCGCGAGCGAGGCCTTGGAGCGCAGCGGGAGGTTGACGAGCCGCGCGGTGAAGTCGGCGGCGACGGGTTGGGCAGGAAGGGCTGGCTGGCGAACGACGGCTGTTTCCATGGAGTGGACAGTTGCGCGCAGGGCGACCCGCGGGGGTTCCGGATGGCATCGATTATTCCGGCGCGATGCGCGCCGGATGCAGCGAACAGGCTGTCAAACCGGCGTCAGTTCACCCGGCAGCGAGACCTGCGTCACGCCTACGATGACGCCATGCGAAAGCCCGCCATGCGCAGCTGCCTCGGCCGCGCATTCGGTGCCGCCAGCCCGACGGAGATGCCACGATGAACGTCACCCTGAAGCCCTTCGACTTCGCGCAGGCGGTCGCCCGCGCCGGCCTCACGACGCGCGGAGAGCCGATCGCCGGTGCCACGGCCGTGCAGGGCGGCGGCTTCGCGCAGGCGCTGACGCAGGCGCTCGGTGCGGTCAGCGCGAGCCAGAACGAGGCCGCGCGGCTGCAGCGCGAGGTGCAGCTCGACAACCCGACCGTCAGCCTCGAGGAGACGATGATCGCGATGCAGAAGGCCCAGCTCGGCTTTCAGGCGACGCTGCAGGTCCGCAACCGCCTCGTGCAGGCGTACAGCGACATCATGAATATGCAGGTCTGACGCGCCGGGCGTTCGCCGGCTGCGCAGGACCCTATTCGATGCGCAACGCGCGCCGGCGCTTCTGCGTGCGGTCGATATAGCGCTGCAGCGTGCGCTCGGCGTCCTGGCCGAGGCGCACGATCTCGCAGCCGAGGCGAACGCCGCTCGATTCGGAGTGAATCGACGTCACGTGGTGCAGCCGCAGCCCGGTTTCCAGGCGCGTCGTCGCGTCGAGCTCGAGCTGGACGCGGTTGACGAGGATGCCGGGCGCGAGCATCGGCACGTCCTGCGGCAGCAGCAGCGCGCAGCCGCCGACGCTCAGGTCGAGGATGCGCAGCGCGAGCGCCATGTCGGGGATCATCGGATGCGCCAGCCGCGCGAGCGGGGCGTCGCGCAGCAGCGGGCGGACACGAAAACTCTCGCGCCGCTGCACGCGAAACAGTTCGCGCGGATAGCTGCCCGTCAGCGCGCAGCTGCGCGCGCCGCGCACGAGGACGAGGTGGCCGACGTCGAACTGGATCCTGACCTTGTCGAGGTAGGCGACGGCGACCGCCTCGCCGCCTTCGAGCACCGCCTGCAACTGCGGGTCGCTCGCGTCGGCGGCGAAGGCGAGCGTGTCGCGCCCGGGGTCGGATGTCCACAGCGAGGTCGTATAGACGCTGCCCTGCGGGCCGTTCAGGTTGACGAGCACGCTGTCGTCCTGCAGCCGGCGCAGCGCGGAGGCAATCTCGGTCGGCGTCGCGAGGCGAAAGCTGTCGAGCCCGCCGCCCGCGGCGGCGATCGCCTCGAGCGGCATCGGCTGCGTATCCATCGCGGCCCGGCGGCCGGCTTCAGTGCAGCGTCTTCGGCCGCCCGGCGAGCAGGTCGTCGAGGTCTTCCAGCCAGGGCTCGGCGAGATGGCGCAGCTCGGCATCGTTGAGCAGGATGCGCTGCATGATGCGCGACTTGATCTTCGCCTCTTCCGGCCCGAGCTTGTGATCGACGGCGGCGTGCTTGAGCTGCGAGATGAGAAGCGCGCACGCGCCCTCGAGCTTGACGACATGATCCCAGTTGCCGGTGCGCGCCGCTTCGAGCATCTCGTGGCTCGCCTGCTCGATCGCTTCGTAGTAGTTCAGCAGCGCAGAATTCATGCAGGCTCCAGGGGTCGGGTTCGGGGCTTCGCGGCCGGTGCTCATCGGGCGACGCCCGCGCGCGCCGGGTCGATCGCGAGCCACGCGCTTCGCACCGGCTCGATCAGGTCGCTGCACTCCTGCAGCGCGGCGGCGTCGTTGTGCAGGTTGGCATGCGTGAGGCGCAGCGCGACATAGCCGTAGAGCCGGTTCAGATCGGCGGCGACGGCGCCGCCATCGTCCAGGTTCAGCGAAGAGCGCAGCCCCTCCTCGACGATGCGCACCGCATGGCCGATCGCGCGGCCCTTGTCTGCGATCTGCCCGGCCTGCATCGCGCCGCGCGCGCGCGCCAGCGCATCGCTCAATCCATCGAACAGCATCGCGACGAGCCGATGCGGGGAGGCACTCGAGACACTGGTTTCCATGCCGACGCTGCGGTAGGCATTCGAAGCGCTGCGGGAGACTGCGGACGCGAACATTCGAGGCTGGCTTTCGTTCGTGGCGGGTGGCTTGAATATCGGCGACGGCCGGTATGACTTGAGCAGGGCGAGGCGGTTCGCCGCGCGTCGTTCGCACCGCATCGAGCGCCGGCGGCAAGCCGCGTCGACCGTGCAGCATGCGGCCCGTTCGGCAGCTCGCATGTGGCCTCGTGCCGGTGGCGGCCGGCGGTCGTGCGCGCCGCGCCCGCCGGCGCGGGCGGGGCGCGGATCAGTTGTCGTTGCCGTAGAGGTTGCTGTTGTTCAGCATCGCCATCTGCTGCGTGACGTAGCTGCTGATGCCGCTCAGGCGGCCGAGCGTGGTGTCGAGCGCCGTGTACTGCGCGCGCAGCCGCTTCTCGACCTGGGCGACGCGCTGCTCGAGACGCTCCTGGTCGGCCTCGTTGCGCGCTATGCC
Source organism: Burkholderiaceae bacterium (assembly GCA_014879745.1). Classification (GTDB taxonomy): domain Bacteria; phylum Pseudomonadota; class Gammaproteobacteria; order Burkholderiales; family Burkholderiaceae_C; genus CAIKUF01. The sequence continues at coordinate 1,704 of JACSRM010000169.1, read as the reverse complement.
CTGCTGCAGGCTGTCGGTGCGCGTCGTCAGCGTGCCGTCGACGCCGAGCATCGCATCAGCGAGCGCATAGAACTGGCGCGCGATGCCGTTGTTGGCCGGCACCGCGCTGTCGCTGTTGGCGAACAGCTTCTTCATCTCGGGCAGGTTGGCGAGCGCGGCGTCGAGCTTGCCGGCGTTCACCGTCACGGTGCCGTTGGCCTGCAGCTCGAGGCCGACGTCCGACAGCCGGCCGAACACGCTCGACGCGCCGGAGACGGTCCCCAGCATCGCACGCAGCTGGCGCTGGATGCCGACCGCGCTGCTGTCGCCCTGCAGCGGGCCGGCCGTCTTGCTGTCGGCGTCGTACTTGACCTGTCCGGCGATCAGCGTGACGAGCGCGTTGTAGGCGTCGGCAAAGGTCTGCACCGCCTTCTTCAACGCCTCGCTGTCCTGCACGACGGCGAGCTCGACCGGCGCGGTCGTAACCTGACCGAGCGTGAGCGTGATGCCGTCGATCACGTTGGCGAGCGTATTCGACTGCGAGGTGATCGCCAGGCCGTCGATCGTCGCCGCGGCGTTGGCGGCGGCCTGGGTCTGCGTCATCGAGCCCGGGCCCGAGGACGGGTCGAATGCGAATGCGCTCATGCCGCTGGTGCGAAATGCGCTTTCGGTGCCGGTCGCGGTCGATCGCATCAGCAAGCGCGCACCGCTGCCGTCGTTCAGCACGGTCGCGGTGACGCCGGCATTCGCGGCGTTGATCTTGTCGCGCACCTGGGCAAGGGTGTCGGTCGCCGCGATCGTGATGTCGACCGCCGTGGCGCCGCTCTTGGGCGTAAACGCCGTCTGCCCCGGACCCCAGCTGCCGAGCTCGATGCGCAGCGTGCCGGCGCCCGGCATCTCGTCGGCCGAAGCGAAGACGCCCGAAGCGAGCGACTGCGCGGTGGCGAGCGACTGCACCTGCAGCGAGTAGTTGCCGACCGCCGCGCCGCTCTGGACGGCGATCGCGACCGCCGCGGCGTTGGAGGAGGTGCCGATGGTCTGGCCCCAGGTCTCGTTCTTCGTCAGCGCGGAGGCCGCATCGCGAAATGCCGAGGTCAGGCTCTGCAGCTTGCCGTACTCGGAGATCCGGGCCTGGATCTGCGTCGCCTTCGTCTGCAGCGCGACGATCGGCTGGCGCTCGATCGCGAGCAGCTGGTTGATGATCGAGTTGACGTCGAGGCCGCTGCCGATGCCGGGGGAGCTGATGGTGGTCATGGTCGCGCTGGAGGGTGGTCGGTGGGAAGCCGCTGCGGACCCGGGGCGGCGCAGCGCGCAACGAGGAAAACCCGATGCCGCGGGTTCATGGCTGAACCGCGTTCATCGGGTTTCGGTGCGGTGCGCCCGAACTTGAGGGCGCGGCTGTTCAGCTTCTCAGCAGCGCGAGCACGCTCTGCGGCATCTGGTTCGCCTGCGCGACCATCGCGGTGCCGGCCTGCTGCAGGATCTGGGCGCGCGACAGGTTGGCGGTCTCGGCGGCGAAGTCGGCGTCCATGATGCGGCCGCGCGCGGCAGCCGTATTCTCGGCCGAGACCTGGAGCTGGGTGATCACGGCCTCGAAGCGGCCCTGCAGCGCGCCGGACTGGGCGCGCGCGGTATTGACGACGTCGAGGTCGGCGCTGATGTCGTCGAGGACGAGCGAGGCGGCGGCGGCGGTCGAGATGTCGGCCGCGGCGTAGGCGGTGAGGG
>JACSRM010000335.1 GCA_014879745.1 Burkholderiaceae bacterium | reverse complement strand
GCACTTGCGAGTGCAAAACGGCTCGATTCCCGGGAAAGCAACGGCGAGTTGAGAAAGACGGGCTAGCCGCCGCGGCAGCCTGTCCGAAGCGGGTGTGCACTTGCGGCGCGGGGTTTATTGCGCGTTGCCCTAAACTGTGCCGAACCACCCGCGACGGGCAGCGGGGGATCGCGAACAGGAGCAACTCTTGACGTCAGTTACCCGCCTCACAGCGATCTATCCCGGCACCTTCGATCCGATGACGCTCGGGCACGAGGATCTGATGCGCCGCGCCAGCCGGCTGTTCGAGCGGCTGATCGTCGCCGTCGCCGCGGGCCACCACAAGCGTGCGATGTTCTCGATCGACGAACGGCTGCAGATGGCGCAGGAACTTGCGCAGCGCTACCCGAATGTCGAGGTGCAGACCTATCGCGGGCTGCTGCGCGATTTCGTCGTCGAGAGCGGCGGCAAGGTCGTCGTGCGCGGGCTGCGCGCGGTGAGCGATTTCGAGTACGAATTCCAGATGGCGGGCATGAACCGCCAGCTGATGCCCGATGTCGAGACGCTGTTTCTCACCCCGTCCGACCAGTATCAGTTCATTTCGAGTACCTTCGTGCGCGAGATCGCCATGCTTGGCGGCGAGGTGTCGCAGTTCGTCTCACCCTCCGTCAACCAGCGTCTGCAGGAACGCACGCGCGACGCGATCTGAGCTGAATCCAGATTCGGGAAGGCACGGCAGTGGCGCTCATCATCACCGACGAATGCATCAACTGCGATGTGTGCGAGCCGGAATGCCCGAACGAGGCGATCTCGATGGGGCCGGAGATCTACCGCATCGACCCCGACCGCTGCACCGAATGCGTCGGCCATTTCGACGAGCCGCAGTGCGTGCAGGTCTGCCCGGTGAGCTGCATCCCGCTCGATCCGGCACACGTCGAGAGCCGCGAGAGCCTGTGGGCCAAGTACCGGCGCCTGCATGCCGCGGCGGGCGCGCCGAGCGAAAGCGGCTGATCGCGGCCGAATGCGGTTACCGCGACGCGGCCGAGGCCGCCGCCTTGGACTTGGCCGGCAGGCGCACCGTGAGCGGTCTGGACGGATCGCGTGCCGCGGACTTCTCGCTCTTCGGTGCCGACGCGGGATGGCTGGCGGCCGCCGCCGGTGCCTTCGGCGGCCTGGCCTTCGGGCCCTCGGGTGCCGATGCCGGGGCGTTGTCGCGGTCGAATTGCGCCGCACGGCGCGCTTCGCCGGCAGCGACCGCCTGCGCGGCGGCGCGCTGCTCGGGCGTGCGCGGGTCTCTCGCATCGATCGGCTTGCCGTCGGTGCACGGCGCCTGCTGATAGATGCGCCCGTCGGGGCCGCAGCGGTAGATGCTCTGCGCCATCGCACCCGCGTGGAACATGAGTACGGCGGCGGCGAGCCAGAGCGTTCTCACGGCGCCGGTTCCTTCGACGCCGGCCCGATCGCCTCGGCGGGGCGGGGCGGCTTGGGGCGCGCCGGCTTCGCGTGCAGCTTCATCATCGCGCGCTCCATCTCGCCGGCGAGCAGCAGATCGAGCGCCGCAAGGGAGAGCTCGATCGCCTTCCCGATCGCTTCGCGATCGTCGGCTGAGGGCTTGCGAAGCACATAGTTGATGACTTCGGATCGGACGCCAGGGTGGCCGATGCCCAGGCGCAGCCGCCAGAAGTCGGGCCCGCCGAGCTGGGCCTGGATATCCTTCAAGCCGTTATGACCGGCCGTGCTGCCGCCAAGCTTGAGCTTCACATGGCCGGGCAACAGGTCGAGTTCGTCGTGCGCGACGAGGATCTGCTGCGGCTCGATCTTGAAGAAGCGGGCGAGCGCGGCAACCGACTTGCCCGACAGGTTCATATACGTCATCGGCGCGAGCAGGTACAGCGGCCCGGCGGGGCGGTTCACCCGCGCGACATTGCCGAAATAGCCCCGATCGGGGGCAAGCGTCGCGCGCAACTCGCGCGCGGCGGCATCCAGCCACCAGAAGCCGGCATTGTGTCGGGTCGCGACGTATTCCGGCCCCGGATTGCCGAGCCCGACGAGAAGGCGGATCATGTTGCGATTATCGAATACGCGGGCATGAAAAAGCCCCGCTTGCGCGAGGCTGCCGAAGGGCGAACCGGCAGGGCCGGGCGCCGGGCTACTTCTTGTTCTGCTTTTCCTTGGCCGGCGCCTTGGCGGCCTTGGCGTCGGGCGCCGCGGCCGCCGCGGGTGCCGCCCCGGCTGCGGCTTCGGCCGCCGCGCCTTCGTCGGCCTCGGCCTTGGGCGCCACCGCGCTGACGATCGTGATGTCCTTCTGCCCGCGGCGCACGATCTTGATGCCTTCGTCGAGCTTCAGGTCGCGGGCGTGAATCGAGTCGCCCTTCTTCATGCCGCCGAGGTCGATCGTGATGAATTCGGGGAGCTTTTGCGCCAGGCACTCGATCTCGAGTTCGCTGAGCGCCTTGTTGATGAAGCACTTGTCGGTCTTCACCGCCTCCGAGACTTCCTCGTTGACGAAGTGCAGCGGCACGCGCTTGCGAAGCGTCGTCTTCTCGTCGACGCGCTGGAAGTCGACGTGCATCACGATCGGCTTGTAGGCGTGCATCGAGTAGTCGCGCAGCAGCACCGTCTCGGTCTTGCCGGCGAGCTCCATCTCGAGGATCGAGCTGTGGAACGCCTCCTTCTTCAGCGCGAAGAAGAGCGCGTTGTGGTCGAGCTCGATCATCGTGGGCGTTCCGGCGCCGTAGACGATACCCGGAACCTTGGCGGCGTTGCGCAGGCGGCGGCTCGCTCCGGTCCCCTGCTTTGTGCGCTCGTAAGCGACGAATTTCATTGCATTCTCCAGTTGGCTGGGCGCCCGCGACCAGGCTGCCCATGGGGTCGAGTCTTGCGACTCTCGATGAAGGCGGCCCATGCCGGCGCCGCCGGGGTTTCACGGCTCAGAAGTTGGCGTTCTGATCCGAGAAAAGCGACGTCACGGATTCGCCGTCCGAAATGCGGCGGATCGTCTCGGCAAACAGCGACGCGACCGAAAGCTGGCGGATCTTGGCGCAGGCGCGGGCCGCCTCGCCCAGCGGAATGGTATTCGTGATCACGACCTCGTCGATCTGCGAGCCTTGCAGCCGCTCGACCGCCGGGCCCGAGAAGACCGGGTGCGTGCAGTAGGCGAAGACCTTCAGCGCGCCGCGCTCCTTCAGCACCTCGGCCGCCTTCACGAGCGTGCCGGCGGTGTCGATCATGTCGTCCATGATCACGCAGTTGCGCCGCTCGATATCGCCGATCACGTGCATCACCTCGGAGACATTGGCCGCCGGACGCCGCTTGTCGATGATCGCGAGTTCGCAGCCGAGCTGCTTGGCGAGCGCCCGCGCGCGCACCACGCCGCCGACATCGGGCGAGACGACGACCAGGTCCTGGTAGTTCTTGCTCTTCAGATCCGACAGCAGCACCGGCGACGCGTAGATATTGTCGACCGGGATATTGAAGAAGCCCTGGATCTGGTCGGCGTGCAGGTCCATCGTCAGCAGCCGCTCGACGCCGACCGCCTCCAGCATGTTGGCGACCACTCTCGCGCTGATCGGTACCCGCCGCGAGCGTGGCCGGCGATCCTGGCGCGCGTAGCCGAAATACGGGATGACGGCCGTGATGCGGCGGGCCGACGCGCGCTTGAACGCGTCGACCATGATGCACAGCTCCATCAGGTTTTCGTTGGTCGGCGCGCAGGTCGGCTGAACGATGAACATGTCGCGGGCGCGCACGTTCTGATTGATCTCGACATCGACCTCACCGTCCGAGAAGCGCCCGACCGACGCCCTGCCGAGCTCGATCGACAGGCGCGACGCGATCTCCTTCGCGAGCATCGGGTTCGCGTTGCCGGTGAAGATGACGGTGTTGAAGAGCACGTTGACTCCGTTTCGGCCCGCCGCGGCAGCCGGTCACCGGCCAGCGGCGGCGCACCCGACTGCTGCGCACTCCGGCGTGCTGGAAGATCTCAGACTCTGGCAGGGGAGGAAGGATTCGAACCTTCGCATGTCGGAATCAAAATCCGATGCCTTAACCAGCTTGGCGACTCCCCTCCAACGGTCCGCCGCTCGCGCAGCGAACCGCAAAACGCATTCTCAGCCTTCGGCGAAATCCCGAAGGGGATGACGCTCCAGGCTGCGGCACATGCGCGAAACCGTTCCCGGCGCCAGATCGTCCGGCAGCGGAAACGTCGGCTTCGCGCCTGTACCCGCCCCTGCAAACACCGCACTGCCGGAGCCGGTCATCCGGCTGTGGCCGAACCGGGCCTCGAGCCATCGGGCCGCTTCGCCGATGCCGCCGCAGCGGCTCATCGCCGCCGGCTGCAAGTCGTTGCGCCCGAAGCTGCCGGCGCCGAACCCCCGGGCCGTGCTCGCGTCTGCAAGAAAGCCCGAAATTATAGCGGCTTCGGTATCGCGCCTGAGCAGCGGGCTGGCGAAGATCTCGCGCGTCGCCACACCTGCCGCCGGCTTGACGACGGCCAGCCACTGGCGCGGCAGGGCGATCGGCGTCAGGCGTTCGCCGATACCTTCGACGAACGCGTTCTCGCCGCCGACGAAGAACGGCACGTCGGCCCCGAGGCGCAGCGCGAGCGCCTGCAGACGTGCGCGCGGCCAGCCCAACCCCCACAGCCGGTCCAGCGCAAGCAGCGTCGTCGCCGCGTCGGAACTGCCGCCGCCCATGCCGGCGCCACTGGGCAGCCGCTTGTCGATCGAGATATCGGCGCCGAACGGCGTGCCGCTCTCGCGCTGCAGCAGTGCCGCCGCGCGCAGGCACAGATCGTCCGGCGGCAGCGCGTCGCCGAGGTCGTGGCGCGCGAGCTGCCCGTCGGCGCGGCGCTCGATGTGCAGCGTGTCGCACCAGTCGATCAGCACGAGCGCCGACTGCAGCAGGTGGTAGCCGTCGTCGCGCCGGCCGATCACGTGCAGGAAAAGGTTCAGCTTGGCGGGCGCCGGCAGGTCGTACAGGGCTTTCATCGGCTGTCGATCATCGCGCGCACGGTGATCGCGGGCGGCGCGTCGCGGCGCGCGACGATCGCTCCGCGGTCGACCCCGGCGAGCAGAACCTGCCACCCGAGCTGCGAGAAGCCGGCGCCCTGCGCGACCGGCAGGGCGGCGCTCGCGGCACCGGGCCACGGCCGGCCACGCAACCAGTCGAAGAGCGCGGCCAGCGGCAAGGCTTCGCCGACGAGCTGGCGGGTGAGGTCATCGGTATCGGCGAAGGTCGATTCGCCTTCGCTCGTGACGAGCACGATATGCCGCGGCGACCAGCGCGCCTGCGCGATGCGCGTCCCGAGCGGCGTCGCAAGGCTCAGGCTGCCGCTTTCGGCGTCGCCCTCGAGGTCGAATGCGGCGGCGAGCGTACGGGCCTCGCGACCCGGTGCCGCATCGACGTGCACTGACAGGCGCCCCGAGATCGCACTCGGCGCCACCGGCGGCGGCAGCGATGCACATCCGGCGACGAACGCCGCGGCCAGCCAGACCGCCGCCGCGCCCGTCCGCATCGCACGCCGCTTCACAGATCGATCTGCAGCCGCGCGACGGTCTCGACCAGCACTTCGTTGGTGGCGTCGCGCTTGCGGGCGTCGCGCAGGATCTTGCGCGCTTCGTCGCGCTGGCCGCTGACCCACAGCACCTCGGCCAGATGGGCGGCGATCTCGACGTCGGGCCGCGCCTGGTAGGCCTGGCGCAACAGGCGCACCGCCTCCTCGCGGTTGCCCATGCGGTATTCGACCCAGCCCATGCTGTCGGTGATGAAAGGTTCGCCGGGCTTGAGTTCGAGCGCCTTCTGGATCAGCGCGTGCGCCTCCTGCAGACGGATATTGCGGTCGGCGAGCGAATAGCCGAGCGCGTTGTAGGCGTGCTGATAGGTCGGCGCGATCTCGATCACGCGGCGCAGCTGGCGCTCCATATCGTCGAAGCGGCCGAGCTTCTCGGCGATCATCGACTGCTCGTAGAGCATGTCGGGGTCGTTCGGGAACTGCTCGTTGGCCTTCGCCAGCACGTCGTAGGCGGCGGACCACAGCTTGGCCTCGCGCAGCAGCTGCGCCTCGGCGAGCAGCTTGGAGCGCGCGTCCGAAGGCGCGCGCTCGGGTGTCGCCCGGATCAGCGCGCGCGCATCGTCGACGCGGCCCTGGCGCACCAGCAGCGAGGCGCGGCGCAGCTGGACCTCGAGCGCGCGCGAGGTGTCGTCGATCTTCGCCAGCCATGCCTCGGCCTGCGCGAGGTCGCCCTGCATCTCGGCCGCCTGCGACAGCAGCAGATAGGCCTGCACCATCCCGGCGTCCTTCGCCGGGGCGGCGGCATCGTCGATCTCCTCGATGTCCTCATCGTCGTCCGCGACGCCGCCGCCCGATGCGGCCGCGGAAGCCGCCGCCGATGCCGGCGCCGACGCGTCGGCCGCCTGTGCAAGCTTCAGGAATTGCTCGAGCGCCGTCGTCGCCTGCTGCGGCTGGCGCAGTTCGAGCCGCAGCGCGCCCAGCGTGAGCCAGGGTGCGGGCAGCGCCGGCGCGTTGCGCGTCACGATCTCGAGCTGGGCGATCGCGTCCGCATGCCGTTGCCCGATGCCGAGCGCGCGCGCGTACATCATCCGCAGCGCGTTGTTGTCCGGACGGGTGGCGAGGGTCGAGGTGACGATCGCTTCGGCTTGCGGGACCGCCCCCATCAACTCCAAGGCGACGAGCGCCGGGCCCTCGGCGGACGGATCGGCGTCGTGCGCCTGCTGCGCGAATTCGAGTGCGCGTGCGTTGTCCTGCGCGATCAGCCAGCCGCGGGCGATCGCGGTGCGTGCGGCGGTCGCGGTTGCCGGCGCCTTCGCATAGTCGCCGAGGGCGTCCTCCAGCGCGCGGGCGGCGGCGCGCTTGTCGGGTGCGCGTGCGAACAGGCGCGGCGCGACCGCGATCAGCAACGGCTTCTCCGCCTCCGGCGAGAGCTCGATCAGCGCCTTCAGCGGCACGACTGTCTCCGGCAGGCGATTGAGCGCGATCAGCAACTGCACCTGGTAGCGCAAGGCATCGCGCGACCTGGGCCAGTCGGCGCGCCACGCCCGCACCGCGTCGAGCGCCTGATTACCGGCCCGCGCCTGCAGCGCGATGTCGGTCGCGCGGCGATACAACTGCTCGTCCTTCGTCTTGCGCGCGGCGTCGAGAATCACCTGGTAGGCGTTGCCGGCCTGGCCCTCCTGCAATTCGATCTCGCCGATCAGCAGTTGATAGAAGAGCGGCGCGGTGAGGTTGGAGTTGACCACCGGCGGGGCTGTCTCGGCCGGCTTGGCATCGTCGGCCTGCGCGACGGGCGCGAGCCCGAGGCAGGCCGCGGCGAGCACGAGCGCAGGTCGCAGCGTGGAGCGAAGGATTCGGGCGGGCATCGGAAGCGTCCTCGTGAGCCGTCCTCGTGAACTCCAGGACGCGCACGGTCCGACGGCGGCTGATGGGTACAGATTCATTCTATTGTCGCGTCGCACGGCGCGCAGAGGTATGGAGTCGGCGCGAACGCAATAATTCCCCGATGCCCGAACTGCCCGAGGTCGAAGTCACGCGCCGCAGCTTCGGCGCACGCATCCGCGGCGCGCGCGTCGCCGCGGTGCGGGTCGGCAAACCGCTGCGCTGGCCGCTGGGCTGCAGCGCGCAGTCGCTCGTCGGCCAGACCGTGGGCGAAGCGCACCGGCGCGGCAAATATCTGTGGCTGCCGCTCGAGCGCGGCGGGCTGCTGCTGCATCTGGGCATGTCGGGCTCGCTGCGCTTCGACGCGCACGCCGCGCCGCCCGGGCCGCACGACCACTTCGACCTCGTGACCGACCGCGGCACCTTGCGGCTGACCGATCCGCGGCGCTTCGGCGCCGTCGTCTTCGCCGCCGCGATCGACGCCGATCCGGCCGCCAGGCTGCTTGCCGGGCTCGGCATCGAACCCTTCGATCCGGCGTTCGACGGCGCCCACCTCCACGCCGCGCTGCGGCGCCGCCACGGCGCGATCAAGCAGGCGCTGCTGGCGGGCGACATCGTCGTCGGCGCCGGCAATATCTACGCCTGCGAGGCGCTCTTCGCGGCCGGCATCGACCCTCGTGCACGTGCGAGCAGCCTGAGCCGGCCGCGCTGCGCGAGGCTTGCCGCCGCGGTGCGCGAGACGCTCGCGCGCGCGCTCGCCGCCGGCGGCTCCACATTGCGCGACTTTCGCGACGCGCACGGCATGGCCGGCGCGTTCCAGCACGAGGCGCGCGTCTACGGTCGCTCCGGCCTGCCCTGCGTCGTCTGCGGGACGCCGATCCGGCGCATCGTCCAGGGCCAACGTGCGACTTATTTCTGCCCGCGCTGCCAGCGGCGGTGAACAGATGTATCGGTGGCCGCTGGCCGGCAGGGGGCTCGGCTAGCATGCCCAACCCGCACCTGCACGGCGAACAACCTGGCATGCACACCGAACCCGAGAGCGCGCCGGCCGACGCCGTTGGCCTGACGACCGCGTTTGCCGGCCGGCTCGACGATCTGAGCCGCTGGCGCGCGACGCTGCTCGATCGCCTGGCCTCGCTGCAGCAGTTTCTCGCCGACCATGACCTCGCCTGCGCCGCGAGCGCGGCGGTGATCGGCGCGCTTCGCGAGCGGCTTGCGAGCGACAAGGTCGTTGCCGCCTTCGTCGCCGAGTTCTCGCGCGGCAAGTCCGAGCTGATCAATGCGATCTTCTTTGCCGATACCGGGCGGCGCGTGCTGCCGGCGACGCCGGGGCGAACGACGATGTGCCCGGTCGAGCTTGCGTGCCGACCCGGCGAGCCGGGGTCGCTCGCGCTGCTGCCGATCGAGACGCGCCACGACGGCGCGACGCTTGCCGAACTGCGCGCGCGGCCGAATGCGTGGACTCGCCTGCCGCTGCAGGGCGGCGCCGCCGAGCAGTTGTCCGAAGCGGTTGCGCAGGTCATGCGCACGCGCCGGGTCGATACAGCCGAAGCGCGCGCGCTCGGTCTGCGCGACGACGAACGCGCGGCCGACGCGCCGGCGCCGGATGCCGACGGCCGGGTCGAGATTCCGGTCTGGCGCCATGCGCTCGTCAACTATCCGCACCCGCTGCTCGAGCGCGGCCTCGTCGTGCTCGATACGCCGGGGCTCAATGCGCTCGGCGCCGAACCCGAGCTCACGCTCGGCCTGCTGCCCGAGGCGCAGGCGACGGTCTTCGTGCTCGGCGCGGATACCGGCGTCACGCGCTCGGACATGCAGCTCTGGCAGGAGCATCTGGGCGCGCGCGCGAAGTCGTGCTTCGTCGTCCTGAACAAGATCGATACGCTGCGCGACCCGCTCTCGGCGCCGTCGCAAGTGGCGAACCAGATCGAGTCGCTGCGCCGCGAGACGGCGCGCACGCTTGGCATCGCGCCCGAGCGCGTCTTCGCGCTGTCGGCGCGCGAGGCGCTGACCGCGCGCATCCACGGCGACGACGCCGCGCTGCGCACGAGCCGCCTGCCCGCCTTCGAAGCCGCCCTCGGCGCGCAGCTGCTCGGCCAGCGCCACGCGGTGCTGCAGGACGCGGTCGCCGAAGCCGCCCGGCAGTTGCAGGCGCAGGTGGCGCACCGCGGGGGCGAGCGGCGCCGCCAGTCGGCCGAGCAGATCCTGGAGCTGCGCAGCCTGCGTGGCAAGAGCGCGAACCAGCTGCGCGCGGCGCAGGAGCGCACCGCGGCGGAAGCCGCCGAGTTCGAGCAGTGCAACGTCTTGGTCCAGGCGCTGCGCGCCGTTCACCTGCGCCTGCTGACGAAGGCGCTGGCCGAGCTCGCGACCGACGTGCTGCGCAGCGAAGTGCAGCGCATGCGGCAGGAGATGAACGACTCGCTGCTCGGGCTCGGCGCGCGCAAGGCCTTCGCCGCGCTGTGCGAGCGGCTGCGCGCGCGGCTCGCGGCGGCGCAGGACCAGTGCGCCGAGATTCACGCCATGCTGCGCGCCAGTCATGCGCGCCTGAACGCCGAATATGCGTTCGGGCTCTCGCTCGATGACCCGCCGGCACTGCAGGGCTTCGTGCGCGAACTGGCGGCGATCGAATCGGGCTACGCGCGCTATCTCGGTTTCACCCACGCGCTGCGCCTCGCGCAGCCGCGCTTCATGGATCCCTTCGTCCGCATGCTCGTCTCCAAGCTGCGCGTCGTCTTCGAGTCCGCCGCGACCGACGTCGAGGCGTGGAGCAAGTCCGCCGCGTCGCACCTCGACGCGCAGCTCGGCGAACGGCGGCGCGCGTTCCGCCGCCGCGCCGAAGCGCTGGCGCGGATCCGGGTTGCCGCCGGCGAGCTCGAGCAGCGCATCGCCGAGCTCGGCGCGCAGGACGCCGCGCTGGCCACCGCGCTGCAGCGTGCGGGCGACCGGATCGAGGCGCTGCAAGCGCTCGCACCCCCGGCGCCGGCACCCGATGCGCGGACGGCCGCTGCGGCAAGGCCGGGCCCGACGGCGCCGGCAGCCGTGCGCCGGCCGAGGATGACCTTGCCCCGCCCGCTCGGGGCGCGCGCCTGACGCATCACGACAGCGACGTGAGCAGCCCCACCGGCGTGGCGCGCAGCGTGATCGCCTGGCAGCGCCGCCACGGCCGCCACGCGCTGCCGTGGCAGCACACGCGCGACCCGTATCGCGTCTGGCTGTCGGAGATCATGCTGCAGCAGACGCAGGTGGCGACCGTGCTCGACTACTACGCGCGCTTCGTCGCGCGCTTTCCCGATGTCGCAACGCTCGCCGCCGCGCCGCTCGACGACGTGCTCGCGCTGTGGAGCGGCCTGGGCTACTACAGCCGCGCGCGCAACCTGCACCGCTGCGCGCGGATCGTCGTCGCCGAATATGGCGGGCAGTTCCCGCGCGGCAGTGCAGAGCTGGCGACGCTGCCCGGCATCGGCCGCTCGACGGCGGCGGCGATCGCCGTCTTCTGCTTCGGCGAGCGCGCGGCGATCCTCGACGGCAATGTCAAGCGGGTGCTGACGCGCGTGCTCGGCGACGCGCGCGACCTCTCGATCGCGGCCAACGAGCGCGCGCTCTGGGCAGTGGCGAGCGAACTGCTGCCGACGCGCGGGATCGAGCGCTACACGCAGGGCCTGATGGACCTCGGCGCAATGCTGTGCACCGCCCGCGCCCCGGCGTGCGACGCCTGTCCGCTGGCGGCGATCTGTGTCGCACGCGGCGAAGGCGCGCCCGAGCGCTATCCGCTGCGGTCGCGCCGCGGCGCGCGCGGCCGGCGCGAGAACTGGTGGCTGTGGCTGCAGTGGCGCGACCGCGTCTGGCTGCAGCAGCGCCCCGCGCGCGGCGTCTGGGCCGGGCTGTGGACGCTGCCGCTGCTGGACGATGCCGGCGCCGCCGACGCGATCGCGGCTCGCCTCGGCGTCGAGCTCGAGTCACTGCCGTCGATCGAGCACGCGCTGACGCATTTCGACTGGTCGCTGCACCCGCGCCGCGCCCGGCTGGCGCGCAAGCCCGGCGCGCCGCTGCCCGGGCCGGGGCGCTGGGTCGAGCGCAGCGCGTTGGCGAACCTTGCGCTGCCCGCGCCGCTGCGGCGGCTGCTCGGATAGGGCTGCCCGCGCAGGCGAAGCCTACGCGACAACGCCCTTGCTGCGAAGGAACTCGTCGACGAGCTGCAGCCGCACCTGCGCATCGGGCAGCGCCATCAGCTTGTGCTTCGCGGCGAGCGTGAGCGGCAGGATCTCGCACCAGCGGTTCGCGACCCAGCCTGCATCGTCGAACCGATACGGCGGCAGGAACGGCACCGGCCCGCGCGCCTGCAGCGTGGCCAGCGCATCCTCGAGCGCGCGCACCGTCGCCGCCATCGCCGGCGCCGGCGCGGCCGGCTCGTCGTCGGCGAGGGGGTCGATCGCCGCCGTCCACAGGCCGTCGGCCTGGCATTGCGCGGCGTGCAGGGCAAAGCGCTGCCCGCCGCGGCAGCGGATCTGCAGAATGCCCGGCTGCTCGCTGTCGACCTCGATCAGATGGGCGAGGGTGCCGACCTCCTCGAAGACGACTTGCGCGCCGTCGCCCGCCTCGTTGCCGCTGCGCAGCGCGACGACGCCGAAAGGCCGGCCTTCGCGCAGGCATTCGCTCACCATGTCGAGATAGCGTGCCTCGAAGATCTTCAGCGCGAGCAGCCCGCCGGGGAAGAGAACCGTCTTCAGCGGGAAGAGCGGCGAGCGCGGCAGCTCGATCGGCTGCGCCGGCTTGATCATCTCATCGTGCATCGAGCTCGCGATGGCGCACCAGCGTCGCCGCCTGCGGTGCGAAGCGCCGCGCGAGCGCCTCGACGGCATAGACCGATCGGTGCTGGCCGCCGGTGCAGCCGATCGCGACCGTCAGGTAGCTGCGCTGGTCCTCGACGAACGACGGCAGCCAGCGCGCGAGGAATCCCTCGATCTGCGCCAGCATCTCCAGCACCTCGGGCTGCGCCTCGAGGTAGGCGGCGATCTCGGGGTCGCGGCCGGTGAGCGGGCGCAGTTCGCGGATGTAGTGCGGATTGGGCAGCACGCGCACATCGAAGACGAAATCGGCGTCCAGCGGCACGCCGAACTTGAACGCGAACGACTGGAAGACGAGCGTCAGCGGTGTGCTGCCGGCCTGCACCAGGTCGCGGATCCACTGGCGCAGCTGGGCCGGGCGCAGCTGGCTGGTATCGATCACGGTCGAGACGCCGCGCAGCTCGGCCAGCAACTCGCGCTCGAGCTCGATCGCCTCGGTGAGTGCGCGCTGGCCGTCGTCGGGCGCATCGTCGCTGCGCCGATGCGGGCGCGGCGTCTCGGGCAGCTCGCTCGACAACGGGTGGCGGCGCCGCGTCTCGGAGAAGCGCCGCACGAGCGCGTCGGTGCTCGCGTCGAGGAAGACGGCGCGGATCGCGACGCCCTCGGCGCGCAGGCGGTCGAGCAACGGCAGCAGATGCGGCAGCGAACCGGCGCTGCGCACATCGACCGCGATCGCGACGCGCCGCTCGCTGCGCTCGTGTTCCAGGCGCAGGAAGTCGCGCAGCAGCTCGGGCGGCAGATTGTCGACGCAGAAGTAGCCGGCGTCCTCCAGCGCGTGCAGCGCGACCGACTTGCCCGAGCCCGAGATGCCGGTGACGAGCACGACCTGGCGCAGCGACGTCGGTTCGGCGTCCGATGCAGTAGTCGGCCGCACGGGGCCGGGTCCGTCCTGGCTCATTGCTTTTCGAGTCGTCCGCGCGGCGGAGGTTTCGTCGCGCCGCCGGCCAGCATCTCCTGGGCGTGGGCGAGGCTCGTCCCCGACAGCCGCTCGCCGCCGAGCATGCGCGCGATCTCGGCAACGCGCGCCTCGCCGGTCACCGCCGCGAGCGTGCTCTGCACCGCGCCGCCGCGCGTCGTCTTGGCGACGACGTGATGTTCGTCGGCGCTCGCCGCGACCTGCGCGAGGTGCGTCACGGCAAGGACCTGGCGCTCGCGGCCGAGCTGGCGCATCAGCTTGCCGACCGCCTCGGCGACCGCGCCGCCGATGCCGGCGTCGATCTCGTCGAAGATCAGCGTTCCTGCGGCGTCGCCCGCCGCAGCGCTCCGGCTTGCCGTCGTCGCCGCGATAGCGAGCGCAATGCGCGACAGCTCGCCGCCGGAGGCGACCTTCGCAAGCGCCCGCGGCGTGCTGCCGGCGTGCCCGGCGACGAGGAACTCGGCCGACTCCATGCCCCACGCTTGCGGCGCGTCGCAGGCGGTGAGCGCAACCTCGAAGCGGCCGCCCGCCATGCCAAGCTGCTGCATCGCCTGCGTCACCGCCTTCGCGAGCAGCGGCGCTGCCCGTTTGCGCGCCTGGCTCAGCAGCTTCGCCTCGCGCCTGTAGCCGGCAAGCGCGTCGTCCTGCGCGCGCTCGAGCGCATCCAGGTCGGCCGCCGCCTCGAGCGCCTGCAACTCGCTGCGCCACTGCGCAGCGAGCGCCGGCAGCTCGTCGGGCTTGCGGTGGTGGCGCCGCGCGAGCGCGATCCACGCCGCGAGCCGGTCGTCGAGCCGCTGCAGTTCCTCAGGGTCGGGCTCGGTGCGGTGCAGGTAGCCGGCGAGCGTGTGCGCCGCGTCCTGCAGCTGCGCCTGCGCGCTGCGCAGCACATCGACGATGGCGCCGAGCTGCGCGTCGTGCTCGGCGACCGCGGCGAGCGCGTCGGCGGCGCGGCCGGCGAGTGCGTCGGCATTCGCGTCCGCCTCCGACAGCATTGCGCGTGCCGTCTGCGCAGCGTCGATCAGCGCCTGCGCGTGCGACAGTCTGGCGTGCTCTGCGTTGAGCGGCTCCCATTCGTCGGCGCCGGGCGCGAGGCGATCGACTTCGCCGAGCTGCCAGGCGAGCCGCTCGCGTTCGCGGTCGAGCCCGCCCTGCCTCGCGCGGGCATCGGCGAGCGCCTGCGCCGCCGCCTTCCAGCGCGACCAGGCGTTTGCGACCGGCGCGGCGTCGACCCGCGCGTGGGCGTCGAGCAGCTCGCGCACGACAGCCGGCCGCGTAAGTCCCTGCCACGCATGCTGGCCGTGGATGTCGACGAGCCAGGCCGCCGTCTCGCGCAGTTGCGCGATCGTCGCCGCGCCGCCGTTGATCCAGGCCCGGCTCTTGCCCTGGGCGTCGATCACGCGGCGCAGCAGCAGCGATTCCTGCGGCTCGAAGCCGGCGTCTTCGAGCCACGCTGCCAGCGCGGGCGGCGAATCGAACTCGGCGCTGATCTCGGCGCGCGCGGCGCCTTCGCGCACGACGACCGCGTCGCCGCGGCTGCCGAGCGCAAGCTGCAGCGCATCGACGAGGATCGATTTGCCCGCGCCCGTCTCGCCGGTGAGCACCGAAAAGCCCGCGCCGGGTTCGAACTCGAGTGCCTCGACGATCGCGAAGTCGCGCAGGGCGAGCCGCCTAAGCATGATCGAGCCACAGTTCGGCGCCGAGCCGCCCCAAGCCGAACGCTCCCTCTCGGGCCCGCGTGCGGGACGCCGACGCCACAGGCGTCTTGGGGGCCAACAGTTTGGCGCCGGGCCGCCCCAAGCCGAACGCTCCCCCTCGGGGGGGCGACGCCGCAGGCGTCTTGGGGGCCAACAGTTCGGCGCCGAGCCGCCCCAAGCCGAACGCTCCCCCTCGGGCCCGCGTGCGGGACGCCGACGCCGCGGGCGTCTTGGGGGCAAACACTACTGCGCCTCGTGCCAGTGCAGCTTCTTGCGCAGCGTGGCGTAGTAGCTCCAGCCGCGCGGGTGCAGGAAGTGCACCTGGTGCTGCGAGCGCCGCACCCGCACGCGGTCGCCGGGCAGGAGGCTGGCGACGCTTTGCATGTCGAAGTTCGCGCTCGCGTCACGGCCGGCGACGATCTGGATCGAGACGTCGCTCACGTCGGGCAGCACGATAGGCCGGTTCGACAGCGTATGCGGCGCGATCGGCGCAAGCACCCAGCCGGCGATGCCGGGGTGCAGGATCGGCCCGCCGGCCGACAGCGCATACGCCGTCGATCCGGTCGGCGATGCGAGGATCAGGCCGTCGGCGCGCAGGTTGGCCATGAACTCGTCGCCGATATCGACGCGCAGTTCGATCATGCTTGCCGTGTGGCTGCGGCTGACGACGACGTCGTTCAACGCGAGCGCGTCGAAGATCGCGAGCCCGTCGCGCTCGACGACGCCTTCGAGCATCGTGCGGTGCTCGACCTCGAAGTCCCCGGCGAGCATCGGCGCGAGCGCTTCGGCGAACTGCCCGATCGAGATATCGGTGATAAACCCGAGCCGCCCCTGGTTGATGCCGACGAGCGGCGTGCCGTGGCGCGCGAGCTGGCGCGCGATGCCGAGCATCGTGCCGTCGCCGCCGAGGACGACGGCCAGATCGCACTGCTCACCGAGTTCGGCCGGATCGAGCGCGCCGTAGCCGGTGATGCCGGTGGACAGCGCGGTCTGCTTTTCGAGCGACACCTCGAGCCCCTGGCGAGCGAGGAAATGCGCGATCTCCTCGAGCACGCCGCGAATGCCATGCGCCTGATATTTGCCCACGAGAGCCGCATGACGAAAGGGGGTCGGCATGCGCGGGATTACACCACAGCGACCCCTGCCGCGAGGGGCGGAGAATGGGTCTCGCGGCGAGGCCCGGAACTAGAATGAAATCATGCTCGACGAGCGCGCCAAGACCCTGCTGAAGACCCTGGTCGAACGCTACATCGCCGACGGCCAGCCGATAGGCTCGCGAACGCTGTCGCGTGCCAGCGGCCTCGAGCTTTCGCCGGCGACGATCCGCAACGTGATGGCCGATCTGGAAGACCTCGGCCTGATCGCGAGCCCGCACACGAGCGCCGGCCGGGTGCCGACGGCGCGCGGCTACCGCCTCTTCGTCGACACCATGCTGACCGCGCAACCGGTTTCACTCGACGACGACCCGACCCAGCCCGCACCGCAGATCCACCCCGACCAGCCGCAGCGCGTGATCGCAAGCGCCGCGCAGTTGCTGTCGAACCTGTCGCACTTCGTCGGCGTCGTCACCGCGCCGCGCAAGGCGAGCCGGTTTCACCACATCGAGTTCATGCGGCTTTCCGAGCGGCGCGTGCTCGTGATCCTCGTCGCGCCCGACGGCGACGTGCAAAACCGCGTCATCGTCACCGCGCAGGACTACACGCCGGCCCAGCTCGTCGAGGCGAGCAACTATCTCTCGGCGCACTACGCCGGCCTCACGCTCGACGAGGTGCGCGAGCGCTTGAAGCTCGAGGTCGACGCGCTGCGCGGCGAGATCGCGGCGCTGATGCAGGCCGCGGTGCAGGCCGGCTCCGAGGCCGTTGCCGACAGCCAGGAGCAGCTCGTCATCTCGGGCGAGAGGAACCTGCTGACGGTACAGGACTTCTCGAGCGACCTCGGCAGCCTGCGCAAGCTGTTCGACCTGTTCGAGCACAAGACGCAGCTGATGCGGCTGCTCGACGTGAGCAGCCGCGCCGAGGGCGTTCGCATCTATATCGGCGGCGAGAGCATGGTCGTGCCGTTCGAAGAGCTGTCGGTCGTCTCGGCGCCGTACGTCGTCGACGGCCAGATCGTCGGCACGCTCGGCGTCATCGGCCCGACGCGCATGGCCTACGACCGCATGATCCAGATCGTCGACATCACGTCGCGCCTCGTCGGCAACGCGCTGAGCCAGAAGTAACCGTCCGTACCCGTTCAGCCCGCGCCGCGCGGATGCGGCGCGACCATGTCCTCGGCGCGCACCCAGGCGTCGAACTGCTCGCCGGTCAACCAGCCGGAGGCGATCGCCGCGTCGCGCAGACTGCTGCCGTTCTGGTGCGCCGCCTTCGCGATCGCCGCTGCCTTGTCGTAGCCGATGTGCGGGTTGAGCGCGGTGACGAGCATCAGCGAACGCTGCACCAGCTCGGCGATGCGCTCGCGCACCGGCTCGATGCCGCGCGCGCAGTGCTCTTCGAAGCTCTTCGCGCCGTCGCCGAGCAGGCGCACGCTTTGCAGCAGGTTGTGGATCAATACCGGCTTGAAGACGTTGAGCTCGAAGTTGCCCGACGCGCCGGCGAAGTTGACGGCGGCGTCGTTGCCGAAGACCTGCACGCACGCCATCGTCAGCGCCTCGCACTGCGTCGGGTTGACCTTGCCCGGCATGATCGAGCTGCCCGGCTCGTTCTCCGGAATGCGGATCTCGCCCAGCCCCGAGCGCGGCCCCGACGCCAGCCAGCGCACGTCGTTGGCGATCTTCATCAGCGACGCCGCGATCGTTTTCAACACGCCGTGCGCATGAACGATCGCGTCGTGCGCGGCGAGCGCCTCGAACTTGTTGGGCGCGCTGACGAACTGCGTGCCGCTTCGTTCGCTCAGCGCCTCGGCGACGAGCCGGCCGAAGTCGGGATGCGTGTTGAGCCCGGTGCCGACCGCCGTGCCGCCGAGCGCGAGTTCGCGCAGATGCGGCAGCGCGGCGTCCAGATGCGCAAGACCATGGTCGAGCTGTGCGACCCAGCCCGAAACCTCCTGCCCGAGCGTGAGCGGCGTCGCGTCCTGCAGGTGGGTGCGGCCGATCTTGACGATCGACGCGAATGCGGCCGCCTTCGCGGCGAGTGTCGCGCGCAGCGCCGCGACGGGCGGCCGCAGCGTCGTCTCGATCGCGAGCACGGCGGCGACGTTCATCGCCGTCGGGAATACGTCGTTCGACGACTGGCCGCGGTTCACGTCGTCGTTCGGGTGGACGAGGCGCTTCGTCCCGATCTCGCCGCCGATCAACTGCGACGCTCGGTTGGCGAGCACCTCGTTCATGTTCATGTTGGTTTGCGTGCCCGACCCGGTCTGCCAGACCGAGAGCGGGAACTCGGCGTCGTGAAGGCCGGCGAGCACCTCGTCGGCAGCGGCGACGATCGCATCCGCCTTCGCCGCGTCGAGCAGCCCGAGCCGCAGGTTCACCACTGCCGCCGAGCGCTTGACGAGGGCGAGCGCGTGCAGCAACTCGCGCGGCATGCGCTCGGTCGAGATCGCGAAGTGGTGCAGCGAACGCTCGGTCTGCGCGCCCCACAGCCGATCGGCGGGGACTTCGATGTCGCCGAAAGTGTCGTGCTCGATGCGGGTCTTCGCCATCGCTATCTCCTCGCCGCGCGCAATGCGCTTGAGCACGATCGTAGTCTTCGCTGCCGCCGCACGCGCCGCGGACGTGCATGCCAGCGCGCCCGGTAGGGCATGGCCTGCCGCCCGTCGCGTGCCGCTCGAATTCGCGCGTACACGCCCTGCCTACAATGCCCCGCGCGGGGGGCCGTTAGCTCAGTTGGTCAGAGCAGAGGACTCATAATCCTTTGGTCGTTGGTTCAAGTCCAACACGGCCTACCACCTCGCGTGTTGGCGTGAATCGAGGCCCCGGAGGTGGGGCATCTCTTCGACCACCGCGCGGTCGCGCCGCGTGCACCTCGTCTATCGGTCGCGGTACACCTCGCGCCGGTGGCCGACGCGAATGACTTCCACGACCAGCACGCGGTCGCGGATGGCGTACACGATTCGGTAGCTGCCCTGACGCGCGCGATAGAGCTCCGCGCCGCCGAGCTTCTCGCATCCTGGCGCGCGGGGATCGTCGGTCAGGGCCTCGATGCGTGCG
The DNA here is from genome assembly GCA_014879745.1 of Burkholderiaceae bacterium. GTDB lineage: Bacteria > Pseudomonadota > Gammaproteobacteria > Burkholderiales > Burkholderiaceae_C > CAIKUF01. The sequence goes on along the minus strand of JACSRM010000335.1, from coordinate 585 downwards.
AGGATGCGTTTGACGTCGGCTTTGGGGATGCAGCGCAGATCCCTGGCGACCGACGGCCGGACGCGAAGTTCAAAGCGTGCCATCCGCCTTCAGCTTGGCGAGGAAGTCCTCGTAGCTCAGGGCCTTCTCCTTCGCGCGGCGGCGCACGGCCGCGAGGTCTTCCTCGTCTTCGCGAAGCGCCTGGCGCAGCGCCTCGTTGACGATGTCGGACATGCTGCGCCGGCTGTGCGCCGCCTTGAGGCGCAGCGCCTCGTGAAGTTCGGGCGCGAGGTAGACGGTCGAGCGTACGGGATCGGCGGTGCGCATCGGGCATCCCCAACGAAGTCTGCAAGCAATGTGGCATCATAACGGCATGACGCCAGGACGTCATCGTGATCGCGGGCCCGCCTGTTCCGGCGGTGCACGCGCTCAGTGCAACCAGGCGCTGCGCGCGAGTGCCGCCAGCGGGCGCGCGATCCAGGGGCGCCAGCGCGGCGGCAGTTCGAGCGGCTGGATCGCCATCCGCACCGCGAGGTCGACGGGGTAGTTGGCGCGCATCAGCGCGATCATGTCGTGCATCCTGGCGGCGATCGCTTCGGGCGTGCG
>JACSRM010000184.1 GCA_014879745.1 Burkholderiaceae bacterium | reverse complement strand
TCGGTCTGGCGCATCCACGGCGCCAACAGCACGACCAAGGTCGGCGCGGTCGGGCACGACGCTGACAAGTTCGGCCTGCTCGACGACGCCTCGCCGTGGGGCGGGACGCTGCGGCCGCGGCTCGAGTTCGACACTTCGCTGCGCAGCGACCTCGGGGTGCACTACTACCGCGTCTCGTACAAGCGGCCGGCCGAGGCCGAGACCGAATGGCGGCCGAGCACCGATGCGATCGACCGCCACTACACGCACGAGGTCGGCGATGACCTGATCCTCGAGCAATATCCGCTCGGTCCGAAGACGGTCGGCACGTCGGCCCACCTGTGCGAGATTCCGCCCGGGCTGCCGCCGTCCGGGCAGTGGTCGACGCCGAACGTGGTGCTCGACACGCAAAGCGCCGTCATCCCGACCGTGGCGGTCGCGCCCGGCACCGGCTTCGACGCCGGCGGCAACCCGGTCGGCGCCGACCAGGGCGGGCTGTGGCAGATCAAGGTCGAACTGTTCGACGCCGCGGGCAACCTCGTCGACCCGGAGGCGCTCGGCATCAAGTGGCGGGTGCCCGAGAGCATCGACCTGAGCGGCACGATCCAGACCCACGACGCGGCCGATCTCGGTCTCGTCGACGCCGCCCAGAACCGGATGGTGCTCACGGTCCGGGTGGACAACAACCCGACCCTGGCGCGGATCGACGCGCCGAGCGTCGGCGGCAACGCCGCGGCCGACGAATGCGGCGTGATGAACTACGCGTCGCGCGCGCTCGCCGTCGATGTGCCCTTCCTCGCGCTGCAGCGCAACCGGTTCGCGACCTACTCGTTCTACGTCCAGCGCGGTGCGGTATCGCCGCCCGAGTACAGCGCCGCAGGTACGGCGGCGGCGAATGCGGCCGGCATGCCGGGCGCGATTCCACCGTCGCCGCCGGGCGATCCGCTGCCGACGGTGGACAGCCTGCTCGACGCCTGCGTGCTCGCCGGCTTCACCGAGAACCTGCATGTCTGGCACACGGCAACGGACGGCTGGTCGCGCCAGTCGCAGTACGACAGCAGCGCGGCGCGTGCCTTCGTCCTCGCGCCGGCGGGCAACCTCAGCCCTTGAGGCAAGCGCTTCCGGCGCGCGACGATCTGCAGCCGCGGCGCCCCCGGCCGCGTTGCCGGGGGGCGCCGTTTCACACGCTGCGGCGCAGACCCTCGAGGTCGAGCACGCGCAGGCCGCCGTACTCGATGCGGATGCAGCCGCGCGCCTGCAGCGTGCGCAGCGACTCGTTGACACGCTGGCGCGACAGGCCGACGAGGTAGCCTAGCTCCTGCTGCGTGATGCGCAGCAGTTCGCCGACGCCGGGGTACAGCAGCGGATGGAAGAGCGCCGCCAGGCTGCGCGCGACGCGCACGTCCGGGTCGCTCATGCGATCGATCTCGCGCGCCGCGATGAACTGGCCGAGGCGCTCGTTGAGCTGGCGCATGATGAAGCCGTTGAACGCGATGCTGCGCCCGAGCAGCCAGTGAAAGCTCTCGACCGAGATGCCGGCGACGACGCTCTTGCGCAAGGCCTGGATGTTGTAGCGATACGGCTCGCGCTTGATCACGGTCCCCTCGCCGAACCAGCCGCCGCTGGGCACGCCGGTGAAGGTGATCGGCACGCCGTACGCGCTGTCGCTGCTCATCTTGAGCAGGCCGTCGACGACGCCGAACCAGTAGGTCGCCGGCCGGCCGACGCGGCACAGCAGCTCTCCGGCCGGAACATCGACGACCAGGATGTCGGCCTCGGCGCGTGCCCTGTCCTCGTGATCGTCGAGCGCCTCGAGCCAGTGGATTCCGGCCAGCTCGTCGCGCGTCGCCGGACGCGCCCGCGCGCGCAGCGGCTGGCTGCTCATGGGCGAAAAGGCGAGCCGGGCGCGAATGCCGGGCAAGCGCGGTGGAGGGTCATGCGTGTGCGGGGAAATACTGAGAGAGAGAACCCGATGAATGTCGTCGTAACGACAACCCGGCGTCAAACTCGAGCCTAGCATTGCCGGTGTGAACCCGCCGCCCTCCGTCGGAGCCGCCTGTTGAAGACGACCTTCCCGCGCCTGATGCTCGAACACGCGAAGTCGCGCCCGTCGGCGGCCGCGCTGCGTGTGAAGGAGTTCGGCATCTGGCAGACGACGACCTGGGCCGGGCTTGCCGAGCTCGTGCGCGACCTCGCCTGCGGGCTGGCCGCGGCCGGCCTGAAGCGCGACGACCACATGGTGGTGATCGGCGAGAACCGGCCGCGTCTGTACGCCGCGATGCTCGCCGCGCAATCGCTCGGCGCGGTCCCGATCCCGCTCTATCAGGATGCGGTGGCGGCCGAATTCGCCTTTCCGATCAACAACGCCGACGTCGCATTCGCGATCGTCGAGGATCAGGAGCAGGTCGACAAGCTGCTCGAGCTGCGCGAGAAGTGCCCCCAGCTCGAACGCATCTGGTACGACGAGCCGCGCGGCCTGCGCAACTATGCCGAGCCGGGCCTCGCGCCGCTGGATGCGCTGATCGATGCCGGCCGGGCGCATGCCAAGGCGCATCCCGGCTTCTTCGATGCCGAGGTCGCCAAGGCGTCGCCGGACAACGTCGCGGCGCTGTTCTTCACGTCGGGCACGACCGGCAACCCGAAGGGCGTGGTGCACAGCCACTTCACGCTGCTCGACCGCGCGAAGGCGGGGGCGGACTTCGACAAGCTCGGCCCGGACGACGAAGTGCTTGCCTATCTCCCGCCGGCCTGGATCGGGCAGAACGTCTTCAGCTTCGCGCAATGGCTGGCCTGCGGTTATGTCGTCAACTGCCCCGAGTCGGCATCGACGGTGACGATCGACCTCAAGGAGATCGGGCCGACCTACTATTTCGCGCCGCCGCGCATCTTCGAAGGCCTGCTCACGAGCGTGATGATCCGGATGGAAGATGCGGGCGCGTTCAAGCGCTGGCTCTTCAACAGCTTCATGGACGTCGCCCGGCGCATCGGCCCGGCGCGGATGGACGGCAAGCCGATCGGCGCCTGGGACCGTCTGCTCTATGCGGCGGGCAACCTGGCTATCTACGGGCCGCTTCGCAATACGCTCGGCTTCTCGCGGGTGCGCGTCGCCTATACCGCGGGCGAGGCGATCGGCCCCGACCTGTTCACCTTCTACCGATCGATCGGCATCAATCTGAAGCAGCTCTACGGCCAGACCGAGACCGCGGTCTTCGTCTGCCTGCAGCCCGACAACGAGGCTCACGCCGATACGGTGGGCGTGCCGATCGCCGGCGTCGAGATCCGGCTCGCCGAGAACGGCGAAATCCTCGTCCGCTCGCCGGGGCTCCTGAAGGAGTACTACAAGAACCCCGATGCAACCGCCGAGGTGCTGACGCCGGACGGCTGGTACCACACCGGCGACGCCGGCTTCATCGCCGCCAGCGGCCACCTGAAGATCATCGACCGCGCGAAGGACGTCGGCCGCATCGTCGGCGGCGCCAACGACGGCGCGATGTTCGCCCCCAAATACGTCGAGAACAAGCTCAAGTTCTTCCCCTTCATCAAGGAGGCGGTCGCCTTCGGCGACCGGCGCGACCGCGTCTGCGCCTTCATCAATATCGATATCGAGGCGGTCGGCAACTGGGCCGAGAAGCGCAACCTGCCGTATGCCGGCTATACCGACCTGGCGCAAAAGCCCGAGGTCTACGCGCTGATCCGCGACTGCGTCGAGAAGGTGAACGCCGATCTGGCGCAGGACGATCTGCTCGCCGGCAGCCAGATGAGCCGCTTCCTGATCCTGCACAAGGAGCTCGACGCCGACGACGGCGAGCTGACGCGCACGCGCAAGGTGCGCCGCGGCTTCATCGGCGAGCGCTACGCGGTGCTGGTCGATGCGCTGTACGGCGGCAAGGCCAACCAGTACATCGAGACGCAGGTGAAGTTCGAGGACGGCCGCACCGGCATGGTCGCGGCGGACCTGCGCATCGAGGACGCCAAGGTGTTCCCCGCGGTGCGGAAGGCAGCCTGAAGTGCCCGGCCGCGACATCGGCGAGGTGATCCTCGAGGTGAACAATATCAGCCTCGCCTTCGGCGGCGTGAAGGCGCTGACCGACATCAGCTTCGCCGTTCGCGAGCACGAGATCCGCGCCATCATCGGCCCGAACGGCGCCGGCAAGAGCTCGATGCTCAATTGCATCAACGGCGTCTACCAGCCGCAGCAGGGCACGATCGCGCTCAAGGGGCGGACCTTCAAGAATATGAACTCGCGCCAGGTCGCCGAGATGGGCGTCGCGCGCACGTTCCAGAACCTGGCGCTGTTCAAGGGCATGAGCGTTGTCGACAACATCATGACCGGGCGCAACCTGAAGATGAAGAGCAACCTCTTCCTGCAGGCGCTGCGCATCGGCCCGGCGCAGCGCGAGGAAGTCCGGCAGCGCGAATTCGTCGAGCGCATCATCGACTTCCTCGAGATCCAGCCCTACCGCAAGACGCCCGTCGGGCGCATGCCCTACGGGCTGCAAAAGCGCGTCGACCTCGGCCGGGCCCTTGCGATGGAACCGCAGGTGCTGCTGCTGGACGAGCCGATGGCCGGCATGAACGTCGAGGAAAAGCAGGATATGAGCCGCTTCATCCTCGACGTGAACGACGAGTTCGGCACCACGATCGTGCTGATCGAGCACGATATGAGCGTCGTGATGGACATCAGCGACCGCGTCGTCGTGCTCGACTACGGGAAGAAGATCGGCGATGGCACGCCCGACGAGGTGCGCGCCAATCCCGACGTCATCAGCGCCTACCTGGGCACGACGCACTGAGGCGCAGGCGTGGGATTCTTTCTCGAAACCCTGATCGGCGGCCTGATGGCCGGGATGCTGTATTCGCTGATCGCGCTCGGCTTCGTGCTGATCTACAAGGCCAGCGGCGTCTTCAATTTCGCGCAGGGCGCGATGGTGCTGTTCGCGGCGCTCGCGATGGCGCGCTTCGCGGAATGGATTCCGGGCTGGGTCGGCATCGAAAGCCGCTGGCTCGGCAACGTGCTCGGCTTTCTCGTCGCGGCGGTCTTGATGGTCGCCGTCGCCTGGGCCATCGAGCGCTTCGTGCTCGGCAAGCTCGTCAACCAGGAAGGCATCACGCTGCTGATGGCCACCCTCGGGATCAGCTATTTTCTCGATGGCTTCGGGCAGACGCTGTTCGGCAGCGACATCTACACCATCGACATGGGCATACCGAAGGACCCGATGCTGCTGCTGGACGGCGTATTCGAGGGTGGTCTGCTGGTGAGCAAGGAGGATCTGGTCGCCGCCGTCGTCGCCGCCTTGCTGGTGGCGGCGCTGGCGCTGTTCTTCCAGAAGACCTCCACCGGCCGCGCGCTGCGCGCCGTGGCCGACGATCACCAGGCGGCGCAGTCGATCGGCATTCCGCTCAAGCGCATCTGGATCATCGTCTGGTCGGTCGCCGGAGTCGTCGCGCTGGTGGCCGGTGCGATCTGGGGCAGCAAGCTCGGCGTGCAGTTCTCGCTGTCGCTGGTCGCGCTCAAGGCGCTGCCGGTCGTGATCCTCGGCGGCCTGACTTCGATTCCGGGCGCGATCATCGGCGGCCTCATCATCGGCGTCGGCGAGAAACTCTCCGAGATCTATATCGGCCCCTTCCTGGGCGGCGGCATCGAGATCTGGTTCGCCTACGTGCTCGCCCTCGTCTTCCTGCTGTTCAGGCCGCAGGGCCTGTTCGGTGAAAAGATCATCGATCGCGTATGAAGTACGCGATCGATGATCTTTCGGTAAAGGCTGACTTGCGAAGCAAGTCAAGCGAAGCGTGCCGGAGCCAAAAGATCACACGTATGAAATACACGGGCAATGATCTTTCGGTGCAGGCTGACGTGCGAAGCAAGTCAAGCGAAGCGTGCCGGAACCAAAAGACCACACGTATGAAGCACGCGATCGATGATTTTTCGGTGCAGCCTGACTTGCGAAGCAAGTCAGGCGAAACGTGTCGTAGGCAATAGATCATTCATCGAGCGAGAGCATGTTCTACCGCGAAAACGGCCAGTTCAAGACCAGCTACAAGGCCGACGAGCAGATCTTTCCGATCCGCCAGGATCGGATCGCGATCGTCGCGCTGCTCGCGGTCGCCTACCTCGTCCTGCCATTCGCGGCGTCCGAGTATCTGCTGCGCGCGATTCTGACTCCGTTCCTGATCCTGTCGCTCGCCGCCCTCGGCCTGAATATCCTGGTCGGCTACTGCGGCCAGATCTCGCTCGGCACCGGCGCCTTCATGGCGGTCGGCGCCTACGCCGCGTACAACTTCCAGGCGCGCATCGACGGCATGCCGCTCGTCGCGTCGCTGTTGCTCGGCGGCCTGTGCGCAACCGCCGTCGGCGTCGTCTTCGGCATCCCCTCGCTGCGCATCAAGGGGCTGTACCTGGCGGTGACGACGCTCGCCGCTCAGTTCTTCGTCGATTGGGCCTTCCTGCGCATCCCCTGGTTCACGAACGATTCCCCGTCCGGCTCGGTCAGCGTCGCCAAGCTCCAGGCCTTCGGGCTGCCGGTCGAGTCGCCGCTGCAGAAATACCTGTTCTGCCTGGCCATGGTCAGCATCTTCGCGCTGCTGGCGAAAAACCTGGTGCGTGGCGCGATCGGCCGCGAGTGGATGGCGATGCGCGATATGGATGTCGCGGCCAGCGTGATCGGCATCCGTCCGGTCTACGCCAAGCTGACCGCGTTCGCGGTCAGCAGCTTCATCGTCGGCGTCGCCGGTGCGATGTGGGGTTTCGTGCACCTCGGCTCGTGGGAGCCGGCGGCGTTCAACGTGAACCGCTCGTTCGACCTGCTCTTCATGGTCATCATCGGCGGGCTCGGTTCGATCATGGGCAGCTTCTTCGGCGCCGCCTTCATCGTCGTGCTGCCGATCGTGCTCGACAGCCTGCCGTACTGGTTCGGCATCCCGATCGATACCGCGCTGGCGGCGCACCTGACGCTGATGATCTTCGGCTCGCTGATCGTCTTCTTCCTGATCGTCGAGCCGCACGGCCTGGCGCGGCTGTGGTCGATCGGCAAGGAAAAGCTCAGGCTGTGGCCGTTTCCTCATTGATGCGGCGTGCCCATGACCACCTCACCCCCCGCAGCGACAGACAGAGCCCGAAGCCGGCCCGTCGAAAGCTTTTGTTTCCCGCACCCTGGCGTGCTTCACCCCCAATGGAGGCAGACATGAAGATGAGATCCCTGATCGCGGCCACGGCAATTGCTGCCGCGGCCATCGGCGGCGTCGCGACCGCGCCCGCCGCATTCGCGCAGGCCAAGGAGCAGTTCTTCCCGCTGCTCGTCTACCGCACCGGGCCCTACGCGCCGAACGGCACGCCGTGGGCGAACGGCAAGCTCGACTACCTGAAGATGATCACCGCCCGCGACGGCGGCATCAACGGCGTGAAGATCGCGTACGAGGAATGCGAGACGGGCTACGCGACCGACAAGGGCGTCGAGTGCTACGAGCGCCTGAAGGGCAAGATCAATACCTTCGTCGACCCGCAGTCCACCGGCATCACCTTCGCTCTCACCGACAAGGCGCCGACCGACAAGATTCCGCTGATGACGCTCGGCTACGGCCTCTCGGCGAGCCAGGACGGCAGCGTCTTCAAGTGGAACTTCCCGTACATGGGCAGCTACTGGACTGGCGCCGACATCATCATCCAGGCGATCGCCAAGCGCGAGGGCGGCTTCGACAAGCTCAAGGGCAAGAAGATCGCCTTGGTCTATCACGACTCGCCGTTCGGCAAGGAGCCGATCCCGCTGCTGCAGGAACGCGCCAAGATGAACGGTTTCGAGCTGCAGTTGCTGCCGGTCGCCGCGCCGGGCCTGGAGCAGAAGGCGACCTGGCTGCAAGTGCGCCAGGGACGGCCCGACTTCGTGCTGCTGTGGGGCTGGGGTGTGATGAACTCGACCGCGCTGAAGGAGGCGCAGGCCACCGGCTACCCGCGCGACAAGATGTACGGCGTCTGGTGGTCGGGCGCCGAGCCGGACGTGAAGGATATCGGCGACGGCGCCAAGGGCTACCACGCGCTCGCGCTCAACCCGTCGGGGCAGCAGTTCAAGGTCATCCAGGACATCATGAAGTACGTCCATGACAAGGGCCAGGGGTCGGGCCCGAAGGACGAGGTCGGCTCGGTCCTCTACATGCGCGGTATCGTCATCCAGATGCTCGGCGTCGAGGCCGTCAAGAGCGCGCAGGAGCGCTTCGGCAAGGGCAAGGTGATGACGAGCGAGCAGGTGCGCTGGGGTATGGAAAACCTTGCGCTCGACCAGAAGAAGCTCGACGCGCTCGGCTTTGCCGGTGTGATCCGCCCGATCAGCACCTCGTGCACCGACCACATGGGATCGACCTGGGCGCGCATCCACACCTGGGACGGCGCGAAATGGGTCATGGGCGCCGACTGGTACCAGGCCGACGAGCAGATCATCAAGCCGATGGTCAAGGCCGCCGCCGCGAAGTACGCCGCAGAGAAGAAGATCACGCCGCGCAGCGCCAAGGACTGCGACGCCTGATCGCGGTCGCCGCCGGGTCGGGCCGCCGCCGCAGGCGGCCCCCTGGCGGGCGGGCTCGTCGCCGAGCCCTCCTTCAAGCGCCGCGCGCGACGCTTGAAGGAGCCGGAAAGACCGCATGAATCAAGCCGCCATCCTCCTCGACGTGAACGGCATCGAGGTCATCTACAACCACGTGATCCTCGTCCTCAAGGGCGTCTCGCTGCGGGTGCCCGAGCGCGGCATCGTCGCGCTGCTGGGCGGCAACGGCGCCGGCAAGACGACGACGCTGCGCGCGGTGAGCAACCTGCTGCGCGGCGAGCGCGGCGAGGTGACGAAGGGCTCGATCGAGCTGCGCGGCGAGCGCATCGAGAAGCTCTCGACTTCCGAGATGGTCGAGCGCGGCGTGATCCAGGTGATGGAGGGCCGCCACTGCTTCGCCCACCTGACGATCGAGGAGAACCTGCTGACGGGCGCGTATACGCGCAAGGACGGCAAGGCGGCGGTCGCGCAGACGATGGAGAAGGTCTACGCCTACTTCCCGCGCCTGAAGGAGCGGCGCGCCTCGCAGGCCGCCTATACCTCGGGCGGCGAGCAGCAGATGTGCGCGATCGGCCGCGCGCTGATGGCCAATCCGAAGATGGTGCTGCTCGACGAGCCGTCGATGGGTCTCGCGCCGCAGATCGTCGAGGAGGTATTCGAGATCGTGAAGGATCTGAATGCGAAGGAGGGTGTCACCTTCCTGCTCGCCGAACAGAATACCAATATGGCGCTGCGCTACGCCGACTACGGCTACATCCTCGAGAGCGGCCGCATCGTGATGGACGGCGCGGCCTCCGAACTGGCGAACAACGAGGACGTGAAGGAGTTCTATCTCGGCGTCGGCGGCGGCGACCGCAAAAGCTTCCGCGACGTGAAGAGCTATCGCCGCCGCAAGCGTTGGCTGGCGTGAGGCGCGCCCGATGAGCCACGCCGATTCCGCCGCCCTGTCGGCCGTGCTGCCGCTGCTGCGCCAGCTGCGCGACATCAAGGGTCTGCGCGAGGTCAGGCCGGGCGTCTTTCACAGCCGGGGTGCACCGTTCGTGCACTTTCACGTCGACGCCGGAACGCTGCATGCCGAGCTGAAGAAGCCCGGCGCGAGCGGTTTCGACCGCTATCCGGTCGCGACCCCCACCGAACAGCGCAAGTTGATCGACGACGCCAAGCGCCGTGCGGCTCGCGCCGACGACGACTGAATCATGACGCTCCACTACGATGCCGCCGAGATCCGCGATCCTGCCGATCGCGAACGGGAATTGCTGACGGCGCTGCCCGAACTCGTGGTCCAGGCGCAGCGCGCCACGACCGCGTTCGCCGAGATCCTGCACACCATCGACGCGACCCAGGTGACGAGCCGCGAGGCCCTCGCGGAGCTTCCGGTGACGCGCAAGCACGACCTGCTCGAGCGCCAGATGCGGGCCCGCGAAGCGCGCAGCGACGACCCGTTCGGCGGCTTCTCGGCGATCGGCTGGCGCGGCCTGGCGCGTGCGCAAGGCGCGCGCAATGTCTTCCAGTCGCCGGGGCCGATCTACGAACCGCAGGGTCGGGCGGGCGACTACTGGCGCATGGCGCGTGCCCTGTTCGCGGCGGGCTTTCGCGAAGGCGACCTGGTGCACAACAGCTTCAGCTACCATCTGACGCCCGCCGGCGCGATGCTCGAGTCGGGCGCGCACGCGCTCGGTTGCGCCGTATTCGCAGGCGGCGTCGGCAATACCGAGCTGCAGTTGCAGGCGATCGCCGACCTGCATCCGCAGGGCTATTGCGGCACGCCGAGCTTTCTGAAGATCCTGCTCGACAAGGCCGCCGAGGCCGGGCTTGCGATGCCGTCGTTGACGAAGGCGCTGGTCTCGGGAGAGGCCTTCCCCTCCGCACTGCGCGACTGGCTCGTCGCGCGCGGCGTGGAAGGAACACAGTGCTATGCGACCGCCGATGCCGGCCTCATCGCCTACGAAACGTCCGCACGCGAGGGCCTCGTGATCGACGAGGGCGTGCTGCTGGAAATAGTGCGCCCCGGCACCGGCGATCCGGTCCCGGCCGGCGAGGTCGGCGAGGTCGTCGTCACCGTCTTCAATCCGGACTATCCGCTGATCCGCTTCGGCACCGGCGACCTGTCGGCGATTCTGTCCGGCACCTGCCCGACGGGGCGCACCAACGGGCGCATCAAGGGCTGGATGGGACGTGCCGACCAGTCAGCGAAGGTGCGCGGGATGTTCGTTCGCGCCGAGCAGGTGGCGCAGATCGTGCGCCGTCATCCCGACGTCGCGCGCGCCCGCCTCGTCGTCAGCGGCGAGATGGCAAACGACCACATGCTGCTGCGCATCGAGGTCAACGGTACCCCCGAAGGCCTCGTCGAGCGCGTCGCTCAAAGCGTGCGCGACGTGACCAAGCTGCGCTGCGAGATCGAGTTGTGCGCACCGGGCAGCCTGCCCAACGACGGCAAGGTGATCGACGACCAGCGCGGCCACGCCTGAGCGCCCCCACGGCCGGGCCAAGCCCGGCCGGCGCATCAGGGATTCTTCTGCGCGATGATGCAGCGGATGCCCGCCGTATCGAGGATCGTCGTGAAGGTCGACGCGATGCCTTCCATATAGTCCTCGGTCGAGATCCGTCCCGACTCGAAGCGCGAGGTCATGTCGACGAAATAGGCGCTGTACAGATTCGAGCCCGGATTCATCAACTGGCTGATCGACGCTTCGCCGATGCGCATCGTGCCGCAATTCTTGTCGACCTTGTTGAGGAAGGCGTCGTAGGTCGGATTGGGCTTCCACGCGTCGGGCGCGCAGCCGGCGAAGACGCCGGCCAGCGCCAGTGTGCCGACGAGCAACGCAGCGCGCGGTGCGCGCCCGTTCACGGCAGTTCGACTTGATGAACGCAGTTGCGCGAAGCAGGACATCGTCGTTCCTCGATTCACTTTGATGCAGCGTCCGAACAAGGTAGCGCTGCGGGCAAAGGCGAATTATGCCCACCCGCGCAAGCCACGCGAACGGATATTTGCGGCCTCAACGGCGCAGCGTGATCGGGATCGTCACCGGACCGTCGTTCACCAGATGGACCTGCATGTCGGCGCCGAACTCGCCGCACGCGACGTGCGGATGCCGCGCGCGCGCCGCGGCGACGACGCGTTCATAGAGCCGACGCCCGAGTTCGCGCGGCGCCGCACCCGAGAAGCCGGGCCGGTTGCCGCTCGACGTGTCGGCGGCGAGGGTGAACTGGCTGACGATCAGGAGCCCGCCATTCACCGCGCCGAGATCGAGATTCATCTTGCCCGCGGCGTCGCCGAAGATGCGCAACGCGAGAAGCTTCGCGACGAGCCGGTCGGCCATCGCGTCGTCGTCGCCGGGCTCGGCACAGACGAAGACGACGAGGCCGCGCCCGATCGCGCCGACGACGCGGCCGGCCACCTCGACCCGTGCCTGCGCCACACGCTGCAGGAGCGCGATCACAGCGGGTCCTTCACGTCGTCGAAGTGCGCCTCGACGTCCAGCGGCAGCAACTGGATCGTCGCCCGCAGCCCGGGCACTTCGCTCATCAGCGCCTGCTCGACGCTGGCGCGCAATGCGGCGGCGCGCCCCAGGGTCCAGTTGGCCGGCAGGTGCATGTGCAGGTCGACGAAGATGCGCTGACCGGCGCGGCGCGTGCCGAGGTGGTCGAAGCGGATCGCGTGATGCTTGAATTGCGCGAGCACGGCGTCGATCCTGACCTGGACCTTGGGGTCGACCGCGCTGTCCATCAGGCCGTCGACGGAGCGCCAGACGAGGCGCCCGCCCTCACGCAGGATATTCAGCGCAACGCCGACCGCGAGCAGCGGATCGAGCCAGAGCCAGCCCGTGAGCGGAACGAACAGCAGGCCGGCGACGACGCCGACCGAGGTCCAGACATCGGTGAACAGATGGCGGGCGTCGGCCTCGAGCACGATCGAGCGGTGCACGCGCGACGCGGCCAGCATGTGCCAGGCGAGCACGCCGTTCATCGCCGAACTCGCGAGCGCAAGACCGAGGCCCCAGCTCAGCGACTCGAGCTGCCGCGGCTCGATGAAGCGCGGCAGCGCGGACCCGATGATGGCCACCGCCGCGGCGAGGATCAGCAGGCCCTCGAAGCCGCTCGAAAAATACTCGGCCTTGGTGTGCCCGAACGGATGGTCCGCGTCGGCCGGGCGCTGCGCGATGCGCACCATCGTGAACGCGAATAGCGCCGATGCGAGATTGACGAACGATTCCATCGCATCGGAAAGCAGGCCGACCGACCCGGTGACCCACCAGGCGATCGTCTTGAGCGCGATGGTCGCGACGGCCGCCGCCGCCGACAGTTTCAGGAAGGTCTGGACCGACAGCGTCGATGTCACGTTCGGTCTCGCCAGCAGGCAGCGATCACGGTCCGGCGCAAGGCGCCGCTCATCGCCCGCGGTCGATGCGCGCGAGTTCCTCACGCAGGACCTTGCCGGCCGGCACCAGGCGTCCATCGGCGAAGCGCACCTTGTAGATCTCGCCGGTCGTGCTCGAGCGCGAGGCGATCTGATCGATGAACTGCGCTGCCGTCGTCACGTGCCCGCCCATCTTGGCGTATTTCGCGCGCAGGAAGAGCGCCGCCTCGCCGGACGAATGATCCTTGCCGTTGCGCACGAAGACCATATCCTTGCGGGTCTCGACAAAGTGAATCAGGCGCTCGATGCGCGCCGCCTCGATCCCGTCCGGCGCCGCCCGCACACCCCCTGCCGCGGCGAGCAGCGAGGCGGCAAGCAGCCTGCGGCGATCGATCATGCGGTAATTGTCACGCGTGCGAAGCGGCGCTTGCCGACCTGCACGACGTAGCAGCCCGTGCCGAGACGCAGCGCCTTGTCGCTGATCACGCTGCCGTCGATACGCACGCCACCGCCATCGACCAGGCGCAGCGCCTCGCTGCTGGAGGGGGCAAGGCCGGCGTTCTTCAGCAACGCACCGATCGCCAGCGGCGCGCCGGCGAGCGTGACGGCGTCGATCTGGTCGGGTACGCCGCCGCGCGCCCGCAAGTCGAAATCGCGCTCGGCGGCATCGGCCGCGGCGGCGCTGTGGAAGCGGGTGCAGATCTCCTTCGCGAGCAGGACCTTGGCTTCCTTCGGGTTGCGCCCGGCGGCGACCTCGGCCCGGAGTGCGGCGATCTCGGCCTCGCTGCGAAAGCTCAGCAGCGTGAAGTAGCGCCACATCAGGGTGTCGCTGATCGACAGCAGCTTGGCGAACATCGTATTCGCCGGATCGGTGATGCCGACGTAGTTGCCCTTGCTCTTGGACATCTTCTCGACGCCATCGAGCCCTTCGAGCAGCGGCATCGTCAGGATGCACTGCGGCTCCTGGCCATATTCGGCCTGCAGCGTGCGGCCGACGAGCAGGTTGAACTTCTGGTCGGTGCCGCCGAGTTCGAGGTCGCTCTTCAAGGCCACCGAGTCGTAGCCCTGCATCAGCGGGTAGAGGAACTCGTGCACCGAGATCGGCGTGCCGGCCTTGAAGCGCTCGGCGAAATCGTTGCGCTCCATCATCCGCGCCACGGTGTAGCGCGAGGCAAGCTGAATCATGCCGCGCGCACCGAGCGGGTCGCTCCACTCGGAGTTGTAGCGAATCTCGGTCTTCGCCGGGTCGAGCACGAGGCTGGCCTGGCGGTAGTAGGTCTGGGCGTTGGTCTGGATCTGCTCGCGCGTCAGCGGCGGCCGCGTCGTATTGCGCCCGGATGGGTCGCCGATCATCGACGTGAAATCGCCGATCAAGAAGATGACGGTGTGGCCGATATCCTGAAGTTGACGCATCTTGTTCAGAACGACCGTATGCCCGATGTGGATGTCGGGCGCGGTCGGGTCCAGCCCGAGCTTGATGCGCAGCGGGACACCGGTCGCCTCGGAGCGTGCCAGCTTCGCGACCCAGTCGGCTTGCGGCAATAGCTCGTCGCAGCCGCGCAGGCTGATCGCCAGCGCTTCGCGCACGCGATCGGTGATGGGATGACTGGTCTTGGCAGAGGGATCTGACATGGCAACGATGACGGCAGGCCTGGCGTTGTTGATCCGGGACAAGGAAGTCCTCGCCGGGGGGATACCCTCGGATGGGGGATTGCCAGCGGCGGATATACTCCAGCCTTCTCGTCGCGGGCGCGGCGCCATGCCCACCGTTGGCAGCCTTCAACCCCCGGAGGCCGGAATTCTAGTGGACAGCCCGCGACCCATTGATTCTCCAGACCCGTCGGATACCGGCTCCCTCGATCGAGAGAGCCTGGCGATCGATGGGGTCGCAGTGGACACATCCGCGCCGATGCCACCCAGTCAGGAACTCGAACCCCTCAAGATGCTCGACGATGCCGCAGCCGCAGCGGCGTCGTCCGTGCAGCGCTTCGTTGCACGCCATCCGCGCGGATTGGCGGCGGCGGTCGTGATTTCGCTCACCGGATTCGGGGCGACCGCATTCGGCATCGCGCCGATCGCGCCCGACGCCGCCGATCTGACGCGCACCGTCGTCAGCGAAAGCGTGCCGCTGGTCGGCATCAGCACCCAGCTCGAGCAGCTTGCGGACAGCGACATGGTGCTCTACCGCGGCGATCTGACCCGCCGCAGCGATACGGCCGACAGCCTGCTGCGGCGGCTCAATGTGGACGACGCCGAACTGGCGCAGTTCCTGCGTACCGACCCGACCGCACGCACGCTGTTCGACGGACGCCCGGGCAAGATGGTGCAGGTCCGCACCGACGCCCGGGGCCGCGCCAGCGAACTGGTCGCGCGCTATCCGGCCGAGAATCCGAAGCAGTTCAACACCCATTTCACTCGCCTGCGCATCGAGCGGCTGGCCGGCGGTCTGCAGGCGGGCACCGAGACCGTTGCGCTCGAATCGCAGGTGCGCCTGGGCAGCGGCACGATCAGCAGCTCGCTCTTCGCGGCGACCGACGAGGCGCGCATTCCGGACGCGATCGCGACCCAGATGGTCGAGATGTTCTCGACCGAGATCGACTTCCATCGCGAGCTTCGCAAGGGTGATCGCTTCACGGTGATCTACGAAGCGCTGACCGCTGACGGCGAACCGATCACCTGGGCGAGCGGTGACGAGATGACGGGCCGGGTGCTCGCTTCCGAATTCATCAATCGCGGCAAGAGCCACGCGGCGATGTGGTTCGCCGACCCGACAGCGGGGGGCAAGGGCGCCTACTTCGGCCTCGACGGCCAGAGCAAGCGCCACGCCTTCCTCGGCAGCCCGCTCGCCTTCTCGCGCATCACGTCCGGTTTCGCGATGCGCATGCACCCGATCCTGCACACCTGGCGCGCCCATCGCGGCGTCGACTACGCGGCACCGGTCGGCACGCCGGTGCGCAGCGTCGGCGATGGCGTCGTCGAATTCGCCGGCTGGCAAAACGGCTATGGCAACGTGGTGCAGATCAAGCACAGCAATGATCGCTCGACGACCTACGCCCATCTGAGCCGGATCGACGTGCGCAAGGGCCAGCATATCGATCAGGGGGCCATGCTCGGCGCGGTCGGCGCTACCGGCTGGGCCACCGGTCCGCATCTGCACTTCGAATTCAAGGTCAAGGGCCAGCAGCAGAATCCGCTCGCGATGGCCAAGGCTTCCGAAGCGCTGACGATCTCGCCGGCCGCCAGAGCGCAGTTCAACCTTCAGGCGCTGCAGGTGAAGGACGAATTGCAGGTCGCGGCGTCGATGATCGGGCGCACCAGCTTCAGCGAGTAGCGCGCCGCCGCGGCAACGCCGCATGCAAGGGGCCCGCCTTGGCGGGCCTTGTTCATGGGGTCCACGTCGGCCCGGTCAGCAGGCCGACGGCACAATCGACGCATGCAACGCGAACTGTTCATCGGCCTGATGTCGGGCACCTCGCTGGACGGCGTCGACGCGGTGCTGGCGCGCTTTCCGGCGGCGGGCGGAATCGAACTGCTGGCACACAGCCACGCGCCGCTGGACGCGGCCTTGCGAGGCGAACTGCTGGCGCTGAATGCCCCGGGCGGGAACGAACTGCATCGCGCCGCGCTGGCCTCGAACGCGCTCGCCCGCGGCTATGCGTCGGCGGCCGCCAGCGTGCTCGTGCAAGCCAAGGTCGAAGCCGGTGCGGTGCGCGCCATCGGAGCGCACGGTCAGACGGTGCGTCATCGCCCGCGCGAGTTCGATGCCACCGGCTACACGCTTCAATTGCTCAACGCCGCGCTGCTTGCCGAGCTGACCGGGATCGATATCGTCTGCGATCTGCGCAGCCGCGATGTCGCGGCCGGCGGCCAGGGTGCGCCGCTGGTGCCGGCATTTCACCGCGCGATATTCGCCCGCCAGGGCACGACGATTGCGGTCCTCAACCTCGGCGGCATCGCCAACCTCACCGTCCTGCACGCCGACGGCGCGACGACCGGATTCGACTGCGGGCCCGCCAATGCCCTGATGGACCATTGGTGCGAACGGCAGCTCGGCCGCGCCTTCGACGACGCCGGCGGCTGGGCGGCGTCGGGCACGGTCGATGCCACGCTGCTCGATGCGATGCGGGGCGATCCGTACTTCGTACTTGCGCCGCCGAAGAGCACCGGGCGCGATCACTTCAACGCGCGATGGCTGGAGCGTGCGCTCGCGGCGGCGCCAGGCGGCCGCGAGGCGCGTGATGTTCAAGCCACGCTGGCTGAGCTGACGGCGCGCGTCTGCGCCGCCGACGTGCTGCGTCATGCCACCGGCGCGAGCGAACTGCTGGTCTGCGGCGGAGGCGCCTTCAACCAGTTCCTGATGCGCCGCCTGTCGGCGCTGCTGCCTGGGGCTGCAGTCGCCCGCACCGATGCGCGCGGCTTGCCGGTAACGCAGGTCGAAGCAGCCGCTTTCGCCTGGCTCGCCTGGGCGCACTGCGAGCGGCGCGCGGCCAGTATCCCGACGGTCACCGGCGCGGTGGGCGCGCGCGTGCTTGGGGCACTCTATCCCGCGTAGTACAGCGGCGTGTTGCGGCCGTCAGTCGGGCCCCGGCACGGGGGTAAGAGGCCGATCGGGAAACGATCAGGCCGAGAAGCTCGAGCCGCAGCCGCAGGTGGTCGATGCGTTCGGGTTGCGAATGACGAACTGCGCGCCTTCGAGATCGTCCTTGTAGTCGATCTCGGCGCCGGCCAGGTACTGCAGGCTCATGGCGTCGATCAGCAGCGTGACGCCGTTCTTCGTCATCTGCGTGTCGTCGTCGTTGACCACTTCGTCGAAGGTGAAGCCATATTGGAAGCCCGAGCAGCCGCCACCCTGGACGAAGACGCGCAGCTTCAGGTCCGGGTTGCCTTCCTCGTCGACGAGTTCCTTGACCTTCAGCGACGCACTTTCGGTGAAGATCAGCGGCATCGGCGGGAGGTCGGCGATCTCGAGTGCGTTTTCGGTGGCGGTGTTCATTGCGATTCCTTGATCAGGGCCTGCTGCACATTATCGGTCGCGCACCGGCTGCAACGATGCCCCTGCACTTCGTCGGGCCATTGCAGGCAGCGCCACGCCGCCGCGAAGGCCGGCGCGGCGGATTCGCAGCGCGCAGACTCGATCAGCGCTTGCTGAACTGCTTGCGGCGGCGCGCGCCGTGCAGGCCGACCTTCTTGCGCTCGACCTCGCGCGCATCGCGCGTCACGAAGCCGGCGCGGCTGAGTTCGGGCTTCAACGCCTCGTCGTAGTCGATCAACGCCCGCGTCACGCCATGGCGCACGGCGCCGGCCTGGCCCGACTCGCCGCCGCCATGCACGTTGACCTTGATGTCGAAGGCCTCGGCGTTGTTGGTCAGCATCAGCGGCTGCTTGACGATCATGATCGAGGTCTGGCGTCCGAAATATTCGTCGACGGCCTTGCCGTTGACGACGATCTGGCCGCTGCCCTTCTTCATGAACACGCGCGCGACCGACGACTTGCGACGGCCCGTTCCATAGTTCCAGTTTCCGATCATCGACGCGCTCCTCAGAGTTCCAGCAGTTTGGGTTGCTGGGCCGAATGCGGATGCGTCGCACCGGCGTAGACCTTCAGCTTCTTGACCATCGCATAACCGAGCGGGCCCTTGGGCAGCATGCCCTTGACCGCCTTCTCGAGCGCGCGGCCGGGGTGCCTGGCCTGCATCTCCTTGAACGACGCCGAGCGGATGCCGCCGGGGTAGCCCGTATGCCGGTAATACATCTTGTCGTCGGCCTTGTTGCCGGTGACGCGGATCTTGTCGGCGTTGATGATGACGATGAAATCGCCGGTATCGACGTGAGGCGTATAGATGGCCTTGTGCTTGCCGCGCAAACGGAGTGCCACTTCACTGGCGACACGTCCGAGCACCTTGTCGGTGGCGTCAATCACGAACCACTCGTGCGTCACTTCGGCCGGCTTGGCGCTGAAGGTCTTCATGAGGTACTTTCGATATCACCCGTCCGGCCCGCACGGGATGCGCAGGCAGGCAGGGTGCAAAGGCAGGTTGTGCGGGCAGTTTGCCCAGCCCGCGTCCATCCCACGCCTTCGGCGCCGCTTATTCTGGCGGCCTCTCGGGCGGTAGCCCGGCACGGCTGCTGCCGCCCGGCCCTGGACACGCGCCTCTCCCGCAACCCGATCCGGGAAAGCCCATAAGTATATCGCAGCGACGAATTCTCGAACAGCGGGGGGCCTAGCGAGCGCGATTCGGCACAAATGCGACGCTCGTTCGAATTGGAGTGCACACTCCATTGCGAACCGCGATTCGGCCTTCATACAGGAATAGACTGAGGGTAACTACTAGGTTCGCGGCGCCGCCAAAGCCGTCGCGGACGATTTCATCATGGAGTCAATACATCACTTGCCGACCTCGCCGCCCTCGCAGGAGCCCACCGCGCCGGCCGCGCCATCGAGTGCGACGGCGAGAGAGCGTTCCTGGGTACCGGTGCGGTCACTCACTTCTCGTCATCGCGATCGACTGCGGGAACACCTGCTCGCGCTCGACGAGCGCGACCGCTATCTGCGATTCGGTTTTTCGGCGACCGACGCACAGATCGTCCACTACACCGATACGCTCGACTTCGACCGCGACGAGGTCTTCGGTATCTTCAACCGCCGGCTCGATCTGATCGCGATGGCGCATCTGGCGTATGCGCCGGCACCGCAGATCAAGGGCCAGGCGGCGATGGCCGAG
>JACSRM010000185.1 GCA_014879745.1 Burkholderiaceae bacterium | reverse complement strand
GTTCAAGGTCATCAAGCTCGACCGCAAGCGCAACAACGTCGTGTTGTCGCGCCGCGCGGTGGTCGAGGCGTCGATGGGCGAGGAGCGCGCCAAGCTGCTCGAGACGCTGCACGAAGGCGCGATTGTCCACGGCGTCGTCAAGAACATCACCGAATACGGCGCCTTCGTCGACCTCGGCGGCATCGACGGCCTGCTGCACATCACCGACATGGCGTGGCGCCGCGTGCGCCACCCGAGCGAGGTGGTGCAGGTCGGCCAGGAGCTCGACGCCAAGGTGCTCAAGTTCGACGCCGAGAAGAACCGCGTCTCGCTCGGCATCAAGCAGCTCGGCGACGACCCGTGGCTCGGCGTCTCGCGGCGCTACCCGAACGGCACGCGCCTCTTCGGCAAGATCACGAATATCGCCGAGTACGGCGCCTTCGTCGAGATCGAACCCGGCATCGAGGGCCTGGTGCACGTCTCGGAGATGGACTGGACGAACAAGAACGTCGCGCCCAGCAAGATCGTCACGCTCGGCGAAGAGGTCGAGGTCATGGTGCTCGAGATCGACGAGGACAAGCGCCGCATCAGCCTCGGCATGAAGCAGTGCAAGGCCAATCCGTGGGAGGAATTCGCCGAGACCGTGCAGCGCGGCGACAAGGTCAGCGGCCCGGTCAAGTCGATCACCGACTTCGGCATCTTCGTCGGCCTCGCGGCCGGCATCGACGGCCTCGTGCACCTGTCGGACCTGTCCTGGAACGAGCCCGGCGAAGTCGCGGTGCGCAGCTTCAAGAAGGGCCAGGAAGTCGAGGCCGTGGTGCTTGCGATCGACGTCGAGCGCGAACGCATCTCGCTTGGCATCAAGCAGCTCGACAGCGATCCGTTCACGAGCTACACGACGGTCAACGATCGCGGCATGACGGTCACGGGCAAGGTCAAGTCGGTCGACGCGCGCGGCGCCGAGATCCAGCTCAACGACGACGTGACGGGCTACCTGCGCGCCTCCGAGATCAGCCGCGACCGCGTCGAGGACGCGCGCAACGTGCTCAAGGAAGGCGACGAGGTCTCGGCGCTGATCATCAACGTCGATCGCAAGTCGCGCTCGATCCAGTTGTCGATCAAGGCCAAGGACAACGCCGACAGCCAGGAGGCGATGCAGCGCCTGGCGCAGACGAGCGAGCGCGAGAACGCCGGCACGACGAGCCTCGGCGCGCTGCTGCGCGCCAAGCTCGATACGCAGAAGGACAACTCGTAAGCGATGCGCGCACGGGCGAAGACGGCATGACCCGCTCCGAACTCGTCGCGCAACTGACCGAGCGCTTTGCGCAGTTGACGCACCGCGACACCGAGTTCGCGGTGAAGACGATCCTCGATGCGATGTCGGACGCGCTCGCGCGCGGGCACCGCATCGAGATCCGCGGCTTCGGCAGCTTCTCGATCAACCGGCGGCCGCCGCGCGTCGGGCGCAACCCGCGCTCGGGCGAGCAGGTCGTCATTCCGGAAAAGCTCGTGCCGCACTTCAAGCCGGGCAAGGCGCTGCGCGAGGCGGTCGATGCCCGGCTGCCGGTCGAGGACTCGACGCCCGGCTGACGACGCCATCGCGCACCCGCGCCGCGTGGCCGCACGCAGCTCCTAGAATCGCCGCCGGAGGACGTGATGCGCATCTTCGTCTGGCTGTTCCGGGCCGCCATCTTCTTTTCGCTGTTCGCGTTCGCGCTGAACAACCAGCACGATGCCACCGTGAAGTGGTTCTTCGGGCAGGAGTGGCACGCGCCGATGGTCTTCATCGTGCTCATCGCGTTCGCGCTCGGCGCGGTCTTCGGCGTGCTCGCGATGGTGCCGAGCTGGTGGCGGCATCGGCGCGTCGCGCGCCGGCACCGCCCCGAGCCTGCCCTGCCGGGCAGCGCCGTCGCGCAGCCTCCGCCAGCGCCGCTCGAGATGCCGGTGCGCGATGGACTTTGAGCTGCCGTGGCTGCTGCTCGGATTGCCGGTGGCCTTCGCCCTCGGCTGGCTCGCGTCGCGCATCGATCTGCGCCAGTGGAAGCGCGAGCAGCGCGAATCGTCGCAGACCTATCTGAAGGGGCTCAACCTGCTGCTCAACGAACAGCAGGACAAGGCGATCGATACCTTCATCGAGGTCGTGCAGAACGACCCCGACAGCACCGAGCTGCATTTCTCGCTCGGCAACCTGTTTCGCCGGCGCGGCGAATACGAGCGCGCGGTGCGCCTGCACGAGTTCCTGCTCGCGCGCGCCGGGCTGCCGCGCGCCGAGCGCGAACGCGCGCAGGACGCGCTGGCGCAGGACTTCATGAAGGCCGGCCTGTTCGACCGCGCCGAGCAGGCCTATCGCGCGCTCGAGGGCAGCGCCTTCGACACCGACGCCCGGCTCGCGCTGCTCGCGCTGCACGAACGCTCGCGCGACTGGCAGACCGCGATCGACGTCGCGCGCAAGCTCGAGCAAAGCGGCGCCGCATCCTTCGCGTCGCGCATCGCGCACTACTGGTGCGAGATCGCGCACGACGCCGACGCGCGCCGCCAGCCGGAGGCAGCCGGCGCGGCGTTGAAGCAGGCGCGCGAGGTCGACCCGCAGGCGCCGCGACCACTCATCATGATCGGCCGCAGGTACGCGCTCGAAGGCGAGCATGCGCAGGCGATGCGGGCCTTCGGCGAACTGCTGGTCGCCAATCGGGCGAGCTTCAACCTCGTCGCGCACGAATTCGCGGCCAGCGCGCGCGCCTGCGGGCGCGAGGCGGCGGCCCTCGAGCAGCTCGACGGCGTCTACCGCGCCGAGCCTTCGCTCGACCTGCTGGCGGCGATCGGCGAGCTCGATGCCGATCGGCAGCGCCAGCGCGAACGGCTGACGATGCACCTTGCCGCGCATCCGGCGTTCTCGGCGGCGCAGCGCCTGCTGTTGCTCGGCACCGCGGCCGCGCCGCTCGATCCGTCCGAGCTGCACGCGATCGACGGCGCGCTCGAGCGCGGCTCGCGGGCGCTGCAGCGCTATCGCTGCGCGGCCTGCGGCTTCGAGGGCCAGCACCACTTCTGGCAATGCCCCGGCTGCATGGCCTGGGACAGCTATCCACCGCTGCGGCTGGAGGAGGCGTGATGAGCCCGTCGCCCGGCCGCCCGAAGACGCGCTCGCTCCCCCTCGGGGGGGTCGGTGCGAAGCACCGTTGGGGGCTGCGATGAATACAGTGCGCGCGCCGAGCCGCGCCCGGATCGAGGCCGCGCGCGTGCTCGTGGTCGGCGACGCGATGCTCGATCGCTACTGGTTCGGCGCCGTCGAGCGCATCTCGCCCGAAGCGCCGGTGCCGGTGGTGCGCATCGAGCGCGAGGAGGAGCGCCTCGGCGGCGCGGCGAACGTCGCCTTCAACGTCCACGCGCTCGGCGCCGGAGCGACGCTGCTCACCGTCGTCGGCGCCGACGAGGCCGCGCGCACACTGCAGACGCTGCTCGCGAGCGCCGGGGTCGCGACGCTGCTCGGCACCGATCCGAAGCTGCGCACCGTCGTCAAGCTGCGCGTGATCGGCCGCTCGCAGCAACTGCTACGCGTCGACTTCGAGAATCAGCCCGATCACGAGGTGCTCGCCGCGATGCTCGACAGCCACGAGCGCGCCCTGCCGGCGCACGGCGCGGTGCTGTTCTCCGACTACGGCAAGGGCGGCCTCGCGCACATCGCGCGCATGATCGCGACCGCGCGCGACCAGCAGCGCCCGGTGCTGGTCGATCCCAAGGGCAGCGACTACAGCCGTTACGCCGGGGCGACCGTCATCACGCCGAACCGGGCCGAACTGGCGCAAGTGGTCGGCGCGTGGGCTAGCGAGGCGCAACTGAGCGATCGCGCACAGAACCTGCGCGAATCGCTGCGGCTCGGCGCCGTGCTGCTGACGCGGTCCGAGGAAGGCATGTCGCTGTTCGACGCCGAAGGCCATGCCCATGTGCCGGCGCTCGCGCGCGAGGTATTCGACGTCACCGGCGCCGGCGATACCGTGATCGCGACGCTTGCCGCGATGCTTGCCTGCGGGCTGACGTTGCGCCAGGCGCTGCCGATCGCGAATCGCGCCGGCGGCATCGTGGTCGGCAAGTTCGGCACCGCGGGCGTGAGCTACGAGGAGTTGTTCGAATGAAAACCCGCGGGAGGTGCTGATGCGCGTGGTCGTCACCGGCGCGGCCGGTTTTATCGGCTCGAATCTCGTGCGCGGGCTCAACGAGCACGGCATCGACGACGTGATCGCGGTCGACGATATGACCGACGGCCCGAAATACCGCAACCTGCTGGGCGCGCAGATCAGCGACTATTTCGACAAGCGCGATTTCTACGCCCGGTTCGCGCGCGGCGAGTTCGGCAAGGTGCATGCTGTGCTGCACCAGGGCGCGTGCTCCGACACGATGGAGCACGACGGCCGCTTCATGCTCGACAACAACTACCGCTGCTCGAAGGATCTGCTCGACGCCTGCCAGGCGCAGGGCACGCGGCTGCTCTACGCATCGTCTGCGGCGACCTATGGCGCGAGTTCCACCTTCCGCGAGGAGCCGCAGTTCGAGCGTCCGCTCAACATCTACGGCTACTCGAAGCTGCTGTTCGACAACGTCGTGCGCCGCATGCTGCCGGGCGCCGCATCGCAGGTGGCAGGGTTTCGCTATTTCAACGTCTACGGCCCGCGCGAACAGCACAAGGGTCGCATGGCGTCGGTCGCCTTTCACCATCAGAGCCAACTGCGCGAGACCGGCAAGGTGCGCTTGTTCGGCGAATACGGCGGCTACGCGCCGGGGCAGCAGGCGCGCGATTTCGTCTTCGTCGACGATGTCGTCGCCGTCAACCTGTGGTTTCTCGAGCACCCGGATCGCAGCGGCATCTTCAACCTCGGCAGCGGCCGCGCGCAGCCCTTCAACGATATCGCGCTGGCGGTCGTGAACGCGGCCCGCGAGCGCGCCGGCGACGCCCCGCTGACGCTGGTCGAGATGGTGCGCCAGGGCGTGATCGAGTACATCGATTTTCCGGACGCGCTGGTCGGCAAATACCAGTGCTTCACCGAAGCCGACCTCGCCACGCTGCGGGCCGCCGGTTGCGCGCACGCGTTCGCCGATGTCGCGACCGGCGTGCGCCGCTACGCGCAGTGGCTCGCGGCGCAGCCCGCGGTGTGAGCAGGACTGCCGGCCGCGCCACCCCGGATCACTCGTACACCACCTGAGCGCGACCCTCGCGCGCGGCGGTGCGCCAGCGCGCGATCGCGGCGTCGGTCGGATAGAAGCGCACGTCGGCGCCGAGATCGAGTGCGGCGCTCGCCGCCTCGCGATGGAGCTGCAGCCTGACCCCCAGGCCCTGCGTCGTCTCGCCGTGCTCGGTCGCGACGCTGCGCGACGGGAAGTCGCGCAGCACCTCGGCGATCGGCGGCACGCTGCCGTTCACGTCGACCTCGAGAAACTTGCCGAAGCGGCAGCGCGCGGCGGTCAGGTCCCACATCTGCTGCACGCTCACGAGCAGCCCGCCCGAGAAGCGGTCGGGCTGCACCTTGCCCTGCACGATGACGAGTTCGTCCTCCTTCATCCACTCGCGGTGCGCGTCGAAGAATTCCTCGCTCGCCCGGGCGTCGATCACCTCGGTCTTGTCGTCGAGCTTGAACAGCACGATGCGGCCGCGCTGGCCGTTGACGACGCGCAGGTCGCTGACGATCCCGGCGATCAGTTGCGGCTCGCGGCTGTCGAGCAGATCGGCGATCGGGCGCTTCGCGAAGCGGCGCACCTCGTCGACGCTCTGATCGAAGAGATGGCCGGAGAGGAAGAAGCCGACCGCCGCCTTCTCCAGCGTCAGGCGTTCGCGGATGCTCCAGGCGTCGGCGGCGACGAGCGGCGGCTCCTGCGTCGACGCGGCGTGCGAGTCGATCATGTCGTCGAACAGCCCGCCCTGGTCGGCGTGCGCAAGCTGGCTGTCGGCGAAGTCGAACGCGAGGCCGATGCTCGCGACGAGCGAGGCGCGATGGGCCTCGAGCGAATCGAACGCGCCGGCCTTGACGAGCGCCTCGACCGCGCGCTTGTTGATGCGCGTGCGATCGACACGCGCGCAGAAGTCGAACAGGCTCTTGAACGGCCCGCCTTCCTCGCGCGCCTCGACGATCGCCTCGATCGCTGCCTGGCCGGTGCCCTTCACCGCACCCAGCCCGTAGCGCACGCGGCGCTCGCCGATCGGCTCGAAGCGATAGCCGCCGCGGTTCACGTCGGGCGGCTCGAAGGCGACATCCATCGCGCGCGCATCGTCGTGGAAGATCTTGAGCTTGTCGGTATCGTCCTGCGCGACGCTCATGTTGGCGGCCACGAACTCGGCCGGATAGTGCACCTTCGCCCAGGCGGTGTGGTACGACAGCAGCGCATACGCGGCGGCGTGCGACTTGTTGAAGCCGTAGCCGGCGAACTTCTCCATCAGGTCGAAGATCTCGTTCGCCTTCGCGCTGCCGATGCCGTTCTTGCGCGCGCCCTCGGCGAAGATCGCGCGCTGCTCGGCCATCTCCTCGAGCTTCTTCTTGCCCATCGCCCGGCGCAGCAGGTCGGCGCCGCCGAGCGTATAGCCGCCGACGATCTGCGCGACCTGCATCACTTGCTCTTGGTAGATCATGATGCCGTAGGTCTCGGCGAGCACGCCCTCGATCAGCGGATGCGGATACTCGACCGCCTCGCGGCCGTGCTTGCGCGCGCAGTAGTTCGGGATCAGGTCCATCGGCCCCGGGCGAAACAGCGCGACGAGCGCGATCACATCCTCGAAGACGCTCGGCCTGGCTTCGCGCAGCATGCGCTGCATGCCGGCACTTTCGAGCTGGAAGACGGCCACCGTGCGGCCCTCGGACATCAGCTGATACGTCGCGCGATCGTCGAGCGCCAGCGTCTCGAAGGCGAAGTCGCGCCGGTCGGCATGGCGCTCGCGGATGAACTTCTTCGCCAGCTCGAGGACGGTGAGCGTGGCCAGCCCGAGGAAGTCGAACTTGACGAGGCCGATCGCCTCGACGTCGTCCTTGTCGAACATGCTGACCGCATGGTCGCTGCCGGGCTGCATGTAGAGCGGGCAGAAGTCGGTGATGCGTCCGGGTGCGATCAGCACGCCGCCGGCGTGCATGCCGACGTTGCGCACGATGCCCTCGACGCGCGTCGCCAGCGCCAGCAGTTCGGCGACTTCCTCCTCGGATTGTTCGCGGCGGCCGATCTCCGGGTTCTCGCGCCGCGCATAGATCACGCCGCTGTCGGGCTCGTCGGGCGGTTGCGCAAGGGTCACGGTCTTGCCGGGCGGCGCCGGAACGAGCTTGGCGATGCTGTCGACGTGGCCGTAGCTCATGCCGAGCACGCGGCCGACGTCGCGCAGCGCCGCCTTCGCGGCCATCGTGCCGAAGGTGGCGATCTGGCTCACCGCGTCGCGGCCGTACTTGTGCTTCACGTACTCGATCACGCGGTCGCGGTTGCCCTGGCAGAAGTCGATATCGAAGTCCGGCATCGACACCCGCTTCGGGTTCAGGAAGCGCTCGAACAGCAGCTTGTAGCGCAGCGGATCGAGGTCGGTGATCGCGAGCGAGTACGCGACCAGCGAACCCGCGCCCGAGCCGCGGCCCGGGCCGACCGGGCAGCCGTTGTCGCGCGCCCAGGCGATGAAGTCGGCGACGATCAGGAAGTAGCCGGCGAATCCCATCTCCAGAATGGTCTCGATCTCGAACTCGAGGCGCTGGACATACCGTTCGCGCTCGGCGTCGCGCTGCGCCGGATCGGAATAGAGCTGCGCCAGGCGCCTTTCGAGGCCGGCGTGGCTGAGCTGGCGAAAGTAGGCCTCGGGGCCGAGCTGCACGCCGTCCACCGCAGGCGTCGGAAAGTCGGGCAGCCGCGCCTTGCCGAGCACGAGCGACAGGTTGCAGCGGCGCGCGATCTCGACCGTATTGGCCAGCGCGCTCGGCAGGTCGGCGAACAGCGCCTCCATCTGGGACTGCGTCTTGAAATACTGCTGCGCATTGAAGCGTTTGACGCGACGCGGATTCGCAAGCGTCTCGCCATCGGCGATGCAGACCCGCGCCTCGTGCGCCTCGAAATCCTCCGGCGCCAGAAACTGCACCGGATGGGTCGCGGCGACCGGCAGCCCGAGCTCGGCCGCGAGCGGCACCGCGGCGCGCACATGCGCCTCGTTCGTCGCGCCGCCGGCCCGCTGCAGTTCGATGTAGAAACGCCGCGGGAAGATCGACGCCAGGTGTTGTGCGACGCGCCGCGCGCCGTCGCCGTCGCGCGCCAGCAGCGCCACGCCGATCGCACCCTGATCGGCACCCGACAGCGCGATCATGCCCTCCGCGCAGTCGGCAAGCGCAGCCCACTCGATCCACGCCTGCGCGCGACGCTGCGCCTCGGGCGGCTGCGTCCAGGCGCTGGTCAGCAGGCGGCACAGGTTGGTATAGCCGGCGGCCGACGCCGCGAGCAGCAGCAGCCGGCTGGGCTGCTTGTCCGCGCCCTGCGGTGCGAGCCACACATCGGCGCCGATGATCGGCTTGACGCCCGCCTTGCGGGCCGCACGGTAGAGCTTGACGGCGCCGAACAGGTTCGACAGATCGGTGATCGCGATCGCGCCCTGGCGGTCGGCGGCCGCCGCGGCGACCATGGCATCGACACGCAGGGTCGAATCGACGACCGAGAATTCGGTGTGGGTGCGCAGGTGAACGAAGGCCATGACCGGCATTCTAGGCAGGCGACCTGCCGCGCCGCCCCGGACGCGCCGCGCGTCACGCGGCGCGCGGCGCGCCGGACTCAGGGCGCGAGATCGAAGACGATCACTTCGGCATCGGCGCCGCCCTCGAGCGTCAGTTCGCGCTCGCCCTGCAGATGCAAGGCGTCGCCCGCCGCGAGCGCGATGCCATTTGCGACCAGCGTGCCGCGCGCCAGCTGGACGTAGGTGTGGCGCGCCGCATCGAGCGTCATGCGCGCCGCCTCGCCAGCATCGAACAACCCGGCGTAGAGCGTCGCATCGGCGTGCAGCCGGACCGCGCCGTCGCCGCCTTGCGGGCTGGCAATGCGGCGCAGCCGGCCTCGCTTTTCGTCGTCGGCGATATGGATCTGCTCGTAGCCGGGAGCGATGCCGAGCGCATCGGGCAGGATCCAGATCTGCAGGAAGTGCGTCTGCACGTCGCGCGAGACGTTGAATTCGCTGTGCCGGATGCCGCTGCCGGCGCTCATGCGCTGCACATCGCCGGGGCGGATCGTCGCGCTCTGGCCGAGGCTGTCGCGGTGACCGAGCGCGCCTTCGAGAACATAGGAGACGATCTCCATGTCGCGATGGCCGTGGCTGCCGAAACCGGTGCCGGGCGCGACCCGGTCCTCGTTGATGACGCGCAGGTTGCCGACGCCCATGTAGCGCGGGTCGTGGTATTCGGCGAACGAGAAGCTGTGAAACGACTCGAGCCAGCCGTGGTCGGCATGGCCGCGTTCGGCGGACTTGCGCAAGGTGATCATCGAAACGCTCCTTTCATGCGGCGCCTGCACGCCATCGAGCCGGTCGAAAGGCCATGTCGCCGGCGTCCCGGCGCATTCGCTCGCTTCGATCCCCGCTGCGCGAGGCCCCTCTTTCGCGACTCTTGGGCCACTTTAGACACCGCGCGGCGCGGCATCGGACGCGCGCATTGACCTTGGCATTCAAATATGATGAAACAGGTAATCGCGCCCTGCACCCCCGATGACCGCCGCACGCAACGCCCTCACCCCCGACGCCCTCGCGATGGTCGATGCGATCGCCCGCTGCGGCAGCTTCGCCGCCGCGGCGCGCGAGCTCGGCAAGGTGCCGTCCGCGCTGACCTACAGCGTGCGCCAGCTCGAGGAAGCGCTCGACGTGCTGCTGTTCGACCGCAGCTCGCGCCAGGCGCGGCTGACGGCCGCCGGCACCGAGTTGCTCGCCGAAGGGCGGCGCCTGCTGGCCGAGATGGACGCCGTTTCCAATCGTGTCAAGCGCGTCGCGGCGGGCTGGGAGACGCAGCTCACGGTGGCGGTGGACGGCGTCATTTCACGCGTCACCATCTTCGAGCTGTGCGAGGCGTTCTATGCCCTCGACGCGCCCGGCACGCGCCTGCGCCTGCGCAGCGAAGTGCTGGCCGGCACGCTCGACGCACTGACGAGCGGCGAGGCCGACCTTGCCATCGGCTGCTCGCTCGGTTCGTCGCCGGCCGCCGGGCTGCGCTCGATGCCGCTCGGCGAGATGGAGTTCGTCTTCGCGGTGGCGCCGCACCATCCGCTCGCGAAGTCGCCGCACGAACCGCTGTCGGACGCAGAATTGCTGCGCCATCGGGCGATCGCGGTCGCCGATTCGGCGCGCCGCCTCGCGCCGCTGACCTTCAACCTGCTGCCCGGGCAGGACGTGCTGACGGTGGCCACCGTGCCGGCCAAGATCGAGGCCCAGCTGCGCGGCCTGGGCTGCGGCTTCCTCGCCGAGCCGATGGTGCGCGAACATGTCCGCGCCGGCCTGCTCGTCGTGCGGCCGGTGCAGCGCCAGCTCGCCCGGGCGCGGCTGGCGTGCGCCTGGCGGGTGCAGCGCACCGACGACGGCCGCGACGTACCGCCGGGACGGGCACTCGCCTGGTGGCTGCAGCAGCTCGAAGCCCCGGCCACGCGCAAGGCGCTTCTGGAGCGACACAGCGGTCTCATCATATGAGCGCCGCCGGCGGCCTCGAGCGGCCGCGCTACGTCGGGCGCTTCGCGCCGTCGCCGACCGGACCGCTGCATGCCGGCTCGCTCGTCGCCGCCCTGGCAAGCTGGCTCGATGCGCGCGCGCATCGCGGTCGCTGGCTGGTGCGCATCGAGGATGTCGACACCGCGCGCTGCGTGGCCGGCGCGGACCGCCTGATCCTTGCGCAGCTCGCGTCCTGCGGCCTGACGCCAGACGAGGAACCGGTGCGGCAATCGGAACGCGACGCGCTCTATCGCGCCGCTCTCGACCGTCTGCTCGCCAGCGGGCGGGCCTACCTGTGCGGCTGCACGCGCAGCGATATCGCGCGCGCGCTGATCGCCGCCGGCCGGCCGCACGCGCGCCACGCCGAGTGGGTCTACCCGGGCACCTGCCGGCCCGAACGCGGCGGGCTTGGCGACAAGCCGGCGCGGTCGGTGCGCCTGCGGCTCGATGCCGATGCGTCGATCGCCTGGACCGACCGCCGTCTCGGGCCGCTGCGCCAGGATGTGGCGCGTGCCGTCGGCGACTTCGTGCTGCACCGCGCCGACGGGTTGTGGGCCTACCAGCTGGCGGTCGTCGTCGACGACGCCGCGCAGGGCGTGACCGACGTCGTGCGCGGCGAGGACCTGGCCGACAATACGCCGCGCCAGATCGCGCTGCAGCGCATGCTCGGCCTGCCGACGCCGCGCTACCTGCACACGCCGCTCGTGCTCGGCGCGGACGGCGAAAAGCTGTCGAAGCAGAACGGCGCCGCTTCGATCGACACCGGCGATCCGCTGGCCGCGCTGCGTGCGGCGGGTGCGGTGCTCGGCGTGCGAAGCGAAGCCGCCGACGTCGGCGGCTGGCTGGCGCAGGCGATAGATGCCTGGCGCGCGCGCTGGGCGGCGCCGGATGCGGTGCGCAACGATGGCATGATCGGGGGTTGCCCCACTTTGCGAGTACCCAGCCGATGAATACGACCCCCTCCGGACTGCAGTATATCGATACCGTCGCCGGCAGCGGCGCCGAGGCCAGGGCCGGCCACAATGTGCGCGTTCACTACACCGGTTGGCTCTACAACGACGGCGTCAAGGGCGCGAAGTTCGATTCGAGCAAGGATCGCAGCGACCCGTTCGAATTTCCGCTCGGCGCCGGCCACGTGATCCGCGGCTGGGACGAGGGCGTGCAGGGCATGAAGGTCGGCGGTACGCGCGTGCTCGTCATCCCGGCCGCGCTCGGCTACGGCGCGCGCGGTGCGGGCGGCGTGATTCCGCCCAACGCGACGCTGATGTTCGAGGTCGAGCTGCTCGCCGTCTGAGCGCCCGGCGGCCTGCCTTGACTCAAGGCTCGCCGTCCCAGTAGTCCAGATCGTCGCTCGCACGGTGCATCGCGCCGAAGCGGTGCGCGCTTGCATCATGCCGTGCCAGCAGCAGATACTTGTCCGAATCGGGGTAGACGACGACCTCGGGGCTGTCGCGCGTGCTGATCGACAGGTATTTCAGCGGCGCATCCGACGTATTGATGATCTGGTGCGGGTAGTCGGGGCCGGGCGGAATGAAGACGACGTCGCCGGCCCGCAGCGCGAGCATCTGACCGGCAACGCGCAGCGTGCCTTCGCCCTCGAGCACGACGAAGGCCTCCTCCTGCGCATAGTGGAAGTGATAGGGGCAGCTGCGCTTGCCGGGGGCGACGGTATCGATGCTGATGCCGAGCTTGGCGGCGGCCGTGCCCTCCCCGAGCCTCGCGCAAAGGCTCTCGTAGAGCGGCGCGCGCTGCTCGAGCGATTTCGGCGCGGCGTCGAAATTGCGGATCAGCAAGCGGCGCAGCAGGGCGGCGTCGATCGGGGCAGCGGGTGGTGTGGCTTTGCTCAACGTTGCCTCCTGCGGTGCTTCGCACTGGCCGCTCCGAGGGGGAGCAAGCCCGTCTTCGGGCGGCCGGGCGACGAGCTCATCATGCATCCCTTTGCAACGGACAGACCGCCAATGTAGTGTGCTGCGGCACAATCGCGGCCAGCGTGCATTGTGCGCGGCCCGGCGCGGTCGACCCATCGTGAACGAACTGTTCTCCCTGCTCGGCATCGAAGCGTGGAAGCCCGTGCTGACGGCGCTCGTCCTGCCGCCGGTGCCGCTGCTGCTGCTGGTCCTGATCGGTGCGCGCCTGATCCTGCCGCGGCGCGGCCTCGGCTGGCTGTTCGTGCTGATCGGCACGCTCGGCATCTGGCTGAGTGCCTGCAACGGCGTGGGCTCGCTGCTGACGCAGTTTCTGCTGCGCCCGCCACCGGCGCTGAGCGCGGATGCGATCGCCCGATTGAAGGCGGATGTGAAAGCGCGCCAACCGCTCACGATCGTCGTCCTCGGCGGCGGGCGTGACGCTTTCGCACCCGAATACGGGCGCTCGACGCTGCGGCCGCGGTCGCTCGAGCGCCTGCACTACGGCGTCTGGCTCGCACGCGAAACCGGCGCGACGGTCGGCTTCACCGGCGGCGTCGGCTGGGGCGACAGCAGCGGGCCAACCGAGGCCGAGGTCGCCGCACACGTCGCCGCGAAGGACTTCGGCCTGCCGCTGAAGTGGACCGAAGGCGACTCGCGCGATACGCGCGAGAACGCGATCCGCAGCGTCGCGCTCCTGAAGCAGGCCGGCGTGACGCGCGCCGTCCTCGTCACTCACGCCTGGCACATGCCGCGTGCGCTGCGCCTGTTCGACGCCGCGGCCGGCGGCGCGATCGAATTTATCGCCGCGCCGATCGCCCTCGCGCCGCTCAACCGCGGCGGCGCGGTCGACTGGATTCCGAGCGCCGAAGGCTTCGAGCGTGTGCGGCTCGTCCTGCGCGAAGGACTGGCGAGGCTGGTGGGAGATTGATGGCGGGCCGGCATCGAGCCGCCGCTTGCCGCGAAGCCATGCCGCCAAATAGAAACCCCTCCAACCGGCGGTGCGGCGGGAGGGGCTGGTGACTCACGTCACCGTTCCGGGGCTCCGGAGGATGTTGGGTCCGGGGCTCCTGTAGCGCAGGGACTGCGCCAGCTTGAACGCCTGCGTGCAGGCGTGTCGAGAATATTCCTGTCCGACGGGAATTACAAGCGGAGATCTCTTCCCGGAGATCTCGTCCCGCAACTGCAGCGGGTAACCCAGCGGGTAACCGAGTCCGAGCGGCATCGCCAGTTGCGCCGCATCCGCAAGAGACCGCAGCTTGCACTTCTAGAATCAGCGCGCTGCAACGAGGTTTGGCCGAGCGACTGCAATGCCCAAGCTCCTGTGGATTGCGCTACCGCTGCTCGCCGTCGCGGCATGGATCGCATGGCGCTGGCTGCGTCGACGCCCGCCTTCGCGGCGAGTGTTCAACGTTGCGGTCAGCCTGCTGCTGCTGTTCTACGTCATCGGCACTGCGGCGCTGGGCATCTTCTGGGTTGCCAGCCAGCAGTTGCCGGTCTTCGACTGGCACTATCTGTTCGGCTACGCGACGCTGCTCGTCGTTGCGCTGCACCTCTGGCTGAACTGGCGCATCGTCTGGAACACGCTGACGCGGCCGGTGGCCGTAGGCACCGCGGCGCCGCGGCGCCGCGCAGTGCTCGGCGGCCTGGGCGCGATTGCCGGCCTTGCGGCCGCATTCTGGGCCGGCTGGCGACTCTCGCGCGGCCCTGCCGTCGAGCCGGTCTCGACGGCGCCGGACGGATCCCAGTGGCAGACGGTCGAACGCTTTCACGCGCTGTCGTCGCATGCCAGGGGTGCGCTGCGCGCCCCGGGGCTGGACTGGGGCCAGGCGCCGGCGCCGTTCAAGCGCTTCCCCGGCGCCGAACGCATCACGCTGCCCGATCCGCTTGCAGTGGCTGGCAGCGAGCTTGATCTGCGGGCGCTCGCGACGCTGCTCTGGCATACCGCCGGCATCACCACCCGGCGCGCAACCCTGACCCTGCGCGCCGCGCCGTCGTCAGGGGCCTTGTTTCCCTGCGAGTTCTACGTCGCGCTGGGCGGCCTGCCGGGCATCGCTGCCGGACTGTGGCATTACGACGCCACCGGTCCGGCGCTCCAGCGTGTCGGCCCCACCAGCCCCGCCCAGGCGCTCGCGCTGGTGCAGGAGATCGCGTTGGCGGCCGGTGCGGCGTCACTGCCGGGCGGCACGGCAATCATCGTCGCGAGCGCGGTCTTCGGCCGCAGCGAGCACAAGTATGGCGACCGGGCCTATCGCTATGTCGTCGCCGACTTCGGCCATGCGCTCGAGAATCTGTGCGTCACGCTCCTCGAGATCGGCCTTGGCAGTCGTATCGCCCTGCTCTTCGACGAGGCGCGATGCGCCGCCGCGCTCGGCTTGGACGCGGCCGAGGAAGGCGTGCTGGGATGGATCGCGGTCGGACCGGCAGCACCGTCGATGCTTGCCTTTGCGCTGCCACCCGGCACCACGGTACCCGCGGTGGGCGCCGCGCCGAAGCGCCCGACGACGGCCATTCACGCAGCGACCTCATGGCGCGCCGCTGCCCCGCCGGCATCGCCGCGCCGAACGGCGCCAGCGCGACGCGGCGCCGAATCGATCGTCCTCGCGCCAGGCTCGGCGCCCAGGCACGGCCGGCTCGAAAGCATTGCCGCGCGTCGCTCGGTGCGACGCTTTGCCGATGCCGAACTCGGTCGCGACGACCTGGCGGCAGTGCTCGCCTCGCTCGACGCGCCCGATATGCTGACGCAGGCGCTGCGCATCGACCTCGTCGCGCACGCGGTCCACGGCCTGGAGGCGGGCGCCTATCGATATCACATCGCCGAACATGCGCTCGCTGCGCGGCGACGCGGGATCTTGCGCCGCGAGGCGCGCGCCGCCGGCCTGGAGCAAGACGTGATCGGCGACGCGCAGGCGGTGATCGTCGTTGCGGCCGACCTCGACGCGCTGCGGGCCGACCCGCTGGGCGGCGCGCGGCTACCGCCACGCGCTCACCGAAGCCGGCCGCGTCGGCGAGCGCATCTACCTCGCCGCTGGAGCGCGCGGCCTCGCGGCATGTTCGGTGGGCGCCTTCTACGACACCGAGGCCGCGGCGTTGGTGGGCATCGATCCGGCGCACGAGTGGGTGCTCCACTTCGTCGCACTCGGCGTGCCCTTCTGAGGCGGCAGTTCATGAGGGCCGCGGCGACGGGTGCCTCGCACCGGGCGGGGCCATCAGCCGGTCGAACACGTCCGCGACGCGCCGCTCGACGGCGGCGTCCATCGCGATCGCGCGGCCCCATTCGCGCGCCGTCTCGGCCGGCCACTTGTTCGTTGCGTCGAGTCCCATCTTGCCGCCCAGGCCGCTTACCGGAGATGCAAAGTCGAGGTAGTCGATCGGCGTATTCGCGACGAGTGTCGTATCGCGAACCGGGTCCACCCGGGTGGTGATCGCCCAGATCACTTCGCGCCAGTCGCGGATATCGACGTCGTCGTCGGTGACGACGATGAACTTCGTATACATGAACTGGCGCAGGAAGCTCCAGATGCCGAACATCACGCGCTTGGCGTGCCCCGGATAGCTCTTGCGGATCGACGCGATCGCCATCCGGTAGCTGCAGCCCTCGGGCGGCAGGTAGAAGTCGACGATCTCGGGAAACTGCTTCTGCAGGATCGGCACGAAGACCTCGTTGAGCGCAACGCCGAGCACGGCCGGCTCGTCGGGCGGCTTGCCGGTGTAGGTCGAGTGGTAGATCGGGTCGCGCCGCCGGGTGAGGCGCTCGATCTCGAAGACCGGAAACCAGTCCTGCTCGTTGTAGTAGCCGGTGTGATCGCCGAACGGCCCTTCCAGCGCGTGCAGGTAGCCGCCCTGCTCGCGCAGTTTGACGCCGTATTCGCTCTCGTCCGCAAAGCCCGCCGCGGCGGCCGGGATCGAGCCTTCGAGGACGATCTCGGCGCGCGCCGGAGCCTGCAATGCGAGGCCGTCCTCGCCGACGCCGGTCTCGGCAAGCTCGGTGCGGCTGCCGCGCAGCAGCCCGGCGAACTGATATTCCGACAGCGTATCCGGCACCGGCGTGACGGCGCCGAGCATCGTCGCCGGATCGGCGCCGAGCGCGACGGCGAGCGGAAACGCCCGTCCGGGATGGGCGAGCGCGAAATCCCGGAAGTCGAGCGCGCCGCCCCGATGCGCGAGCCAGCGCATGATGACCCGGCGCCGGCCGATCACCTGCTGGCGGTAGATGCCGAGGTTCTGCCGCCGGCGCGGCGCCGCTACCGACTGCGGCCCGCGGGTGATGACGAGGCCCCAGGTGATGAGGGGGCCGGCGTCGCCCGGCCAGCAGGTCTGGATGGGCAACTGCGCCAGATCGACTTCGTTGCCGACCAGGACTTCTTCCTGGCACACCGGGCGGCGCACCGTCGCCGGCTTCATGTCCCACAGCGCCTTGGCCATCTGCAGCAACCTGCCGGCGTCCTTCAGGCCCTTGGGCGGGTCGGGTTCCTTCAGGCTCGCGAGCACCCGGCCGACATCGCGCAGCGCGCCTACATCCGCCGCGCCCATGCCGCGCGCGACCCTGGAAGTCGTTCCGAACAGATTTGTCAAGGCCGGAATTTTGTAACCGGCCGGCCGTTCGAACAGCAGCGCCGGCCCGCCAGCGCGCAGCACCCGATCACTGAGCGCCGACATCTCGAGCCGCGCCGAGACTGGCTCTGCGACCCGCACCAACTCCCCGGACGCTTCGAGGCCGGCAAGAAAGTCGCGAAGATCGTCGTATTTCATACTCAAAAGTTGTTGTTTTGACGATCTTAAGTATTGACCCGTTATGACTTGTCTCTCAGAATCCGCCCAGTTTTCTCCCGATTCAGGGATTACCCTCATCTGCGGACGCCAGCCTCGGCGCTGCGTTGAGGGTGCCGAGCCGCCAAAGGCGTGCCGACAACAAGCGCCAGACGCGCTGTCGCACGAACGCGGCTCGGACTTGCGGATTATCACCGCCACCTCGTCACGGCACCCGCGTGGGCCGGCACGACATCTGGTGGAAGACAAGAAGGAGTCGCCATCATGGCAACGCGTCGAGAACAGCTGCTGATCAGGGCCCGCGCGGCGGGAAGGGCCTGCGCCGATTCGGCGTCGGTCTTCCTGCGCGATGTGGGCAATGGCCTGCTCGAAGTCAGCCACAACAGCCTGGCGCTCGTCGGGCTGATCGTCGTCGCCGCCGCCGCCTTCGTGGCCGGCAAGGCCGACTTGCGCCACAGCATCGAGAGCGAGGCCTTCGACTGGCTGCAGGCACGCCAGGAACAGCGCACCGATCCGGCCGAACTCACGGCCGCGGCGCTCGCCGAACCGCACGCCGTGATCCGGGCCAGGGCGGTCCACCCGAAGGACCTGACGCGACAGCAGGCCGCGGTGGCGATGTGGCTCGCGCGCCGCTACAAGGTTGCACCCGAACCCGTCAGCCGCCTCGTGCAGGAGGCGTGGGCGGTCGGCCCGAAGGTGGGCGTCGATCCGACGCTGATCCTCGCCATCATGGCAATCGAGTCGAGCTTCAATCCGTTCGCGCAGAGCCCGGTCGGCGCCCAGGGGCTGATGCAGGTGATGACGCGTGTGCACGACGAAAAGTACGAGCGCTTCGGCGGCACGCTCGCCGCGTTCGACCCGGTCGCCAATCTGAAGGTCGGCGTCCAGGTGCTCAAGGAGTGCATCCAGCGCGCCGGCAGCATCGAAGCCGGGCTGCGCTACTACGTCGGCGCCGGCAATCAGGCCAGCGACAACGGCTACGCGAGCAAGGTGCTCGCCGAGCAGGGTTACCTGAAGAATGTCGCCGGCGGCAAGTCGGTGCCGGCGACGATCCGCACGACCACCGTCGTCGCGAAGCCGGCCGTCGCCCCCGCCGAAACGCCGGCCGAACCGATCAAGCCTGGCGAACCGGACGCGGTTCAGCTCGGCGCCGCCGCGCAAGCGCAGATCGTCGCCCTCGCCCACTGACGCCGCCAGGCGAGGACGCCGGCCGCGCGCCGGCCGGGATGTCCAGGCCTTGCGCCGCCCCGCCGCCGCCCTGCCGCGCCGGCGGCGCTACACTTCGAACGCCGCGCGACTGGCGACAGGGCTCTGCCACGAAGGGCCCGAGGTGGTGAACCACCGGGGAGCGCGGACGGCTCGCCGCCGATCCGCCGTTCGCCTGGGCAGCCCTCGACATGCAAGCGCCGCACTGCGCCGCAGCGTCGAGGGTCTTCCACTTCGAAGAGGACTGCCAGCATGTTCGACCGCACCCAATCCACCATCGCCCTCACCGACCCCGAGGTCTGGGCCGCGATCCAGGCCGAGAACCGGCGCCAGGAAGAGCACATCGAGCTGATCGCGTCGGAGAACTACACCTCGCCCGCCGTGATGGCCGCACAGGGCAGCCAACTGACGAACAAGTACGCCGAAGGCTATCCCGGCCGCCGCTATTACGGCGGCTGCGAGAACGTCGACGTCGTCGAGCAGCTCGCGATCGACCGCGTGAAGCAGCTCTTCGGCGCTGGGTACGCCAACGTGCAGGCCAATTCCGGCTCGCAGGCCAACCAGTCGGTGTTCTTCGGTCTGCTGCAGCCGGGCGACACGGTGATGGGCATGAGCCTCGCCGAGGGCGGCCACCTGACGCACGGCATGGCGCTCAACATGAGCGGCAAGTGGTTCAAGGTCGTGAGCTACGGGCTCGGCGCCGACGAGGCGATCGACTACGACGCCGTCGCCCTCATCGCGCGCGAGCACAAGCCGAAGATGATCATCGCCGGCGCGTCGGCCTACAGCCTGCGCATCGACTTCGAGCGCTTCGGGCAGATCGCCAAGGAGATCGGCGCCTACCTGATGGTCGACATGGCGCACTACGCCGGGCTGATCGCCGCCGGCCTCTATCCGAACCCGGTGCCACACGCCGACATCGTGACCTCGACGACGCACAAGAGCCTGCGCGGCCCGCGCGGCGGCATCGTACTGATGAACGACGAGACGATCGCGAAGAAGATCAACAGCGCGATCTTCCCCGGCATCCAGGGCGGGCCGCTGATGCACGTCATCGCC
>JACSRM010000165.1 GCA_014879745.1 Burkholderiaceae bacterium | reverse complement strand
TGTGGGACTGGCCCAAGCCGCCCTACGATAGCGTGGCGCATCCGCTGGGCGCAAGCGAACTGGCGCTCGTGCTGACACGCATTTGACGCCCGGCGGCTCGATAGCAATCAAGCTGCGCCGAGTGCGCGGGAAGGAAGGAGCGCAAGCATGCAGTTCACTCCCTGGGACAACCCGATGGGCACCGACGGATTCGAGTTCGTCGAATACGCGGCCCCCGATCCGGCCGCGCTCGGCGGCCTGTTCGAGCAGCTCGGCTTCACCGCCATCGCGCGCCATCGGCACAAGGCGGTGACGCTGTACCGCCAGGGCGAGGTGAATTTCATCATCAATGCCGAGCCGGATTCGTTCGCGCAGCGCTTTGCGCGACTGCACGGGCCGAGCGTCTGCGCGATGGCATTTCGGGTCGACGATGCGAACAAGGCCTATTCGCGCGCCCTCGAGCTCGGCGCCTGGGGCTTCGACAACCGGACCGGCCCGATGGAGTTGAATATCCCGGCGATCAAGGGCATCGGCGATTCGCTGATCTATTTCGTCGACCGCTGGCACGGCAAGGGCGGCGCGGCAGCGGGCGCGATCGGCAATATCAGCATCTATGACGTCGATTTCGTGCCGATCGCCGGCGCCTCGCAGACCGCCACGGGCGACGGGCTGACCTATATCGACCATCTGACGCACAACGTGCACCGCGGTCGCATGAAGGAGTGGGCGGACTTCTACGAGCGGCTCTTCAACTTCAAGGAGGTGCGCTACTTCGACATCGAAGGCAAGCTCACCGGCCTGAAGAGCAAGGCGATGACGAGCCCGTGCGGAAAGATCCGCATCCCGATCAACGAAAGCTCGGACGACAAGAGCCAGATCGCGGAATACCTCGACCTCTACCACGGCGAAGGCATCCAGCACATTGCGCTCGGCACCGACGATATCTACACCACGGTCGAGGGCCTGAA
This sequence comes from Burkholderiaceae bacterium, assembly GCA_014879745.1. Lineage (GTDB taxonomy): Bacteria > Pseudomonadota > Gammaproteobacteria > Burkholderiales > Burkholderiaceae_C > CAIKUF01. The sequence goes on along the minus strand of JACSRM010000165.1, from coordinate 3,148 downwards.
GGGCAAGGGTGTCGCCTTCCAGGATACGATCGAAACCTACTACGACCTCGTCGACAAGCGGTTGCCGAACCACGGCGAATCGGTCGCGGACCTGCGCCGCCTGCGCATCCTGATCGACGGCGCGACGCACCAGGGCGCACCCAACGAACTGCTGCTGCAGATCTTCACGCAGACGGTGATCGGGCCGATCTTCTTCGAGATCATCCAGCGCAAGGGCGACCAGGGTTTCGGCGAAGGCAACTTCCGCGCCCTGTTCGAAAGCATCGAGCTCGATCAGGTGCGCCGCGGCGTCCTCGAGGACAAGGGCGCGACATGAAGCCCCGGGACAAGGGGGCGCCCGCCGCGCCCGACGCCAAGGCGGTGAACCAGGGCATCGCGCCCGTCACCTACGGCACCGGCGAGCGGCCGCCGCGCGGCGACTATTCGAGCGCGCGAAGCGACTACACCTGCGAGCAGCACTGGGAGCGCTATACGAGCGAGGAACACGCGCTGTACCGCCGGCTCTACGAGCGCCAGTCGGCGCAACTGCCCGGGCTCGCTTGCGAGGAATTCATCGCCGCGGTCGAGCATCTCGGCAGTGCGCACCGGATTCCGCGCTTCGATGCGTTGTCCGAGAAGTTGCACAAAGCCACCGGCTGGGAAGTCGTCGCGGTCCCCGGGCTGATTCCCGAGGAGGCGTTCTTCGCGCTGCTTGCCGAGCGTCGCTTCCCGGTCACCGGCTGGCTGCGCCGGCCCGAGGAGTTCGACTATATCGTCGAGCCCGACGTCTTCCACGATCTGTTCGGCCACGTGCCGCTGCTGTTCGTTCCGATGTTCGCCGACTATATGCAGGCCTATGGCCAGGGCGGCCTGAAGGCGAGCCGACTGCATTCGTGCGAGTACCTCGCGCGCTTGTACTGGTACACGGTGGAGTTCGGCCTGATCGCGACGCCGGCCGGGCTGCGCGCGTACGGCGCCGGGATACTGTCGTCGGCGGGCGAGTTGCGTCACAGCGTGACGAGCCCCGAGCCACAGCGCATCGGCTTCGACCTGATGCGGATCATGCGCACGCGCTACCGCATCGACAGTTACCAGACGACCTATTTCGTGATCGACTCTTTCGCCGAATTGATGCACGCGACGGCGCCGGACTTCACGCCGCTGTATGACGAGATCGCACATGCGGCGGAACTGGCCGCCGATGCCAGGCTCGCGACCGACCGCCGCTTCTGATCGGGCTCAACCGGCGGGTCGCGACACGTGCCGGATGCGCGCGAGGATCTCGCGAAAGACGCGCTCGTCGCTCGCCATCTGAACGTGCGCCACGCCGGACAACTGGCGATTGTCTGCACCGCGCAACGTGGCCGTCGACGCCGGCATGACGATGTTGTCGCAGTTGCTGTAGTAGCAGGTGAAGGATGCGTGGAGGCCGGCAGGTTCGCACTGCTCGAGCGCCTTCAACCAGGGGCTGGATCGTCGCATCTGCCTTGCGTTGGCGGATACCGCGAGCGACGCGAGCACCGTGCCGTGGTGCGGCGTGCCGAGGGTGATGACGCTTTGCACGCGCGAAGCGGCATCGTGCGCCGAAAGCCAGGCGCGCACCGCGAGGCCCCCCATGCTGTGGGCGACGACGATCGGCGGGCGACCGGTGACGGCGCCGACGCGGCGAACCGCGGCGTCGATCGCGGCGGCGTAGCTATCGATCCCGCCGAATACCGGCTCGAGGTTGACCGCGGCGAACGGAATGCGGAGATCTCGAAATCGCCGCAGCCACGGATTCCACAGCCCGCGGTTGCAGACGAAACCGTGCACGAGGACGATGCCGACGCGATCGGCATCGGCACTCGACAGGCGATCGGGCACGGCTTGCGAGCGGAAGGGCTGATTCCAGAAGAACGTCCGGGCACTGCAACGGACTTCGGCGCTCCAGGCACGGCAAAGCGCCGCCGCATCTGCCGGACCGACGGCCTCGTCGCGGTTGACCTGCCGCGCGACCAGCATCTCGACCGCAAGTACGATCGCATACGAGAAGACGATGAACATTGCACCGGCAATCCCGACCCAGACCGCCCCCCGGCTGGCGTGCACGATCGCCCATGCGAGCGCGATGCCGATCAATGCGAAGGTGGTGGTTTGCTGGAGGCGGGCGAGCATGGCGTCGGCATCGATGATCTTGGCAGTCCCGGACTCGCAGTCTAGGGGCCGCTTGTGCAACGCGGGCGGCTGGCGCGAATGAATCCCCGCGCCGAAGGCATCATCGCGCTGATCAATCAGGTCGCACTGGAGCGACGGCGGCGTGAATCGGTCCCCGGACTTCATGCGCGCGTCGCCGCCGTCAAGCGCTATCAGCAGCGACGCTTCATGCATACCTACAGCGACTTGTTGGCGAGCCAGCGCTATGGCGCGGCGGCTCGATTCTTTCTCGACGATCTCTATGGCCCACGTGACTTCAGCCAGCGCGACGCCCAGTTCGCCCGGGTCGTACCGGCGCTCGTGCGCCTGTTTCCGTCCGAGATCGTCAATACTGTCGAGACGCTGGCACGCCTGCATACCCTCTCCGAGCAACTCGACAGCGAGATGGGGATGCATCTGGATGTGAGCGAAATCGCGGCCTCGGACTACCTGAAGGCCTGGCACGCGACCGCGCGGCGCGCCGATCGATCGCTCCAGATCGGATTGACCCTCGAGGTCGGCTCCGCACTCGATCTCTACACCCGGCGGCCCTTGCTGCGGCATTCGCTGAAACTGATGCGCGGCCCCGCAAAGGCGGCGGGGCTCGGCGAACTCCAGCGCTTCCTCGAGTCCGGCTTCGACACCTTCAAGGAGATGCGAGGCGCAAGAGACTTCCTGGACACCGTCGCCGCCCGTGAACGGGATCTTGCGCAAGCGCTCTTCGATGCGAGGGGGAGCGTCTCCGGCGTCGAAACGGAAACATCGAAGCGAGCCGCCAAGCAGGCGCTCGAGCTACTCCCGCCGGACGCATGAAGGTCCGTAGGCGTACCGAGCCGAGAATGAAAAATGCCCCTGCCATGATGGCAGGGGCACTCGAATTAATAGCCTGACAATGTCCTACTTTCACACGGGAACCCGCACTATCATCGGCGCTGAGGCGTTTCACTGTCCTGTTCGGGATGGGAAGGAGTGGGACCACCTCGCTATGGTCATCAGG
>JACSRM010000472.1 GCA_014879745.1 Burkholderiaceae bacterium | reverse complement strand
CCGCCGCGCACCGCGTACTCGCCGGGCGAGACGACCTGGCTCACATGGCTGTAGCCGGCGAGCGTGAGCTGTGCCTTGAGCCCGGCTTCATCGAGCTTTTCCTTCTGCCGGAAATTGAAGGTGTAGGCGGCGAGGAAACTCGGTGGCGCAAGCCGGGTCAGCGCGGTCGATGCCGGGACGAGCACGACGTCGATCTCGCGCCGGGTCTTGCGCGACTGCAGGATGCGCCACAGCGTCGCGAGCCGCTCCGAGATCAGATCCTGATGCGGCGAGAAGCTGTCGTAGGGCAGCGTCTCCCAGTCCGGGAAGACGGCGATGCGCAGGCCCGGCTCGAAGAATGCCAGTTCCTGTTCGAGCCGCTGCGTATCCGCGGGGTCGGCGCTGACGATCGCCGTCATGCGCCCCGTACCCGCCTGCTGCACGGCAAAGCGCGCGAGCAGCAGCGCATCGGCCGATCCGGTCGGGCGCGGCAGCGTGAAGCGCTTGCCGGGGGCGAGGGTGGGAAGTTGCATATCGTTCTGCAATTGCGGATTCGGCTCCTGCAATGCACGGCGCCCCGGCGCGGTTGCGGCGGGGCGCAGGGTTGCGATTGTAGGGTCGTAGGGTCGCACCCGGTCGTGCACCGTCCATGCGCGGGACGCGGGTCGAGCCCGTGGCGCGGCGCAGGCCTGCGTGCATCGGGCCGGGAAGGGCGGCCACCGGAGTCGGCCGTCGCGCCGATGGGGGTTTGCGCGGCACGGCCTTGGCGACGCTGCTACGCTGTCGTCCCGACTGCACACAACGAAAGCCCCACCATGCCCGGCTTGCTTCCCAATATCGATCCCGACGGCCTGCTCGAATATTCGGTCGTCTATACCGACCGCGCGCTCAACCACATGTCGCAGCGCTTCCAGCGCGGGATGCAGGACGTGTCGATGCTGCTGAAACGCGCGTACGGCGCACGCGCGGCGATCGTCGTGCCGGGCAGCGGCAGCTTCGGCATGGAGGCGGTCGCCCGCCAGTTCGCGACCGGCAAGAAGGTGCTCGTCGTTCGCAACGGCTGGTTCAGCTACCGCTGGAGCCAGATCTTCGAGGCCGGCGCGATCCCGTCGCGCACGACGGTGCTCGCCGCGCGCCGCATCGAACCGGGGCCGCAGGGCGCCTTCGCCCCGGCGCCGATCGACGAGGTCGTCGCGGCGATCGGAACGGAGAAGCCCGACCTCGTCTTCGCGCCGCATGTCGAGACCTCGGCCGGCATGCTGCTGCCCGACGCGTACCTGCGCGCGGTGGCCGGCGCGGTGCACGCGCACGGCGGGCTGTTCGTGCTCGACTGCGTCGCCTCCGGCGCGATGTGGGTCGACATGAAGGCGATCGGCGTCGACATCCTCGTCAGCGCGCCGCAGAAGGGTTGGAGCAGCACGCCGTGCGCCGGCTTGGTGATGCTCGGCGACGAAGCCCGCGCGCGCATCGACGCCACGACGAGCAGCAGCTTCTCGATGGATCTGAAGAAGTGGCTTGCGATCATGGAGGCGCACGAGAACGGCGGGCACGCCTATCACGCGACGCTGCCGACCGACGGCCTGATGCATCTGCGCGATGCGATGCAGGAGACGGCCGCGTTCGGCTTCGACGCGGCGCGCGACGCGCAACTCGACATCGGCCGGCGTGTGCGTGCGCTGCTCGAAGCGCGCGGCTTGCCGAGCGTCGCGGCCAGCGGCTTCGAGGCGCCTTGCGTGATCGTCAGCTATACGGAACGCGACGACTTCCAGAATACGCAGGCCTTCCTGCGCCAGGGGCTGCAGATCGCCGCCGGCGTGCCGCTGGCGTGCGACGAAGGGAAGGATTTCAAGACCTTCCGCATCGGCCTGTTCGGGCTCGACAAGCTGAAGAACCCCGAGCGCACGGTGCAGACCTTCGAGCGCGCGCTCGACGCGGCGCTGCGTGTCTGAGGCCGGCGCGGGTCCGGTCCGCGGCGTGGCTGGCGAACCGGGACGGCTTCGAGAACCGCGACCGCGGCGCCTGCCCGGGGGCGACGCCATGAGGGCCGGAGCGTTTCAATGGCTGGCCTACACTTGCGACCCGCCATGACCGCCGCGCCCCGCTGCTTTGCCCTCGTGCCATGCGCTGGCAGCGGCGTGCGCGCCGGTGGCGGGCTGCCCAAGCAGTATCTGCCGGTCGCGGGCCGGGCGATGGTCGCGCATACGCTGGACGCGCTGGCAGGGGTGGCGCGCCTTGCTGGGACGCTTGTCGTGCTGGCGCCGGGCGACGATGCTTTCGAGCGGCACGTGCCGCGGTTCGCCGATGCGACGCACTGGGTCGCGCGCTGCGGCGGCGCGACGCGGGCGCGCAGCGTCGCCAACGGCCTCTTCGAACTGTTCGCGCGCGGGGCGCAGCCGGACGACTGGGTGCTCGTCCACGACGCAGCGCGCTGCCTGGTGCGCGCCGAGTGGATCGACGCGCTGATCGACGCTTGCATCGACGACCCGATCGGTGGGCTGCTCGCGCTGCCGCTGACCGACACCTTGAAGGTCGGGCGCGACGGCCGGGCGATCTCGACCGTAGCTCGCGCCGACAAGTGGGCGGCGCAGACGCCGCAGATGTTTCGCCTCGCCCTGCTGCAGCGCGTGCTGGCGAACGCGGGCGACGATGTGACCGACGAGGCGGGCGCCGTCGAGGCGCAGGGCCTTGCGCCGCGGCTCGTCGCGGGCAGCGTCGAGAACTTCAAGCTCACCGTCGCAGCCGATTTCGCGCTCGCCGCGCGGCTGCTGGAGACGCGCGCGTGAGCCGGCAGGCCAAGGGCGCAGCGTGGCGCATCGGCGAGGGCTGGGATACGCATGCGCTCGCCGCCGGCCGCAGGCTCGTGCTGGGCGGCGTCGAGATTGCGCACAGCCACGGCCTCGCCGGGCATTCGGACGCCGACGCGCTGTGCCATGCGATCACCGACGCGCTGTTCGGCGCCGCCGCGCTCGGCGATATCGGCCACCATTTTCCCGATACCGACGAGCAGTTTCGCGGCGCCGATTCGCTCGCGCTGCTCGCCGAGGCGGCGCGCCGCGTGCGCGCGGCCGGCTTCGAGGTCGGCAACGTCGACAGCACCGTCATCGCGCAGGCCCCGAAGCTCGCGCCGCACATCGCGGCGATGCGCCAGCGCGTCGCGCAGGCGCTTGGCGTCGCGATCGATCAGGTCAGCGTGAAGGCGAAGACGGCCGAGAGAATGGGGCCGGTCGGCCGCGGCGAGGCGATCGAGGCGCGTGCCGTGTGCCTGCTGACGCGCGCCGATTGACGCCGCGCGGCGCGCCATCGGGCCAGCACCGGGCCGCCTCAAGCGGCCCGAGCCTCCCTCGACCCGCAAGCGGGACGGCGCGCCCGAAGGGCTCCGGGGGCCGTCATCAAGGTGCCTTCTTCAAGCGCAGCCGCACGATCAGGCCGCCGTCGTCGGCATTCGCGAGCTCGAGGCTGCCGCCCATCCGGTGCAGCGCCTTGTCGACGATCGCGAGGCCGAGTCCGGCGCCGGTTGCCGCGGTGCGTGCCGCATCGCCGCGGAAGAACGGCGTCGTCAGATGGCCGAGCTTTTCCTCCGGCACGCCGGGGCCGTGGTCGCGCACCGAAAGGATCACCCACGGGCCGCTGCGCGCGTAGGTGATGACGACGTCGGCGACGCCAGTCGCGCGGCTCGCGCCGTAGCGGCGCGCGTTCTCGAACAGGTTGGCGAGCACGCGGCCGAGTTCGGTCTCGTCGGCGAGCACCTTGGTATCGATCGCGACGCGCGACGTGAACCGGATCTGCGAGGTATCGCGAAATGCCGCCATCTCGCGATCGACGACGCCCGACAGATGCACCGGCATGAGCTTCACGTCGCCCGGTCGCGCGTAGTCCATGAATTTGTCGATGATCGCGTCGAGCTGGTCGATATCGAGCGCCATGTTGCGCCTGGCTTCCTCGTCGTCGACGCTCATCTCGGTCTCGAGGCGCAGCCGCGCGAGCGGCGTGCGCAGGTCGTGCGAAATGCCGGCCAGCATCACGGCGCGGTCCTCCTCGACCTTGGCGAGCTCGCGCGCCATGCGGTTGAAGCCCATGTTGACCTGGCGGATCTCGCTCGTCAGCGTATTCTCGTCGAGC
>JACSRM010000501.1 GCA_014879745.1 Burkholderiaceae bacterium | reverse complement strand
GTGCGGTAGACGACGGTGCGGTAGCCGATCGCCTCGGCGCGGAAGTCGTTCTCGCGGATCGCCTGCAGCACGCGGCCGAACGGCGAGTTGACGATGCGCAGCAGCAGCAGGACGAGTGCGACGACGACGACGAACAGCAGCCAGTAGGTGATCGTCTTGCCATCGATCAGCAACCCGAAGACCTCGGTCTCGAACGGCTCGAACGACGGGCTCAGCCACGCGGGCGTGCGAAAGCTCAAGCCGTCCTCTCCGCCGGTGACGTTGGACAGCTGCGACGCGAGCGTCTGGAACGCGGCGGCGACAGCGAGCGTGATCATCGCGAAGAAGATCGCCTTCACGCGCAGGCTGAAGAGGCCGATGACGAGCGACAGCACGAGCGCGACGGCGAGCGCCGCGACGACGCCGATGCCGAGCGCGAGCCAGCCGTCGCCCAGGCGCGCGCTCGCAATCGCGACGCCGTAGGCGCCGATGCCGAAGAACATCGTGTGCGCGAAGCTGACGATGCCGGTGTAGCCGAGCAACAGGTCGTAGCTCGCGACGAGCAGGATGAAGACGAGCATCTTGGCCGCGACCGACATCGCCTTCGCGCCGGGGAACAGGAACGGCGCGAACGCGAGGGCGACGAACACGGCAACGAGCATCAGCGCGAGCCAGACGCTGCGCGGGCGGTCGTGGGAGAGGAGGCGGTCGAGCATGTCAGCCTTGCGCCTTCATCGGCTCGTCACCGGATACAGCCCCTGCGGCCGCCACATCAGGATCGCGACCATCAGCGCGATGTTCGAGAACAGCGCGACCTTGGGCGCGAGGAAGCCGGTGTAGTTCGCCATCAGCCCGACGAGCAAGGCGCCGACGAAGCAGCCGAGCGTCGAGCCGAGGCCGCCGATGATGATGACGATGAAGAGCAGGATATTGACCTGCGCGCCGATCTGCGGCGTGACGCTTTGCTGGTACAGGCCCCATAGCACGCCGCCCAGACCCGCCAGCCCCGAGCCGACGACGAACACGCCGACGAAGAGGCGCCGGATGCGGTAGCCGAGGCTTTCCACCATCTCGCGGTCCTGCACGCCGGCGCGGATCAGGAGGCCGATCTTGGTGCGCGCGAGCGTGAACGCAAGCGCGGCGAAGACGACGAGGCCGATCGCGCCGGCGAAGACACGGTAGCGCTCGATCGCGGCGTCGCCGATCAGCCAGGCGCCGCCGAGCGCCTCGGGCAGCGGCAGCGCGATCTGCAGCGGGCCCCAGATCATCTTGATGATCTCTTCGCCGACGATCATGCCGCCCATCGTGATCAGGATCTGCTTCAGGTGCATGCCGTAGACGGGGCGGATGATGACGCGCTCGAAGGCCCAGCCGATCGCCGCGGCGATCGCCATCGCGGCGACCATCGCGGCGAACACGGCGGCCAGGCCGCCCCAGCCGGCGCCTGCCGACCAGCCCATCACGCTCGTCGCGACGAAGGCGCCGATCGCGATGAAGATGCCGTGGCCGAAGTTGAGCACGTCCATCAGCCCGAAGACGAGCGTGAGGCCCGACGCGATGACGAATACGATCAGACCCATCGCGAGGCCGGCGACGGTGAGCGTGAGCCAGGTGCTGGTGCTGCCGATCGCCGGCAGCGCGATCGCGGCCAGCAGCGCGACGAGCGCGATCGGAATCCAGTCGAAGCGCGCCTTCGGGATGTCGTCGGCGGCCTGTTCGGGGTTGAGCGCGGCGGTCGTCGTCATGCGTGGGCTCCGAGCGAGAGGCCGAGCAGGCGCTGCTGCAGCGCCTCGTCTTCGGCCAGTTCGCGCATCGAGCCGCGGTGCACGACGCGGCCGTCGTCCATCACGGCGACGCTGTCGCCTAGCGCGCACGCCATCGGGAAATTCTGCTCGACGAGCAGGATCGTCGTGCGCTGCGCCTTCAGCTCGCGCAGCGCGCCGATCAGGTTCTGGATGATCGCCGGCGCAAGGCCCTTGCTCGGCTCGTCGATGAGCACGAGAGCGCGCGGCTCGCAGATCGCGCGCGCAACGGCGAGCATCTGCTTCTGTCCGCCCGAGAGCTTGCCGGCCGGGTAGAGCCAGAACTTCTTCAGCGCCGGGAAGAGGTCGAAGATCCACGCCAGGCGCTTGGCGTCGAGCGCATCGGCGTTGGACGCGCCGCGCGCCGCGAGGACCATGTTCTCCTGCACCGTGAGGTCGGCAAAGATGCCCATGCTCTCGGGCACGTACGCGATGCCGGACTGCGCGATGTCGGGCGTCGCGCGGCCGTGGATCGCCTCGCCGCGAAACGAGATCTCGCCCGCGCTCGCCTGCCACAGGCCCATGATCGTGCGCAGCGTCGTCGTCTTGCCGGCGCCGTTGCGGCCGAGCAGCATCGTCACCTCGCCCTCCGGCACGACGAGGTCGACGCCGTGCAGGATGTGATAGGCGCCGATGTGTGTATGCACACCGCGCAACTCGAGCAGCGCACCGCTCATACCGGATGCGCCTCCATCGCCGCGGTGCCGAGGTAGGCCTGTTGCACCACCGGCATCGCGATCACCGCTTCGGGCTCGCCGTCGGCGACGAGTTGCCCGTTGTGCAGCACGATGATGCGGTCGGCGAGTTCGCGCACCACATCCATCTTGTGCTCGACGAGCAGGATCGTGCGGTCGCCGCGCGCCTTGAGTGCGCGGATCAGGTCGAGCACGACCGGCGCGTCGTCGACGCTCATGCCGGCTGTCGGCTCGTCGAACATGTAGACCTTGGGGTCGAGCGCCATCAGCAGCGCGACCTCGAGCTTGCGCTGGTCGCCGTGCGGCAGCGCGGCGGCCGGAACGTCGCGCTTGTCGCCGAGTTGCACCTGCTGCAGAAGCTCATCCGCCTCGGCGATCCATTCGCCGTGATCGAGCCAGACCTTGAGAAGCGCCATGCCGCCGCCGCAGCGCGCCTGCACCGCAAGGCGCACGTTCTCCTGCACCGACAGGTTCGGGAAGAGTTGCGTGAGCTGGAACGCACGGCCGAGCCCGCGGCGCGTGCGGCTCGACGCCGGCAGGCCGGTGATGTCTTCGCCGTCGAGCAGGACCCTGCCCTCGCTCGCCGGCAACTGCCCGCTGACGAGATTGAAGTAGGTCGTCTTGCCGGCGCCATTCGGGCCGACGATCGCCGTCAGCGTGCCCGGCTCGAAGCGGCACGTGACGTGATCGACGGCGACATGCCCGCCGAAGCGAATCGTGAGGTCAGTGGTTTCAAGCACAGCGGTTCCGGTGCGGACGCAGTCCGCACTCGTGATCCTGACTGGAGCCCCCTCCCGGAGGGGGCTCGGGGGAGCGGTACGTTCAGGCGCGCAGCGCTGAAACGCTGACGCGTTTCAGCGCTTGTTCTGGATCGGGATGTTCATCTCGCTCGCCTTGATCTCGTGCACGAGTTCGGGCACGCCCCAGGCGAAGGCGGGGTCGACCTTGATCCGGAAGTGATACATGTCCTGCATCGCCTGATGGTCCTCCTTGCGGAAGGTCATCGTTCCCTTCGGCGTCTCGAAGCTCATGCCTTCCATCGCGGCGATCAGCTTGTTCGTGTTGGTATCGCCCTTGGTCTTCTTCAGCGCGTCGACGACGGCGATCGCGGCGCTCATGCCGCCGGCGGTGAAGAAGTCGGGCGGCGTCTTAAACTGCTTGTAGTGGTTCGCGACGAGCCACTCGTTGACCGGGTTCTTCGGGATGCCGAAGTAGTAGTACAGCGCGCCTTCCATCCCCGGATACTGCTTGTACGCGACCATCGCCGGCAGGATGTTGCCGCCGGTCGCCATCTCGATGCCGTAGCGCTTCTGCAGCTCGAGCTCGGCGAACTTGCTGAATGGCGACGGTGCGCCGGCCCAGACGACCCAGACGATCTTGCGGCCCTTCTGGTCCTTCATCGCGTCGATCAGGTGCTGCATCGCGGCGGTGAAGTCGGTCGTGCCCGACGGCACGTACTCCTCGTGCACGAACTTCGCGTTCTTGACCGCCGAGCGGAACGCCTTCACGCCGTCGCGGCCGAAGGCATTGTCCTGCGCCAGCGTCGCGATCACGTTGCCCGGCTTGTCGAGCGCCACCGCGTTCGAGATCGCATCCTGCGAGCTGTTGCGGCCGGTGCGGAAGATGTACTTGTTCCACTTGTCGCCGGTGATCGA
>JACSRM010000504.1 GCA_014879745.1 Burkholderiaceae bacterium | reverse complement strand
CTCAGGCCGGCGGAATGCGCAGCATCTGCCCGGGATAGATCTTGTCCGGGTGCGTCAGCATCGGCTTGTTGGCCTCGAAGATCAGCGGGTACTTGTTGGCGTCGCCGTAGAACTTCTTCGCGATCTTGGACAGGTTGTCGCCCGAGACCACGGTGTGCCACTGCGCCTCGGGTGCGGCCTGCTTCACAGTCAGGCTGTCGTTGACCGCGGAGACGCCGTGCACGTTGCCGCAGCACAGCAGCACCTTCTCTTTGGTCGCCTGGTCGGGCACCGTGCCGGAGACGGTGGCCGTCGTCGTCGCGCCGTCGAATTTCACGACGAGGCCCTCGACCGGCAGCGACTGCGCGGCCACGTAGTCGGCAATCGCCTTGCCGGCCGCGGCGTTCAAGGCCTCGACATTGGCAGGCGACGGCGCCTTGGCCGCTGCCTCCTGCGCCGCCTTCGCATCGCCCTTTCCGAACAGCTTCTCGCCGGCTTCCTTGAAGAAACTCATCAAACTCATCCTGAAAACTCCTTTGCTGAAGATTGACCCTGCACTTGCAGGGGGTGGCAGAGGCGCCGCACGGCGCGGCACCGCCCGATCCCGCGATGAGGGACTGGCGCCGATCATAGGTTGAATCGCGCCGCGCCCTCGCGGCGCCCTGCAACGGCCATGGCTGCGCCATCGAAGCTGGCGCCGGGCGCATGCGTGCCACGACAATCGGACCCCGACTCGCGAAAGCCTCGTGCATGAATTCTCGCCCCGCGCTGGATGCGCCGGCCGCGCCACACGGCCTGCTGCGCTGCCCCAAATGCGGCCACCATCCGCTGCCGGCCGATCCGTCGCCGATCGCGGCCTGCCCGGCGTGCGGCGTGATCCTCGCCAAGGCGGTGCAGGCGCAGCGCCTGGGCTCGCGCGCGATGCTCGAGGCGCGGCGCGCGAGAAGGCGCGATGGCGCGCAGGCAACGTCGTCGGGCGGCCTCATCGATCTGCTCTGGCACATTCCCGAGCGCGTCGATACGACGCAATGGTGGCTGCGCGCCGCGCTGCTCGCGGCATTCGCGATCTGGGGGCTGCGCCTCGTCGCGCTCGACCATCGCGACGGCGAGATGGCGGCATCGTTCCTGCACGGCGTGTTCGTCGTCTTTCACGAGGCGGGGCACGTCGTCTTCGGCCTCTTCGGCGAATGGCTCGGCGTGCTTGGCGGCACGCTCGGCCAGTTGCTGATGCCGATCGTGCTCATGATCGCGCTGCTCGTTCGCAACCGCGACCCGTTCGGCGCCGCGATCGGCCTGTGGTTCGTCGGCGTCTCGCTGCTCGACGTCGCGCCCTACATGTATGACGCGCGCGATCCGCAGCTGATGCTGCTGACCGGCACGACCGGCGAGAACGGCCCGCACGACTGGATCTATCTCTTCTCGTCGCTCGGCTGGCTGTCGAAGGCGCAGGCGATCGGCACCGCGACGCACCGGTTTGGCGCCGTTGTCGTCCTGCTCGCGATGGCCTGGGCGGCGAGCGTGCTGTGGCTGCAATGGCGCGCCGCCGGCAATGCGGCGAGGCAGGCCAGCGATGCGTGATCGCGCGAGCGGCGGGCTCGTCTACTCGACCGAAGGCGGTCGCATGTGCCCGGCGTGCCGCCGGCCGATCGCCGCCTGCACCTGCGCCGCGCAGCGCGTGCCGGCGCGCAGCGGCGACGGCATCGTGCGCGTCAGCCGCGAGACCAAGGGACGCGGCGGCAAGACGGTGACGCTGGTGCGTGGCGTGGACCTCGAGGCCGACGCACTCGCCGCGCTCGGCAAGCGCCTGCGCAGCGCCTGCGGCGCGGGCGGCACACTGCGCGACGGTGTGCTCGAGATCCAGGGCGACCACTGCGAGCGCATCGTCGCGCTGCTCGCGGCCGAAGGCTTCGCCGTCAAGCGTGCGGGCGGATGAGGTCGCCGGCCAAGCGCGCGCGCAACTGGCCGCAGCCGGCATCCACATCCTGCCCCGCCGAACGCCGCAGGCGGGTCAGCACGCCACGCTGGCTCAGAAGGCGCGCGATCGAAACCGCGCGCTCGATCGGGGGCCGGCGCAGTGCAAGGCCGTCGACCGCGTTGTACGGGATCAGGTTCATCATCGCGCGGCGGCCGGCGAGCAGCGCGGCGATGCCATCGATCTCGTCGTCGCCGTCGTTGACGCCGTCGATCAGCGTCCACTGGTACTGGATCGGATGGCCCACCGCGCGCGCGTAGCGTTCGCCGAGTTCGGCGAGATCGGCCGGCGCGATGTGCGGCGCGCGCGGCAGCAGTTGCGCGCGCTTCGCGGGCTGCGTCGAATGCAGCGAGATCGCGAGCGCCGGCCGCACGTCGCCGACTCGAAGCGCGAGCAACCGTTCGAAGAGGCGCGCGTCGCCGACGGTCGAGACGACGAGCGACTTGTGGCCGATGCCGCCCGCCGTGCCGAGCAGCGCGACGGCTTCGAGCACGGCGTCGAGGTTGTGCGCCGGCTCGCCCATGCCCATGAAGACGACGCGGCGCACCGGCCGCAGCCCGCGCGCGAGTGCAACCTGGGCCGCGATCTCGGCGCTGCCGAGCTGGCGCGCAAGGCCGCCGCGCCCGGTCATGCAGAAGATGCAGCCGACGGCGCAGCCGGCCTGCGTCGAGACGCACAGCCCGCCTGCGGGCAGCAGCACGGTCTCGATCGTCTGGCCGTCGCCGAGTTCGACGAGCAGCCGCTCGGAGCCGTCTTGCGCCGGGTAGCGCGACGCGATGCGCGCGATCGCGGCAAGCTCTTCGCTCAGCGCCGGCAGAGCCTCGCGCAGCGCGCGCGGCAGGAAGCCTTCGATGCGGCGGCTGCCGCTGTCCTGCGCCATCGCATTCAGCCACAGGCGCAGCACGCGGTGCTCGTGCGCGGGCGACGCGCCGAGGCGGCGCAGACGCTCGCGGATCGCCGCGATCTCGCGCAAGGCGCCCGTCATCGCTCAGGCCGCGAGCGGCTCGGCCGGCGCCGGCTGCGCCGCGGCGTCCTCGCCGCCGAGGGTCTCGATCAACGCAGCGAAGAGGCGCGCGAGTTCGCCTGTCGCGAGCGCCACATCGGCGTCGAACCCCTTGTCGTCGCTGGCCTCCAGAACAACGTCGAGCAGGCGGATACTTTTTAGCGCGAGTGTTTCGGTCAGCACGAACGAGACCCGGCTGTCGAAGGTCAGCGCCAGCCGCGTCGGCAACTTGCCGGCGGCGATGTGGGCCGCGATCTCGTCGATATCGAGCGTGTGGCGCGCGTAGCGCACGCACGCCTTGTCGCGGTCGGCCTGCTTCAGCTCGCAGTCGCGGTCGATGCTGAAGCCGGCCGGCGCGTCGCGCTCGCGCAGCCACAGCGCCATCGCGGTGGCTGGCGCAAGCGCCGTCTGCAGCGGCGCAAGGCGCAGGCCGCCGCCGAGCACCTGCACGAGCCGGGTCAGGACCGCGTCGGCCTGCTTCGCGTTCGCGCTGTCGAGCACGACCCACCGCGCACCGGGATCGACCCAGACCAGCATCGTGCGGCGCTTGGCGAACGCGCGCGGCAGCAGTTCGTGGACGATCTCGTCCTTGATCTCGCGCGCGCGGCGGCCCCTGGGGCGGCGGCCATCCTGCTGCTCGATCGCATCGAGGCGCTCGTCGAGCAGGCTTCGCACGACGCTCGCCGGCACCGCCTTCGTCTCGCGGCACAGCTTCAGGATCAACCGCCCGGCGAAGGCCTCGGCGAGCGCGGCGTGGCGCTCGCCGCGCGGCTCGATCCAGCCGGCCGATTCGGTCTGCGCCGCGCCGCATTCGGCGAAGCGCTCGGCGTCGAGCCGGTCGTTGATCTGCGCGAGCGACGGCGGATCCCACTGGGCGATGCGATAGACGAGCGCGTTCCTGAACATGCGTGACCTGCGGCGAAAGGCGCGAATTGTAGGGTTCGCCCGCGCGGGTAACGGTGCGGCGCGGCGGCGCGATGCAGGCATCATGTCGGCCATGAGAATCGCCGACGAAATGCTTGCCCTGCTCGACGATGCGCTGCGCGGCGCACCGGTGCCGAAAGTGCGCGCGCTGCACCTGCCGCCCGCGCCGTGGAGCGGCAAGCGCGAGGGCGAATTCGGCGCGATCGAGCTCGACGACGGCTCGCTCGGCCTGAGCTACGTGCTGCTCGACGGCCTGCTCGACAAGCTCG
>JACSRM010000204.1 GCA_014879745.1 Burkholderiaceae bacterium | reverse complement strand
CGTGCGCCCGCCGCGCTTGCCCGCCTGCGCGTCCGGGTTGCTGCTCATGCTGTGCAGCCGCCGGCCGTTCGCGAACTGCAGCACGTAGGCGGTCGCCTTCTCGCCCTTGCCCAGGTCCAGCACCTGCTCGCCCAGGTCCTGCGCGGCCATGTTCATCACGCCGGCCCACAGCTTGGCGTCCTCGAGGAACAGCCGCGCCTGGATGTCGTCGCGGCTGCTCACCCACTCGTCGTAGCGCCGCCCCTGCGCCGAAACGTCTTCCACGACGTCGTAGGCCGTGCTCCAAGAGAGGCCGATCTGCCGGCTCTTCTCCATGAGCTTGAGCCGGCTCTTGTCCTTGATCCACTTCGCCTGGAAGGGCAGGAAGATCGCCTCCGGGTTCGCCGGAATGATCTTCGCGTTGCCGCGCGCCTTCGCCGTGCTCACGCGATCCCCAGCGCCTCGCGGATCGCCGCCTTCGTGTCCTCGGTCACGCCGCCCTTGTTCGGCATCGCCGCCAGCTTCTCGCGCTGCTCGGCCAGCAGCCGCGCGCGCACGCGGTCTTCCGCCTCGGCCTGGAACTTCTTCAGGCTCACGTCGCTGCGCGTCAGCGTCGCGATGTTCTTCGCCGCCTTGCTCAGCAGCGTCAGGCGCTCGCCCGGGTCCAGGTCGGGATCGTCCGCCTCCTGCAGCGACACGATCGCTTCGAACATCTCCGTCTGCACCAGCTTCATCACCGCGCCGCTGAGCGACGCGTACTCGTCACCCGTGTGCTCGTGGATCAGCTTCGCCGCCTCCGTGCTCGCGCGGATCGCCGCCAGCCGCCGGTCCAGCTTCTGCCCGTAGCGGCCGATCGCGCTGCGGCTCGGCAGCTTGCCCGCGCTCGCCTCGGCGGGGAAGCGCCCCTGCAGGTCGGCGATCAGCTCGTCGAGCGTCTGCGCGCCGGTGGCGAGCATCGCCTCGATGTAGCTCTTGATCTCCGCCGGCAGCCGGCTGACGCTGCTCTTGCGCCCCATCGCGTCACCAGTACTTCTTCGGCCGCGCGATGCCCGGCTCGCAGTCCACCGTGTACTCCGCGATGTCCGTGCCGTGGCGCGTCAGGTCGGCAAACCACTTGCCGCCCGGCTCCTTGTGAAGCGCGATCAGCTCGCGGGCGGACAGGTAGTCCAGCTCGCGCCGCAGCTCCAGCGGCGTCGCGTCCGGGTACTCGCTCTGCGCCACCGCGAGGATCGGGCCTTCGTACGCGCCGATCGGCCGCGCGTTGTTCAGCGTCAGCAGGATCAGCCAGCGCAGCGCCTCGCGGCGGACACGGGCCTCGTCAATCGGCGGCATGCTTGGCTCCACGCAGTTGCACGTTCTCGATGCGCAGGGCCAGGCCGTCGAGCTTCGCCTCGATCACGCTCTGCCCGCGGATGTAGTCCTCGCGCCGCACGTAGTGCAGCGGCAGGTCGGCCTGCAGCTTCATCAGCTCGCGCTCCACGCGCTGCCACTGGGCGGCCTCGCGCAGGTTCGTCTCCTCGATCGAGCCGAGCCGGTCCGACAGCGTGCCGATCCGCCCCTCGATATGCCGCTGCGTCTGCGCCAGCAGCAGCTTGCCCACGCCGCCGCACGCCCCCAGGAACGTCACCAGCAGCAGCACCAGCTGCCACAGCTCGACCTGCACCATCGTCGGTGTCGTGTTCATCAGCGCGGGAGTCCCTCGGTGGCATCCATCCCGCCAGCTTCGCCGCGCGGGCCGCGGCGCACAAACCCAACGGCTTGGCCTATCGCGTTGGCAGCGTGCGGGAGAACACTGGAACGGACCTATGCGACCCGCCCTCAACACCCATCTGCGCCAGACGCCGGAGCAGGCACGCGCCCAGGAGGTGACCGTGCGCATCCTGCGTCGCCACTGCGACGAGGCCGAGAGCTACCTGCGCGAGCGCGCCGAGCGCGGCGACGCCGTCGGCGCGCAGGCCAGGCTGTGCCCCTGCGGCATCGACCTCGAAGGCTGCCTGTGTCCGCTGCGCCGCAAATGATCGACGCGATCGACGCGCAGCTCGCCGAGCACGCCGGCCTGGTCAGGCAGCTGGCCCGCCGCATGTTCCGGCGCCTGCCGGCAAGCGTCGAGCTGGACGATCTGATCCAGGTCGGCATGCTTGGCCTCGCGCAGGCCATCGAGCGCTTCGACCCGGCCGCCGCCGACTTCCGGCGGTTCGCAGCGCGACGCATCACCGGCGCGATGCTCGACCACCTGCGCGAAGGCGACCCGCTGCGGCGCGCCCGGCGCGACCTCGTGAACGCCGGCGATGCCGCGACGCGCCGGCTGTGGCACACGCTCGGCCGCAAGCCGCTCGAGAGCGAGATTGCAGCCGCGATCGGCGTGACGCTCGCCGAGTACCAGGGCGCGCTCGCCGCCCTGGGCAGCTTGACGACTGTGAGCCTCGACGACGCGCACGACGCCGAGTCCGACGCCGACTCGCCGTTCGACACCTTGCTGCGCCAGGAGCGCATGGGCCACATCGAGCGCGCGTGCCAGCGCCTCGGCGATCAGGACCGCACCGTTGTTCGCGGCGTGCTGATCGAGGGCCGTCGTCTGTCTGAAATCGCAGCCGACCTCGGCGTCACGGTCGCTGCCGTGTGTCATCGCCGAGACCGCCTCACCGCGCGCCTTCGCCTCTTGCTCGCCCCCCAAGGAGTTTGACCACCATGATCCGTTCCGCCGCACGCCTTGCCCTCTCGCTCATCGCCATCGTCCTCGCCGGTATCGCCGTGCTGGCCGCCACCGCCACGCCCGCGCACGCCGGGTATTGCAAAGTGAGCGATGCCAAGTACATCCACTCCGGCCGGGTCGGCGCGGATATCTGGCAATACTGGTGGTGCGAAGACGGATCGTGGGAATGGGGCGCCTGGCGGCCATCGACCGCGACGCCCGAGCGTGCCACCGCGTCGCTCGCCCACGCGTTCGGGTTGAACCCCGGCTTCCCCGAGAACGCGCCGAAGTCCATCCCTGACGGCGACCCCGCCTGGCCCGCGCTGCGGGCGGCGGTGCAGGCCGCCGTCGACGCCGACACCGTGCGCCCGTCCGTCGCGAGCTGGATCGTGCAGAAAAACGGGAGCGCTGCCGACCGGCCCGCCTATCCGTTCGACGGCGGCGGGCGCGGCACGAAGTCCACCGCGCGCGTGAGCATCATGACGAACGGCAAGCCCACGCCGTGCGACTGCAGCGTCAAGACGGTCGAGGGCTCGACGACGTACTGCGGCGTCGCGCCGCAGCTCGTCGCCGTGTGCGTGCGCGCGCCGGACGCACCGCCCGTCGTCACGCCGCCCGTCGTCACGCCACCCGTCGTCACGCCGCCCGCAGCCACGCCGCCCGCAGCCACGCCGCCGGGCCTGGTCCCGCCCGCGGCCGCAAAGACGGCGCTCGCCTCCTGAAGAAAAGCCGCGCCCGATGAACCTCCTCATTCCCGACTGGCGTCAGGCTTGGCGCATGTTCAGCGTCCAGCTCGCGGCCGCGGCCGTCGCCTGGTCCGCGCTGCCCGCTGACATGCAGGCCGCCGTGCTCGGCCTGGCCGGCGTCGAACCCGCGCACGTGCCAGGCATCGTCGGCCTGCTCATCGTCGTCGCGCGCCTCATCGACCAGCCGTCGATCAGGAGCGCCGAGTGACGATCAAGACGAAGGACCGCGACGACGCCGACCTCGACATCTCGTCGAAGCCCGTCGCCGGCGTCGAGGTGCCGCAGAACATCCTGCTCAATGCCGCAGGCACGACGGCGATCGACCCCGCCACCGCCGGCAAGCAGGACGACGCCATCGCCGCGCTCGACGGCATCGCCGATGCGCTCGCCGGCCGTGCGACCGAGGAGACGCTGGCCGCCGGCATCGCCGCGCTGCTCTCCGCGCTCGGCGACCTGCTGACCAACACGCAGCTGCGCGCCAGCGCTATCGCCGTCACCGGGCCGCTCACCGACGAGCAGCTGCGCGCCAGCGCGCTGCCGCTGCCGACCGGCGCCGCGACGCAGGCCACGCTCGCCGCCGTGCTTGGCGCGCTGCCGGCCTCGCTCGGCGCCAAGGCCGGCGCTGCGAGCCTGAGCGTCGTGCCCGCGAGCGACGCCGTGCACGTCACGAAGGAGCGCGTGCCGACCGTCGTCATCGTCAGCCTGCAGACCGCCGCGGCCGGCGCGACGTACACCGCCTTCGCCGACCAGGCCTGCGACATGCTCGACGTCGTCAACACTGCGCCGGCCGCGGTCGACCTCGAGGTGCGGCGCGGCGGCGCGGGCAACACGATCATCGTGCCAGCCGGAAGCTCGCGCGCGTTCGTCGGCCTGGCAAATGCGAACCAGCTCCAGGTGCGGCGCCTCGACCAGTCGAACGCCCAGGTCACGTTCACCGGCGAGGCGATCACGGCATGAGCGCGCGCACCAACTCCAGCGGCCCGCTGCGCCCGCGCAAGTGGAGTACTCCGGTCGCTGCTGGCATCGCGGCGGCGTCGCTGAACGTCGCGGCGATGCAGGCCGACCTGAACGCCGGGCGCGGCGTCGCGATCAGCGCGCCAGGCGCGTACTACATCGACGCCTCGCTCGTGGTGCCGTCCGGCGGCTCGGTCACGCTGGGCCCGGGCGTCGAGCTCGTCGCGGTCGGCAGCACGTGCTTCCCCGCGATCGTCAACGCGAACTTCAGCGCCGCGCCCGTCTCGATCAGCAGCATCACGGCAACGAAGGTCGCCTACCGCGGCATCCGGTTGACCGTCGTGTTCTCCGCCGCGCACAACATGGCCGTCGACGGCTTCGTGCTCATCAAGGGCGACACGACCGAGACCGTCAACGGCTGCTGGCCCATCGAGTCGATCGTCAACCCGACGACGCTGACGATCCTGTCGGGCTGGCCCTCGCCGCCGACGGGCTACACGTTCCCGACGATCGCCGGCGCGCTGACCGGCGTGAAGGCCGACGCCGACATCTACGTCGGCGGCGGCGGCGCGATCAACATGAACTTCCTCGGCGGCGGCTTCACGGCCGCCGGCGACTGGCACGACCATGCGATCGCGCTGAACAACGTGCTGCGGCCGACGATCGAGCGCTTGCGCGTCCTCGACGCCCGCAAGTACGGGATCATGCTGTCGAACGTCGACCACGGCCGCGTGCGCAGCATCGAGGGCCGCAGCGGCTCGGACGGCGTGCACGTCTACGGCCCGGCGTGGCACCCGATCGTCGAGGACATCACCGGCGAATTCGGTGACGACGCCTGCACCTACCAGACGATCGACGGCCCGGGCTACGTGCAGTACCAAGGGCCCAACTCCGGCGGCAATTTCTACGGCGGGGTGATGCGCAACATCTTCCCGCGCTGGACCGACAACGCCGGCTCCGCCGTCATGTACCCGTCCGGCGGATCGAGCGCGCAGCTCGGCTACAAGTTCATCGGCAAGTTCATCATCGACGGCGCGGGCCGCGACCTGCATTCGACCAGCGGCTTCTCGTCCGGGGCTGCCGTCAGCATCGGCGCGGGCTACTGCCCCTTCGACTCGTCGATCGAGAGCCTGGAGATCCGCAGCGTCGCGTCGTCGAGCGTCAACATCAGCAACGCAGGCGGCGCCGGCGTCATCACGATCGAGCAGCTGGTGCTCGACGGCTACGTCAACGACATCGCGCCCGACAACCAGGTCGCGGGCTTCAGCTTCTCGAAGGTCGACATCAAGTCGTTCCTCGTGCGCGGCCTGCGCATCCAGAACGGCAGCGGCACCACGGGCACGAACATCTTCGATCTGCTCGACGCCACCGCGATCATCCGCAGCCTCGTGATCGAAGGCGCTCGCGTCGGCGGCGGCTCGGGCATGCTGATCAACTCGACGGGCGGCAGGCTCGAAAGCGCGACGATCATCGGTCTGCACTTGACCGACGGCTACGCGATCGTGAAGGGCGGCGCCACGTTCGCGAACGTGCCCGCCGTGGCCGTCATCGGCGGCTGCATCAGCGTCACCTCGTCCGCGTTCCAGAGCGCGGGCACGCAGGTCGTGAACTACAGCGTGCACGGCCTGAACCTGGCCGGCGGTGCGCTGGTGAACTTCTACGGCACGGCATCGACAGTGTTCCGCTGCACCGGGCTGCTCAACACCGGCGGCGGCGCGACCGCGCTCAACATGAGCAGCAACTGCTACTGGTACAACCCGGACGGCAGCGCGCCGCTCAACATCACGACGCTGCGCCGCACCGTCAACGCGATCGCCGCGCACAGCGGCGACGGCAATCACCTCTACGTCTGCGACAACACCGGCAGCGCCGGATCGTGGAAGAAGATGGTGAACCCGGCCACGACGGTCTGATGCTCGGCCATTGGTTCACGCTCCTCTTCGGCCGCGACGACGACGTCGAGCCGCCGCAGCCTGCGCCGCCGGTGCGGCCCGTCGTGTTGCGCTCGCTCATCCCCGCGCGCATCGAGCTCGCCGGCGCCATCCCCGCCGGCATCGTGCTCGCCAGCGTCGTCACCGGCGAGGGCTGCTGACCGATGCACGGCAACACCTCCGCCTGGCTCTACGTCGGCGACCACGGCGTGCCGATCGATCTGCGCTGCGGCATCGACCTCACCGTTGCGACGCAGCTCTCGATCGACGTGCGCAAGCCCGACGGCACCGCCGTCGTGTGGGCGGCCGCGGTGCACGAGCTCACCTCGCTGCGCTACACGCTGCAGCCCGGCGACCTTGACGCCTCCGGCACCTGGCGCCTGCAGGCGCACGTCGTCGCGCCGGGCAGCGATCGCCGCGGCGCCACCGCGATCCTCACCGTGCGGCCGCGCTATGGGTGACGCTGCGCCTTCCGCGAAGCAGGCCCGCGTCGACGCGCTCCTCGCGCGCGAGCTGCGCTGGCCGTGCGACAAGAGCGCCGTCGAGATGATCGCGCTCGAGGAAGACTGCCGCCTCGAAGCCTACCGCGACATCGCCGGCGTGTGGACCTGCGGCTGGGGCGAGACCGACGGCGTGAGCCCCGGCGCGCGCTGGACGCAGGACCACGCCGACGCGCGCCTGCTGCAATCGCTGCATCAATGGGCCGAGGGCGTGCGCCGCGCGATCGGCGACGCGCCCGCCAACGCCAACCAGTTCGCCGCCATGCTCTGCCTGGCCTACAACATCGGCCTGAACGGCTTCGCCGGCAGCACCGTGTGCCGCCTGCACAAGGCCGGCGACTACGCGGGCGCGGCGCGCGCCTTCACGCTGTGGAACAAGGTCCGCGACCCGAACTACCAGCTGCGCATCAGCCCCGCGCTCACGGAGCGCCGCAAGCGCGAGGCCGCACGCTACCGTGAGCCCGTGCAGGAGCCGGGCCAGTGCTGAGCGTGCTCGGCCTCGTCCTCGGCCCGCTCGGCCGCGTCCCCGTCTCGGCCTGGATCATCGCCGCCGTGCTCGCGTGGGGCTGGTGGGGCCACCACGCCGCCGCGCGCGCCGAGCAGCTGCTCGAGGCCGAGCGCGCCGCCTGTCGCGACGCCGCCCGCGAAACCGAACGACTCGCCGCGCACGCGGCAATGAAGGCCGGAGATGAAGCACGCACACGTGAAACCACTGCTCGCCGCGACGCTGCTGCTGCTGGCCGCCGGCTGCGCGCACTCGCCGCCGAGTGGGCCGCCAGCGCCGCCGCGACCGGTGGCAGTGCCTGCAGCGATCCTCGAGCCCCCGCCGGCGCAGTCATTCACGCAGAGACTCGAAGCGATCTTGTCGAGCTCGCCGCCGACGCCGACGCCGTCGCCGGCCGCCTCGTCGCCTGCCAGCAGCTCGTCGGGGAACTGACGGGCGGCGCGCGGTAAGGGGGCGGCGTCGTCTCTCACCGCTCGCCGGCGGACGCGGGCGGCTGAGCGGCGACGTGCGACCGGCAAAGTTTCACCTCGACGCGCGTCTTGGCCTTGTGCTCTTCGACGGACAACCATTGCATGTTGCCCACCTCGTCGCGGCCGCCGCAGACGAGCGCCTCGCGATGATCGACTTGCCAGCCGGGGCACGCGCCGCGCGTGCTGCCCGTGCTCGGGCACGGGTTCGACCTCCGAAACTCCGCCTTCACCGCCGCAGAGCGCGGCACCGCCTCGGCGGCCCACGCGCTCGCGCAGGCCGCGAGCATCAGCGTCACGCCACTGGCTAGAGCGAGCTGGCGCAGGGCCTGCACTCGATCGCCCTTTGTCCTTCGTCACCGCTCGCCGGTGAATGTCGGCGGGTGCGTCGCGTCCACGCAGTACGCGTTCCAGTAGACCTTCTCGAACACGGTGGTGGGCTGGCCCCCACTCCTCGAGTCCACGGTAGCGCTGCGGTCCGGCCCTTCGATCTGAAGATTGCTGATGTCGAACAGGTTCTGACCTTGCAGAGCGACCACGACGAAGCGCGTGCCACCCGTCATCGCGCCGAAGCTGTTCTTGCCGTCGACCACGCCGCAGATGTGCACGTGGCTGATGTCGGACTGCGCGGGCTGCCTGACGAGGAAGACCCCGCTGAACTTGGCGGAGTCCGGGTCCTTCAGCCGCTGCTTGACTGCGGCCTCGGCGTTCCACCGCGCTTGATCGTCGTGCGAGCCGCAGGCCGCCAGCAGCGTGAGCATCAACGCGGGGGCGATCGCGCGCGCGCGGGCCTTCATCGCTTCGCCAGCCGCGCGACGAGATCGAGCGCCAGCTTCTTGTCCGCTGGCGCGCAGCGCCGATAGCTGTCAACGAGATCTCCCTCGGCGCCGTCGGTCGTGTCACCGTCGTCGGCCAAGTACAAGGCCGTCTCCGCCGGGTGAGCGCGCTTGCGCCGCGTACCTGAAATCGCGTCCGCTGCGGTCCGCCGCGCCCGCTCCTGCTGCGTCTCGCCCGTGAAGATGTAGACCGTATCGAGCCGTAGCTCTGGCCGCCCAGCGGCGAGTGCCTCGACCTTCGTGCGCGGGAACGACTGCCGTCGCTTGCGCGCTGACAGTCCGGCCTTGGTCATGCCGAGAAGCTCGGCGACCTGCTGATCCTCGGAGACGCGCAACTCCTGCTTCAGCCGCAGCAGCTGCTGGTCGAATGCGTTCATGCGTGTTGACTCAGTTGACATGCACTCGCGGAGCCTGCAAAATGTTGACCAAGTTGACATTTGCAGACGCGACGAACGCATAGTGCCATGAGCAGCCGCATTAAGACACCTCCCCAAGTGAGGGCCGAGTTCGCCCGCAAGGGGATTTCGATCTCGAGCTGGGCCAAGCAGCACGGCTTCAGCCGGCAGGCGGCTCATGCGGTGCTCAGCGGCCGGCTCCAGTGCCGCTACGGCGCTTCGCACCGCATCGCAGTCCTCCTGGGTCTGAAGGAGGGCGAGATCTCGTGATCGCCGCGACCACCACCACCGCGATCGCCGAGCACGCGCACGAGCGCCTGTCCGATCTCCTGGCCGAAGCGGTCAGGTACCACGCCGCCGCCCTGCGCGAAGCCGACCGCAACAGCCGGCCCTGGGCTTCGATGATCGAGTTCCTCTACGCCGAAGCCCGCGGTTTCGGCGAGCTGGCGCTGCTCGTCGCCGTGCTCGGCGACGCGGAGGCGTCGCGCCGCATCGAAGGTGACCTGGGCCGCGCCCAGTCGACGCTCGCCGTTCTGGCCGAGCAGGCGCGGTGCGCCTACCGCGCCGCCTTTTCCTCCCCCCACCACCCATAGGAGCACGCCATGCCCCGAGCCAAAGCCGCGCCCGTCGTCGACCTCGACGACGACGACGATCCACCGATCCAACACCGCCGCGTGCCCGCCGCCGGCGCCAGGCCGCCCGTCACCACCGCCGCGCGCAGCGTGTTCGACGTCGCCAAGCCGCAGCCCGTGCCGGCCGCGCTGATCCACATCCGCAGGGGCGTGCCGATGCCGCCGCGGCGCATCAGCGCCGGCAGCAAGTACCGGGAGATCGTGGCGATCATGGCGGTAGGCGACATGGTCGAGCTGCCCGTCAAGCAGGGGCGCAGCCTCATGGAGGCCGCCAAGACGTTCGGCGCGGAGCAGGCTCCCGTCCGCAAGTTCTCGTACCGCACGCTGGCCGGTGGGCTCTCCGGCGTGTGGCGCGTGGCGTGAAGCAGGAGACAGCCATGCACCTGTACCGCGCCCACGCCTACCAGCTCCAGCACCTCGAAACCTTCAGCGCCGCCGCGCAGCCCGAGGTGATGGTCTTCTTCGAGTCGCACACGCCCGAGGCCGCGCCCGCCACGCTGCTGCGCCTGCTCGCGCTCTCGTGGGGCTGCACGCCCGCGGACGTCGAGTTCTACAACCTCACCGACGAGCACGACCTGCGCGCCGAGCACGGCCCCGAGGCGCCCGGCGACGCCGCGCTCTGGGTCACCGGCCACGCGCACGGCCCGTTGTTCCACGCGGTCGACCGCACGCTGATGTTCGTGCGGCCGCTCACGCTCACGCGGCTGCTGCAGGCGCGCCAGGCCACGGCGCCGCTGCGCGCCCTGCAGCGCGCCGCCGAGCGCGACGCCGACGAGCGCCGGCAGCGGCAGCAGCGCGAGGCCCACGCCTTCATGACCGACCTGGCGCGCATGGTGCGCGGCCAGCCCGCGAGGAGCTGACGCCATGCTCATCACCACACCACACCACGGCGGCTACCCGGCCCCGGACCCGCAGCCGTCGCCGCTGCAAGTGCGGCACGGGCAAAGCCTCGAACTCCTCAACTACGCGCTGATGGGCGGGCGCATCGCCGGCGACGGCTCGGCGGACGTCGGCATGCGCGCGATGCTCAGCGCCAGGACTGGCGTGCCCTGCGACGTGCTGGACCGCGCCATCGCGCTGCACGACATGCTGGTGGCACGCATCCGCGCCGGCGGTTCGCTGTGGTCCGCGGCGCAGGCGCTGTGCGACAGCGGCCGAGCGATGGAGCTGTTCGACGAGGTCGACGCCGCCGTGCAGGCCGCGATCGCGCGGAGCGCGGCATGAGCCTGCCCGACCACACCCGCAAGACCTGCGAGCTGTTCCGCCTGCTCGCCGGCCACGAAGTGCTCGGCCTCGCGCCGGGCGAGATCGCCAAGGGCATGGGTGTCGACCCGTCGTGGGTCAGCCGCACGCTCCCCGCGCTCGAAGCCGAGACGTCTTTCGTCGAGCGCGTGCCCGCCACCAACCGCTGGCGCCTGGGCGTGCCGCTGGTGCGCATCGCCACCACCGTCCACGCCGGCCTCGACCAGGCGCGCCGCCGCATCGACGAAGCGCAGGCGCGCTTCACCACGCCCCTCTGATCCCTCCCACCACGAGCAAAGGCCCTTCGTGTCACGCAAACCCGCCCCCGCCGCCAAGCCGGCCACCGACCCCACCAACGTCCCCGCCGTGCGCGACGCGATCGCGGCGGCCGATCAGCTCGCCGTCATCGAGACGGACCGCGCGAACCGCCTCAAGACGCTGGCGGGCAGCATCGGCTACCAGGGCGAGCTGAGCGGCCAGGCGCTGCTCGACGGCGCGCTCGGCGCCAAGCACCGCCTGGGCATGGCCGTGCTCGAGTTCGGCGCCTACCTCCTGCTGCTCAAGGAGGGCTGCGCGCACGGGCAGTTCGGCGCCGTGCTGGACCGGGTGGACATCAATCAGAAGTCCGCGAACAAGTACATGGCCGTGACGCTGCGGTTCGCAAATTACTCGACGTCGAGCAATTTGGAGCGCATCGGCTTCAGCAAGATGGCCGAACTGCTGCCGCTGGACGACGAGCAGCTCGAGGACCTGATCGGCGACGAGAGCAAGCGCGATGAGATCGCGCGCATGAGCGTCAAGGAGCTGCGCGCCACGGTCCGCAAGGAGCGCGCCGACCGCGAGCGCTGGAAGTCCGCCGCCGAAGAGGCGAACGAGAAGCTCGTGCTCAGCAAGAAGCTCAAGCTCGCCGCCACCGACTGGCCCGAGCGCTTCAAGGGCCTGCTCGACCAGGTGGACCTGGCGCACCGCGCGCTGGTCGGCAACGTCGAAGGGCTGGCGAAGATCATGGTCGCCGGGTTCGAGGACGCGCCGGGCCCGGGCGAGGAAGAGAGCCTGGAGAGCGCGCGCGAGATGCTGGCCGAGCGGATGGCCCAGGCCATCGACACCAGCTTCGAGCGCCTGGAGAAGCTGCGCTCCGTGTTCGACCGCGGCCTGCGCAATTTCGCGCCGGAGGCGTGACCCGCATGCAGGCACACATCGCCGCGCTGGAAGGCTGACATGCCCAAGGCCGCCGCCCTCGCACCCGACGTGATCGCCGCGCTCACGACCCTGCGCGACCGGCTCGCCGCCTTGCCGCCGAAGGGCGGCGAGCGCGGGCGCCTGGTCCGAGAGTTCGCGGCCCTGCACGGCTGCGCGCCGCAGACCGTGCATGCCTGGCTGAAGCGCCACGCCGGCCGCGACACCGGGCGCAAGAAGCGCGCCGACGCAGGGCGCACCGTCATCGCGGAGTCGACGCTCGACTTCATCGCCGGGTCGATGAAGCTGGGCGTGCGCGGCAGCGGCCAGCACATCAAGCCTCTCGCCGTGGCGATGAACATCGCCGACGCGAGCGGCCTGGAAGTCAACCTGTCGGCATCGCGCATCGGCACGCTGCTGCGGCAGAGGCGCCTCGACGTCGCCCGCCAGGACGAGAGCGCGCGCAACCACATCCGCATGCGCAGCCTGTTCCCGAACCACGTGCACCAGGTGGACCCGAGTCTGTGCGTCGTGTACTACCTGCACGGCCGCATGTGCGTGATGGAGGAGGCCGAGTTCAACAAGAACAAGCTCGACGCCTACGCCAAGGTGAAGATGAAGGTGTGGCGCTACGTGCGCTACGACCACGCCAGCGGCGCGATCGACGTGCGCTACTACCTCTCCGAAGGCGAGAACCAGCGCGTCCTGTTCGACTTCCTCTGCCACACGTGGAGCCGCCAGCCGGGCCGCCTGTCCTACGGCCTGCCGAAGATGCTGCTGTGGGACAAGGGCAGCGCCAACACGTCGCACGGCGTGCGCCGCATGCTCGACGCGATGGGCGTGCAGCACGAGGCGCATGCCAGGCACCACGCGTGGGTGAAGGGCGGCGTCGAAAACGCGAACCGCCTGGTTGAAATCCACTTCGAGAGTCGGCTGCGCGACGAGCCGGTCGACAACGTCGAGGCGCTCAACGCGAGCGCGGCGGCCTGGGCGCGCGACTACAACGCCAACGCGCTGAAGTTCATCGACAGCCGCATCGTGCGCGACGATGGCGAGCGCCACGTGCGCGACGATCTCTGGGCGCTGATCGCCCATCACGACGGCGCGCTGGTGGAGATGCCCGGCCGCGAGGCCTGCGCCTGGTTCATGACCGGCAAGCAGGAGACGCGGACGGTGAGGGACGGCCGCATCACCTTCGCCCATCCGCAGTCGGGCAAGAGCGAGCTGTACATCATGCCGAACGACCTGGCGCGCTACTGGCACAACGGCCAGCAGCTGCAGGTCGAGCCGATGCTGCTGGCCGATTGCGCCCTGCGCGTGAGCTTCGAGCAGCCGGACGGCAAGCCGCTGACGGCGCAGCTCGCGCCCGAGCGCGAATTCGACGCCTTCGGCCGCAGCCTCCAGTCCGCGGTCATCGGCGAGGAACGCCGCAGCGCGCCGCACACCGCGGCGCAGATCGCGGGCCGGCGCATCGCCGAGGCCACCTACGGCCAGGGGACGACGCTGGACCAGGCCGAGGAGATGAAGGCCCGCAACGTCCGGCCGTTCCAGCACCTCAACGACGGCAAGGGCGCGGTCGCGCACAGCCACCTCGGCCGCAACGATTTGCCGACGCGGCTGCTGCCCGCGCCGAGCGAGGCGCGCACGGCCGAGCTGGACGCGCTGCGCCTGCAGGCGGCGGTGCGCGTGCTGCCGCACTTCGAGGCCGCGCAGGCGCTGGTCGCGCGCGGCGTCGCGATGAGCGGCGAGCTGCTCGCCACGCTCAAGAGCCTGCACCCCGACGGCGTGCCCGAGGCCGAGCTCGACGATCTGCAGCGCCGCCTGACGGTGCGCGCCGGCCTGCGCGTGGTCGGCGGGGGTGACCCGGCATGACGGCCGTCGCCACCATCGACCTGTCGCCCGCGCTCGCCGAGCTGGGCCTGACGCTGGGCGCCTTCGCGCGCGCCATGCACATCAGCAAGGGCGTCGCGCACCGCCTGGTCAAGGGCGGCACGTGGCCCGCGCGCAGCGTCGCGCAGACGCAGCGGCGCGCCGCGGCACTGCTGACCGAGCGGCGCGCGCCGGCGTCGGCCTGGGCCGCCTTCCGCGCCGCCGGCCTGTACGTCGAGCGCCTGCTGGCGCCCAAGAGCAGCAAGGCCCCGCCGATGGTTCAGATCGGCGAGGCCTCCGTTCCTGCAACTCCCGAATCCCGTCACGAAACCCTGGAGGACCAGATGCTACTGCGTAAAGAAACCCTCTCGCCCGAGGCCCAGAAACACTTCGGGCTGCCGCGCAGCCTGTTCGGCCTGGACGACATCCAGGTCCGCGAGGACGTGCTGCTCACCGCGCAGATGCGCTACGTGCGCGCCGCGCTGATGGACGCGGCACAGAACAACGGCTTCGTCGCCGTCAGCGGCGAGAGCGGCGCCGGCAAGAGCACGCTGCGCGAGGAGATGGAGGAACGCATCCGCGAGGAGCGCCTGCCGATCATCGTCATCAAGCCCTGGCCGCACGGCATGGAGCCGACCGAGTCGCGCGGCACGCCGCTGCGCGCCGGCCACATCGCCGAGGCCATCGTGCACGCGCTGGCGCCCGGCGTCGGCATGAAGAGCAGCCCGCAGGCGCGCTTGACGCAGATCTACGAGCTGCTCAAGTCCAGCCGCTCGGCCGGCTACAAGCACCTGCTGCTGATCGAGGAGGCGCACCGCATGCCGGTGCCCACGCTCAAGCACCTCAAGAACTTCCTCGAGATGAAGGACGGCCTGCGGCGCCTGATGGGCATCGCGCTCATCGGCCAGACCGAGCTGCAGACGCTGCTGTCGGACCGCAACCCCGAGGTGCGCGAGATCGTGCAGCGCTGCGAGCAGATCGCGCTCGAACCGCTGGACAACGACCTCGAGGCCTACCTGCGGCACAAGTTCGAGCGCGCCGGCCTGGCGATGGACCAGCTGCTCGGCACGGACGCGGTGGACGCGATCCGCGCGCGCCTGGTCGTCGTCCCGCGCGGCGGCTCGGGCAAGGACGGCAAGAGCATCTGCTACCCGCAGGTCGTGAACAACCTGATGTGCCGCGCGTTCAACGGCGCCGCTCGCGTGAGCTGGCCGCGGGTCGACGCCCAGGTCATCGCGGGGATCTGAGCCATGAGCCAGGCAATCACTGCGCTCCTGCTGCTGCGCCTCGAGGCGCGCCGCGGCGAATGGGTGCCCGTGGCCGATCTCGGCGCCCACCTGGCGCTGCACGAGCAGGTCGTGCGCGCCCACCTGGTGGCGATGGAATCGGCCGGCAAGGCGCTGTTGCGGCGCGGCGGCGGCGGCGTCGTCCAGGCCGCCAGCAGCGGCGCGGCGCCAGAGCGCGCCGAAGCCCTTCAAGCCCCCAACCCCCGGAATTTCCATTTGGAACGAAATGAACGCCCCTACGAGCCCGCGGCGGCCCCTTCGCAGCGGCCGGACCAACCCCGCGACGCCGCCTGACGCCCACCTGGAGCCCACGATGACCGAAACCACCCTGCCGACCGCCCTGTCCACCATCGAGCGCGAAACCCGCCTGCACGAAGAGGCGCGCCTGCTGCTGCAGCAGCGCGTCGCCGGCTACAACGAAGGCCTGGCCGCGCTCGCCCGCGACAACCTGCCCGGCATCCGCCGCGCGCTGAACAAGGTGGCCGACATCGAGGCCCGCCTGCGCCAGCTGGTGCAGGACAACCCGGGCAGCTTCGTGCGGCCGCGCACGCTGGTGCTGCACGGCACCAAGGTCGGCTACCAGAAGGCCAAGGGCAAGATCGGCTTCGACAAGCCCGAGCGCGTCGTCGAGCGCATCAAGCGCCTGATGCCCGAGCAGGCCGAGCTGCTGATCCACACCGAAGAGAAGCCCAACAAGGAGGCGCTCGCCAAGCTGCCCGCGGCCGACCTGAAGCGCCTGGGCTGCACCGTGACCGACGGCGGCGACGAGGTCATCGTCAAGCCGATCGACGGCGCGGTGGAGAAGATCGTCAAGGCCATGCTCGCCGCCGCGGCCGACGCCGCCGGCGCCGACGCGATGGACGGCGGCGCCGGCGAAGGGGACGCGCCGTGACCGTCGGCAGCATCAAGCTGCGCCGCGTGCGCGGCGGCGTGAACATCCGCGCCACCGGCGACGTGGCGGTGCGCCTGGTGGCGTCGCTCGGCGACATGACGCGCCACGCGCTCGAGCAGCGCCGCCTGCGCGTGCGCTTCGCCGACGAGGGGCAGGACGTGCTCGCGTGGGAGCTCGCGGCCGACGGGCGCATCAGCGCCTGCGGCCCCTACCAGGCAGAGCTGTTCGTCGGCGGCAAGGTGCACGGCATCCCGACGCCGGGGATGGAGCTGCTCTTCAGCTTCCCCGGCCGCCGCCAGCTGAGCGTCTGCGCCTGGCACGTGGAAGCGGTGGAGCGGCTGCCATGACGCTCACGCTCACGCACAAGGGCTGGTTCGGCGTCTGCCCGGTCTACCTGGCCGACCTCGACTCCGACGCGCCGCTCGTCGTGGAGCGGCACTGGGCGCTGGTGCCGCTGATGCTGCTCAGCGAGGCCTGCTTCGGCGCGCTGTTCGTGCTCGGCTCCCTCTTCGCCGGCTTCGAGCCCGCCTGGCCGATCAGCGTCACCGGCGAGCTCGACACGCCCGTCACGATCGACGTCGACGACGAGGAGGCCGCCCCGTGAAGCTGCAGGTCAACAACTCGGGCGCGTGGAAGAACGTGCTCACGTTCGGCGTCGAGCACCTCGAGCCGGTGACGCAGGCCGCTCAGGGCCTGACCGACATCGCGATGCTGGCCGGCGAGGCGGTCACCTGGCGCATCCTCGACGCGACGGAAACGCCGGTGCTGATCGCTGACAAGTTCGGGAAGTGGAAGGCGCCCGTCTGGATGCTCGGCCGGGAGATCGTGCCGTGAGCGGCTGCCCCTACGGCTGCCGCGAGCGCAACGTGATGCTGCGCCGCCACTTCGCCGGCTACCCGGGCGACCACATCGCGCCGGAGGTGTTCGAGCGCCTCGAGCAGCTGCTGCCGCGGCGCGTCGACAGCTACTGGCGCGACAGCTTCGCGCTCGTCCTGAACGCCGTGCTCACCGCCGGCCTGGACGCGATCGACGCGGGCACCGCGCCGGATGAGTACACGCACCGCGGCGTGACGCTGCGGCTGCAACGGCGCGCGTGACGACGATGCCCGCCACCGTCTCCCGCCGCGCCAGCGACATCAAGCGCATCCACGTGCTGCGCTCGCGCCTGGCGATGGACGAGAGCGCGTACCGCGACCTGATGGCGTCGCTGTTCGACGGCGCGCGCAGCAGCACGGCGCTCGACGACGCGCAGCGCTCGCGCTTTGTGCGGCATTTGCAACAACTCGCGGATGGGCAGCCCCGCACGACGTTGGCGCAGCGCAAGCCGCTGCCGCCGCGGCAAGGCAAGATGTTCTCGCTCTGGCAGCAGCTGGCCGATGCCGGCTTGGTGCGCGACCGGCGCATGTCGGCGCTGAACGCCTGGATCGAGGGGCGCACCTGGCTCGGCCAGCGCGTGGACAGCAAGGAGTGGTTGAGCAGTCAGAGGGAGGACCAGGTGATCGAAGCGCTCAAGCGCTGGCTCCGCCGCGGAAAAGAAGAAGAGAAGGCTGCGGATGGCCAGGCCTGATCGTCGGCGCCTGCAGGACATGACGGCGGCCGAGCTGGCGCCGCTCGAGCGCCTGCTCGACCCGCAGTATCCCGAGCGCCTGGCCGACGTCGCGACGGTGCTCTACATCGAGCTGCTCAACCACGCGCACACGGTGGAGGCGGCCGCGCCGCTGGCGCTGGCGCTGACCGAAGCGGTGCGCGACGAGCTGGGCGGCCAGCGCATGTACGTCACCAAGGGCCTACAGCTCACGCTGAGCAAGCGCGACATGGAGATCTACGACGCCTTCAACGGCCGCAACCAGCACCTGGTGGCGCGGCAGTTCAACCTGTGCGAAGAGCGCGTGCGCCAGATCCTGCGCCGCGTGCAGGCCGCGCGCACCGCCGAGCTGCAGCGCACGCTGCCGCTGGAGCAGCCGGCCGGCTGATCCGCCGGAACCAAACAATCCGGCCAAGCGTTTGTCTTGGTGCTTGGCCGGCCGGCCGCCGAGCATGGCTGCATGGCTGGCAACACCACCCTCCCGCAGGGCATCGAGATCTTCCGCGAAGGCACGCACGTCGACGACGCCGGCGTGCCGCACGCCTACAGCGCGGCCGACATCGATGCCATGGCCGCGGCCTACGACCCCGCGCTGCACGACGCGCCGCTGACCGTCGGCCATCCGGCCACGGACGAGCCGCGCTACGGCCACGTCGCGGCCCTGCAGGCGGTGGACAACGCCGCCGGCCAGCGCACGCTGGTGATGACGGCCGCCGACGTGCAGCCCGCCTTCGCCGAGGCCGTCACCGACCGGCGCTTTCCCAAGCGCAGCACCGCCTTCTACAGCCCCGCGCACCCGCAGAACCCCAAGCCGGGCAGCTGGTACGTGCGCCACGTGGGCTTCCTCGGCGCGCAGCCGCCGGCCGTCAAGGGCCTGGCCGACCTGCCGCGCACCCAGTTCGCCGACGAGGGCGCGGGCCTCGTCTGCTTCTCCGAACCCGCACCCACTCAACCCCGGAAGGACACGATGGACGAGAAAGACCTGCAGGCCCAGCTCGACGCCGAGAAGGCGGCGCGCGCCGAGGCCGACAAGCGCGCCAAGGAGGCCGATGACCGCTACGCCGCGCAGCTCAAGGCGCAGCGCGACGCGCAGCACGCCGAGCACGTGCAGTTCGCCGAGGCGCAGCTCAAGGCCGGCCGGCTGACGAAGCCGGAGGTGCCCGAGCTCGTCGCCGCGCTCGACCAGGCCGCCGCGGCCGAGGTCGTGCAATTCGGCGAGGGCAGCGACAAGAAGCCGCTCGCGCCGGTGGCGCTCATCAAGCGCCTGGTCGAACGCGCGGCGCCGCTGGCCAACCTCGGCGGCAACGCCGGCGGCGCGGCGGTGCAGTTCGGCGAGGGCGGCGAGGGCGGCGCGCGCGGCAAGAGCGACGCCGAGATCGACGCCGCCGCCAAGGCCTACGCGGCCAAGCACAACGTCAGCTACGGCGAGGCGCTGAACCGCGTCGTCAGCTTCACCGCCTGACCCCAGGCCCTGATCTTCGTCCGAAGGAGACCGACCGATGATGACCCCCGCCGAGATCCGGCTCAAGCAGAACCCCATCCTCACCAGCCTGCTGCTGGGCATGGGCCAGGGCACGTTCATTGCCGAGCGCCTGTTCCCGCGCCTGCCGCAGGCGCTGTCCAGCGTCACGCTGGCGCAGCTGGGCGACGAGCGCTTCCGCCGCTACAACCTGCGCCGCGCGCCGGGCGCGCCGACCAAGCGCGTGCAGATCAAGTACGACGGCAAGACCTACGAGGTCAACCAGTACAGCGTCGAGGTGCCGATCCCGCGCGAGCTGATCCGCGAGAGCGACGAGTCGCGCAAGCTGAACGTGGGCAACCACCTGGACATCAGCCGCATCGCGATGACGACGGCGAGCGACATCCTCGGCCTGGACTACGAGATCGAGGTCGCCGCCCTGGCGATCGACTCGGCCAGCTACGCCGCGGGCCACGTGCAGGCGCTGGCCGGCGGCACGAAGTGGAGCTCGGCCACCGGCACCGCGGTGACGGACATCCGCGCCGCCAAGGAAGTGGTGCGCAAGAAGATCGGCAAGCGGCCCAACACGCTGACGCTGTCGGCCGACGCGGCCTACGCGCTCGCGGGCAACGCCGAGGTCAAGGGCTACCTGCCGGCCAACCAGCTCGGCGTCGCGTCGCTGCAGCAGCTGCAGACGATCCTCGACATCGAGAACATCGTCGTCGGCGACGCGATCTGGAAGGACGAGGCCGACGCCGTGACCGACTGCTGGGGCAACAACGC
>JACSRM010000303.1 GCA_014879745.1 Burkholderiaceae bacterium | reverse complement strand
TTGGGCGGGCCCGAGCGGGCCGTCATCGGGTGCGATGGCAAGGCGCAAACCGCAGCGATAGCACCCGCTTTCGCGAGGATTTGCAACGCCGCCCCGGCCGAGGGCGGCTCGATCGGGTGCGTAGCGCAGTCACCCGGTCGGTGAAGATGGCCGTGGGGACGAAAGACAGCCGGCATGGCCGTTTCCCTCGAGAGCAAAGCGGTCAACCGCGGAATTTAGGGTTATTGCTGGGCTTGCGCAGCCCCATCGGGCACCGCAGGAATCTCGGGCTTGCTGCTTGACCCGTCGAAGATTTCTGCCGCGTCCCCGTCACGGCGGCGCGGTGCAGTTCATGGCGCGCGCCGCCGACCTGCGCTGGCGCGCGCTGGTGCTCTGGGGCGAAGGCGACACCGGCCGCAACGAAGCGGGCGTCAGCTCGACGTCTGGAACGGCCCCGTCGCCGTCGTCGGCGGCTCGGCCGCCGCGGGCGTCTCGCGCAACACGATCGCCGGCGGCCGGCCCAGGCTCAAGCCCTGCGCCTTCAGCCGCGCCAGGATGTCGAACAGCAGCGCGCTCCTCACGCCCGCGACCTGGCGCGGCGAGGCGACCGAGCCGGTGGCGTTGAAGAGCAGATTGACGCCGTCGACGCTGTCGAGCAGCACGTTCGGCGCCGGCGCGTCGAGCACGTCTTCGTTCGCCCGCAAGGCGGCGAGCATCAGCTCGCGCACCTGCTCGGCGTCGGTGTCGGCGGGCAGCGGCAGCTTGATCTGCACCATCCCGAGCGGATTGCGGTACGTCACGTTGCGCACCACCTTCGTGATGAACTCCGAGTTCGGCACGATCAGTGTCGAGCGGTCGCCGGTCTGGATCTCGGTGGCGCGCACGTTGATGCGCCTGATGTCGCCTTCGACGCCGCCGAGCGAGACCCAGTCGCCGACCTTCACCGGGCGCTCGGTGAGCAGGATCAGGCCCGAGACGAAGTTCTGCACCACCGCCTGCAGGCCGAAGCCGATACCCACCGACAGCGCACTGGCGATCCACGCGACGCGCTCCAGGCCGAGCCCGAGCGCCGACAGCGCGAGCGCCACGACGACCACCAGCCCGACGTAGCCGAGCAGCGTCGCCATCGAGCTGCGCATGCCTTCGTCCAGGCCGGTGGTGGGCAGGTAGCGCCGCAGCAGCCAGCGCTTGACGAGGCGCACCGCCGCGATGCCGACCGCGAGCACGACGATCGCATGCAGCACGTCGCCGGGCAGCAGGCGCACCGATCCGATCGCGATGCCCTCGCGCAGACCGCCGACGCGCGTGAACAGCTCGACCGGCGCCTGCGCGAAGCGGCCGAGCACGAGGCTGATCGCCGCCAGTACGAGCACGACGCGCCCGGCGGCTGATACCAGGACGGCCGCCTGCCGGCGCTTGAGCGACGCCTGCTCGGCGCCGGGCGGTGCGTCGGCCGGCGGCACGGCGGCGAGCCAGCCGGTGCAGGCGTCGTCGATGAAGGCGGCGAGCAGATAGGCGGTGGCGCCGACGATGATGACCCACGCCACCTGCTGGATGATCACGCTGCCGAGCGCGACAAAGCCGCTCAGCAGGCAGACGACGCTCAGCACCAGCGCAGCCCAGCCGGCCGCGGTGGCCGTCAGCAGCGGCAGCGAGCGCGGCAGCATCAGACCGGGCTGCGCCGAGGCCAGCAACTCGCGCCGCAGTTGATCGCCGCGCCGCAGCGCGTGCAGCAGCAGCAGGCCGAGCGCGAGCGACATCAGGCAGTCGATTGCCACCTCGGCCGCCAGGTCGAACTCGGCCAGCATCGCCGCGTGCCTGAGGATCGCAGCGACGGCGAGCGTCACGCCCAGCAGCAGCGGGCCGTGGCGCAGGCGGCTGGCCATCAGATCGGGCAGCGCCGGCAGGCGCCAGCTGGGGCGCTGCGGCGCCATCAGCGCACGGCCGAGCGCCGCCACATAGGCGCCGAAGGTCAGCGCGGCGACGCTGCCGCCGAGCAGCGCATCGACCGCCGGCGGCAAGCGCGCGCCGCTGCCGAAGCCCAGGCGCAGGCATTGCAGCGCCAGCAGCACCGCGACCGTCGGCAGCAGCGTGCGGCCGAGCGCGAACAGCGAGCGGCGCAGCCGGCCGTGCGGTACGCGCGTGGCGACGAAATCCCGCAGCCGGTTCAGCAGTGGCCAAACCAGCGCAAGCAGCGCACCGGCCGCGGCGATGGCGAGCAGCCAGCGCCAGACCGGGCCGGCCCGCGCCGCGTCCACGACCTGCTGCGCGAGCGCGCGCAGACGCATCGCGTTGCCGGGCCACGAAGCTCGGAGCTCGCGCCAGTAGGCGCGCGCCAGGATCGGCGTGGTGCGCTCGCCGAGCTGCGCCTGAAAGCGCGACCGGCGCAGCTTGTCGATCTGCTCGACCGCCTGCACACCCTCGACCGCGAGCAGCCGCGCGAGCCGCAACTGGGCGTCGAGCTGGGTGAGCTCATCGGCCAGGCTGGCGCGCTGCGCGGCGACGTCGGGGGCGTCGGCCTGGCCGTCGGCAGGGGCGGTGCCGAGCCCGTCCAGCCGCGCCCGGACGTTCGCGATCTCGGGCGCGAGCTTGGCGGCGACTTCCGCCGCCTTCGCCTGCAGCGCGAGCGCCTCGCTGCGCGATGCGGCGAGCGACTCCTGCGACGCGCCATCCGAAAGCCGCGCCTGCAGTTCGTCCATCTGCCGCCGCGCCGCGACGAGCGTCTCGTCCATCGCGCTCGCCGGTGGCGTCGCGCCGGCGCTGGCGAACGACGCCAATGCGACGACCAGCAGCATCAGCGCGGTGCGCGCGCAGCCGATCCAGGCAGGTATGGCGCGACGTGAACGGGAGCGCAAGTTCGACTCGAGGTGTGGCGGCTGTGTGGAATGGGCGCGGCGTCGATCACGGTGGGCCGGCGGCGGCGCCATCGCCGGCGCAACGATATCCCAGACCGCGACGGGCGTCGCTCGACAAGAGATCGGATGACAG
Organism: Burkholderiaceae bacterium; assembly: GCA_014879745.1. Taxonomy (GTDB): domain Bacteria; phylum Pseudomonadota; class Gammaproteobacteria; order Burkholderiales; family Burkholderiaceae_C; genus CAIKUF01. The sequence goes on along the minus strand of JACSRM010000303.1, from coordinate 1,212 downwards.
GGCAGTGGAAGACGACGCAGGCGGCACCAGGAGCCGCGCGCCCGTGCCAGCGCGCCGAGCCGCTATCCTCGCTTCCTCGCGCTCCCCGGCGCGTACCGGACTGCGAGCTTGACCAGCGAACTCCACCTCGACGGCTATATCAGCTTCACGCTCGCGGTGCTGCTGCTGTTCGTCGGCAAGGCGTTCACGCGCCGCTTCGAGATGCTGCGCCGCTACAGCATCCCGGAGCCGGTGCTGGGCGGGGTCGTCTGCATCGCGATCGTCAGCGCGATGTTCCTGACGACCGGCCTGAAGATCGACTTCGAGCTCGGCGTGCGCGACGTGCTGCTGCTGTACTTCTTCGCCGCGATCGGCCTCGGCTCCGACGTGCGCACGCTGCGCCGCGGCGGCATCCCGCTCGTCGTCCTGACGGTGCTCGCGGGCGGCTTCATCGTGCTGCAAAACCTGCTGGGCATGGCCGTGGCGAGCGGCTTCGGGCTCGACCGCCGGGCCGGCCTGCTGACCGGGTCGATCTCGCTCACCGGCGGCGTGGGGACGACGCTGGCCTGGGTGCCGCACTTCGTCGAACTGGGCATCACGAATGCCGAGACGATCGGCCTCGCAAGCAATATGGCGGGCCTGATCGCCGCCTGTGCGATCGGCGGGCCGATCGCCGCCTTCCTGATACGGCGCCACCGCCTCGAGGCGCCCAAGGAGGAAGAACTCGAAGTCGGCGTGCGCTACGCCGACGAGGACAGCGCCCGGCTCGACTACAACAGCGTCCTGCTCGCGCTGCTGTGGCTCAACGTGGCGCTCATTCTCGGCCGCGGCGTGAGCAGCGCGATCGCCCTGACCGGCCTGCGCTTGCCCGACTTCGTGGGCACCCTGATCGCGGGCATCGTCCTGCGCAACGCGAGCGCGCAGTTGCGCAGGCAGAAGGGCCAGCTGTGGCACTGGGAGCGGATGCGCGCCGGCGTCGCGCTGATCTCCGACCTCTGCCTCGGCATCTTCCTGACGATGGCGCTGATGGGCCTGCAGCTGTGGCAGATGCAGGGGGTGGCGGTATTCGTGCTGACCGCGGTGTCGCTGCAGATCGTGATGGCGATCGCCTTCTCGCTGGTCGTCGTGTACGTCTTCATGGGCCGCGACTACGAGGCGGCGGTCGTCGCCGCCGGCTTCGGCGGCATCTCGCTCGGCTCGACCGCCACCGCGATCGCCAACATGACCGCCGTC
>JACSRM010000524.1 GCA_014879745.1 Burkholderiaceae bacterium | reverse complement strand
CGCGGCGCGGCGCAAAAGCGCCCGCAAGCGGGCGAGCAGCTCCTCCATGACGAAGGGCTTGGCGAGATAGTCGTCGGCGCCGGCGTCGATCCCGGCGACGCGTTCGGCCCACGCTCCTCGAGCGGTGAGGATCAGCACCGGGACGTCGCGGCCAGCCTCCCGCCATTTCTTCAGCACCGTCAGTCCGTCCATCCGCGGTAATCCGAGATCGAGGATCACCGCGTCATAGTCCTCCGTGTCGCCGCGGAACCAGGCTTCCTCGCCATTGTCGACGCCATCGACCGCATAACCCGCCTCCTGCAGAACGGATGTCAGGCGGCGCGCGATGCGCGGGTCGTCCTCGACCACGAGCACGCGCATCAGTCCGCCTCCCGCTTGAGCACACGGCCGCTCGCCGCATCCACGTAGACCTCGACCAGGCGGCCGCCGGGCTCGACCACCTTGAACTCATAGACCCATCGGTCCTGCTTGCGCTCGAAGGATACGCCCACGATTTCGCCGCCGAGATCGGGGCGAACTTTCGCCAGAACGTCGACCAGAGGGAGCGCTTCACCCCGCTCGACCGCACGCCGGGCGCTGTCGTGTTCACCGTTCCGGTCGGCAATGGCTGGAGAGGCCACCAAGGCGGCGACGCCCCACGATGCAAAGCGGACCAGCTCTCGGCGGTTTAGACGCGGCATGACGCGCATTCTGCGGAATGCAGGCTGACAAATAGCTGACATCTGTGAACGGCGGGTCGTCAGCGGCCAGCCGTTATGGTGGCCAGCATCAGATCCCGACAACACGAGTTGGGGACGCAAAGATCAACCGCTGGAGATCGAGATGATGTTGAACAGTAACCGGCTTGCATCCGCCCTGCTCGTTATTGGCTTGGCAAGCTTCGCGGGAGGTGCGCTTGCGACCACACCGCATTCTACTGATGATCACGGAGCCGCGGTACAGGAGCTGACGCTCGACCAAGGCAAGCGGTGGCCCACGGACGAGCCGCTGCGCCAGGGCATGAACGACATCCGTACGGCCATGGCGGCTGCTTTTCCTCAGATCCACATGGGCCAGTTCACGTCGGAGCAGTACGGCGCGCTTGCCGCAAGGGTCCGGGAACGGATCGACCATATCTTCGCCAACTGCCGACTGCCCGAAGAGGCCGACGCTCAGCTGCACGTCATACTTACAGACATCGGCGAAGGCGCCGATGCGATGGGAAGCCAGTCCGATCGCCTGGGTGGAGCGATGCAGGTCATTCAGGCGATCGAAGCTTATGGACGGCATTTCGATCATCCGGACTGGGGGAAGCCGCAATCGCTTTGAGGCTGGGCAGGGCCGTGTCGCCGTCCCGCATACCCCTCGGTCTGCTGGTGTAGGGGACGGACGCCGGCCTCCGACGCACGCTCTCTGCGACGCAGCGCAGGCTCTGTGGACGGACGCGAGATCTTGCGAGCCGGGCGCACAGTGGCCGACACACGCCTCATTCCGGCCTAACGTCATTTCCTGAGTGTGAGAAAAACGGCCGGTTTCTTGGCGCTGCTACGAACCCGCGCCCGACGTCGGAATTTCACCAGAAAACTCATTGCGGAAATCAGCGCGAGATTGCACCCTCAGCGCGGTCTTTTCTGGCGGGGGCGTTGCATGCTGATCGGCTATGTCCGGGTCTCGAAGGCCGACGGCACGCAGACGCTGGCGCCGCAGCGCGATGCCTTACTGGCCGCGGGTGTCGCACCCGAGCGCATCTACGAAGACCTCGCCTCCGGGCGCAGCGACGCGAGGCCCGGCCTCGCCGCCTGCCTGAAAGCGCTCCAGCCCGGCAATACGCTCGTGCTGTGGAAATTGGATCGACTCGGCCGCGACCTGCGCCACCTCGTGAACACGGTCGAGGACCTGCGTGTGCGTGGCGTCGGGCTGAAGGTGCTCGCCGGCGCCGGCGCCCAGATCGATACGACCACCGCCAATGGCCGGCTCGCCTTCGGCATCTTTGCCGCGTTTGCCGAATTCGAACGCGAACTGATCGCCGAACGCACGCAAGCCGGGCTTGCCGCCGCCCGGGCGCGCGGCAGGCTGGGTGGCCGCCCGCGCAAGATGGATCGGGCGACGCTGCAGATGGCGATGACGGCGCTGGCGGACCCGAAGGCGGTGGCGGCTGAGGTCGCCAAGCGTCTGGGGCTGACGACGACGACGCTTTACGCCTACGTCAACGGCGACGGCTCGCCGAAGGCTGCCGGCCAGGCGCTGCTCGACAGACAACCGCTTGGCCCGAAGCCGCCCCGCGCTGCGCACCAAGCCACGGCCGCGTGATGCCGGCCGGCGTCGCGGTGCCGATCGAGGCGATCGCGACGCTGCGGCGGCGGCTGGCGGCGTTGCCCGCGCGCCATCCCGAGCGGAAGCCGCTGATGGCCTCCACCGCCGAGCTCTACGGCGTCTCCCGCGCCACGCTCTACCGGCTGCTGCGCGGCGAGCGGCGCCCCAAGGATGCGCATCGCGCCGACCGGGGCCGGTCCCGCATCATGCCAGCGGCGGAGATCGAGCGCTGGTGCGAAATCGTTGCCGCCATGAAGGTGCGCACGACCAACAACAAGGGCCGCCATCTCTCGACCGCCCGTATCCTCCAGCTTCTCGTCGACACCTGGGAGCGGTTCTGCGCCTTCGCGCGCGAGCCCGAGCGGCGCGCGGTCGGCATCGATTGCCGGATGGCGGTGGCCGGCATCCTCTACGAGGTCGACGCCGAGCTGGCCGGCGAGACCGTGGTCGTCTGGTGGGGCCTGTTCGATCAGCAACTCTGGGTCGAACAGGACGAGCAGCGTTGGGGCCCGTATCATCCGGTCGGCGGGCCGATTCCGCTGCATCGCTACCGGAAGCACCGCAAAAGCCGGCGCGAGGCCCGCGCCGGCCAGGTCAGCGCGCTGGCGGCGCAGCTTCGACTGCCGCGCTCGGCGCTGTCCGGCGAAGACGATGTGGTCGTCGTCGGCGCACCGGGATCGCCGGTGCCGGTGCGTCCGTTTGTCGACCCGGATCCGTTTCACGAGCTGACATTCCCGACGGCGCTCGCCGCACGTCACGCCATCGCCGACGAGCTTCGGTTGCCCCTCGCCAAGCTCGGCGATGAGGATCGCGCCTTCATCGATCGACTGCTGGCGGAAACGCTCAGTCGTCCGGCCATCATCGCCGCGGTGCGCGAGCGCTTCCCGGCAGGGCGCAGGGGCGGGATCGGCTGATGCTGACCGAGGTGATGCGGCACTACCGTCTGGCGCGGCCGCCGGTCGACGTCGGCTTCTTCGAGACCGAGCATCACGCCCAGGTGGCGCGCGATCTGCGGGCGGCGCTTCAGGGCGGTCGCTTGATCGCGCTCACTGCGATCATCGGCGCGGGCAAGACCATGCTGTCACGCCGTCTGCGCGACGACATCGCGCGCGAGGGCCGCGTCATCGTCTCGCGGGCGCTGACGGTCGAGAAGGCGAAGATCACGGTGCCGCTCCTCATCGCCGCGCTGTTCTACGATTTGGGCACCGAGAAGACGGTTTCGATCTCGAGTCAGTCGGAGCGGCGTGAGCGTGATCTTCAGGAGCTGTTCCGGAAAGCCAAGAAGCCGGTGGCGCTGTTCGTCGATGACGCGCACGACCTGCACCCGAAGACGCTGACCGCCTTGAAGCGCCTGGTCGAGCTGGTGATTGAAGGCGGCGGCCAGCTCTCGGTGGTCCTCATCGGCCACCCGAAGCTCAAGAACGATCTTCGTCGTCCGAAGATGGAGGAAGTCGGCGATCGCACCACCGTCTTCGAGTTCGGCGGCCTGCGGGATCGGCAGCGCGACTACATCGACTGGGCGCTGAAGGGCTCTCTCGACGAGGGCGTCGACCCGGCCGAGGTCATCACCGACGAAGCGGCGACGATGCTCGCCGCCAAGCTCAAGACGCCGCTGCAAATCGGTCGCCACCTCGTGCGCGCGTTCGAGGCCGGGTTCGAGGCGAACATGAAGCCGGTCGATGCGTCGATCGTCGAGACCGTCCTGTCGCGGCGGATCGACGACCTGGAGCCGCAGCTCATCCGCCATGGCTACGATGTCAAAGCGCTCTGCGAACAATTCGACGCCAGGCCCGCCGAAATCCGCCAACTCCTGCGCGGCAACCTCAACCCGCAGCGTTCCGCCGACCTGATCAACGAGATGCGCTGCGGGCTGCCGCTGCGGCACGTCGCAGTTTGCTCGCGCCGCTGC
>JACSRM010000477.1 GCA_014879745.1 Burkholderiaceae bacterium | reverse complement strand
CAGGCGAACTTGCAAGGCCGCGGCCGCGCAACGCGCCGGGCGACTGAAGTGGTCTTCCGCTTGGGAGGTGTTCAGGGCGACTGAGACGTTCCCCAATTGGAAGAGGGCGTCTTGCGACATGGCGTCCTCCCCAACCAGTAGAAGTTTCCTCCGCCAAGCGCGGAGGAGTCCGCATTGTAGCGGCCGCGGCGCCGCTGATTGCGCCCCGTCAGCGATGGCCGCCCGGCGATGCCGGCCACGGCGGCTGCGGCCCACGCATCTGCTCCCAGGCGCGCGCAAGCTGCAGCACGCCGAGATCGTCGAAGCGCCGGCCGCTGATCTGCATGCCGATCGGCCGGCCGTCCGCCGTGAAGCCGCAGTTGATCGATGCCGCCGGCTGCTCGCTCATATTGAACGGCAGCGTGAAGGCGATGTGCTCGAACGGGCGTTGCGGATCATTGATCGGGCTCGCCCACTCGGCAGGGAACGTCGCGACCGGCGAGGTTGGCGACAGCACGAAGTCGAAAGGCAGCGTCGCCGCGATCGCCGCGTCGCGGATCGCACCCATCTGGCTGAAGCCACGGAAGACCTCGGCGCCCGACAGATGGCGCGCGGTCATGATCCAGTCGCGGATATAGGGCAGCACCTTCGCCTGCCGCTCGGAGGGCAGGGCCTGGAAGTCGAGCCATGAGCGCATGCGCCAGAAGCGATCCAGGCCGTCGATCATCGCGCGCGTCGAAAACGGCGCAAGCGGCTCGACGATCGCGCCGGCCGTCTCGAAGGCGCGCGCCGCGGCCTGCACCGCGGCGGCCGTCTGTGGCTCGACGGCGAGGCCCCAGCCGGCATCCATCAGCAATCCGATGCGCAGCCCGCGCACATCGCGATCGAGCCGCGTCCAGGCTATCGCCGCCGGCGGCAGGCTCATCGTGTCGCGCGCGTCGGGCTGCGCGAGCACCTGCATCAGTGCCCCCGCATCCTCGACGCCGTGCGTCATCGGCCCGGCGACGCGGCCGTAGTACGGCGGCTGGATCGGCACCCGGCCGTTGCTCGGCTTCAGGCCGAAGACGCCGCACCAGCCTGCCGGCAGCCGGATCGAGCCGCCGATGTCGGTGCCAAGGTGCAGCGGGCCGTAGCCGGCCGCCGCCGCCGCAGCAGCGCCTGCGCTCGACCCGCCGGGGTTCAGTGCGAGGTTCCACGGGTTGCGCGCGAGCGGATGAAAGCTCGACAGCCCCGACGACAACATGCCCCAGTCGGGCATCGTCGTCTTGCAGACGATCACCGCGCCCGCTTCGCGCAGCCGGGCGGCGGGCGGCGCGTCGGCGGGCGCGGGAACCAGCTCTGTCGCCGCCGTGCCGAGCGGCGTCGGCGTGCCGCGCGTCGCGATGTTCTCCTTGATCGTCACCGGCACGCCGTCGAGCGCACCGAGCGGCCGGCCATCGCGATACCGCTGCTCGGACGCGCGCGCCGCGGCGAGCGCCGCCTCGGCGACTAGCGCGTAGGTCGCGTGCAGCTGCGGCTCCCAGCGCTCGATGTGCGCAAGCACGTCGCGCACCGCCTCTACCGGAGAGAACGCCTGGTCGCGATAGCCGGCGGCGAGTTGCGCCGCCGACAGCTCATGCAGCGCAGCCAACGCCGGCAGCCGCAAGCGAAACGGTCACTGCCAGCTCAATGCCGACAGGTCGTTGACGAAGAGCGGCATCGCCGTCCACAACCCCTTGATCCGCTTGTTCGCGACGGTGATGAACTGCGGCTGGTAGAGGAAGGCGGCGACGGCGTCGTTGGCGATCATCTTCTGCGCCTCGCCGAGCAGGCGCGCGCGCTCAGCCGTCGTCGGCGCGTTCTGGATCTCGTCGTAGAGCTTGTTGAACGCCGGGTTCTCGTAGCCCCAGTAGTAGCCGGGCTTGGCGAAGTTGCCGAGGTCGAAGGGCTCGACGTGCGAGACGATCGTCAGGTCGTAGTTGCCGTTCTTGTAGACGGCATCCAACCACTGCGCCCATTCGACGTTCTCGATCTTGACGTTGATGCCGACCTTCGCGAGCTGCGCGGCGATCACCTCGCCGCCCTGGCGCGCGTAGGCCGGCGGCGGCAGTTTGAGCGTGAGTTCGAGCGGCAGCTTGACGCCGGCCTCCTTCAGCAGCGCCTTCGCCTTCTCGACGTTGTACGGGTTGATGCCGGTGGTGTCGACGTAGCCGAGCGCGCCCGGCACGTAGTGGCTGCCGATCGGCACCCCGAGGCCGTCGGCGGCGCCTTCGATCACCGCCTTGCGGTCGATCGCGGCGGAGATCGCGCGCCGGACGCGAACGTCGTTCAGCGGCGGCTTCTTGTTGTTCATCGCGAGGATGGTCTTCGCGCGCGTGCCGGCGATGATGACCTGGAAGCGGCCATCGGCCTTGATCTGCGCGAGGCTGCGCTCGGCGGTGACGCGCGAAAAGGCGTCGACGTCGCCCGCCAGCAGCGACGCGACCTGCGCCGCCGGGTCGCTGATGAAGCGGAAGGTCACCTTCGCGAGCTTGATCGACGCCGCATCGCGGAAGCCCGGCCAGCGCACGAGCGTGATCGACGAGCCCTTGGCCCAGTTCTCGAGCATGAACGGCCCGGTGCCGACCGGCTTGGTCGCGTTCGTCTCGACGCTCTTGGGTTCGACCATGATCGCCGTCGCCTGCCCGAGCAGGAACAGCAGGTCGGGCTCGATCGTCTTCATGCCGATCACGACCGTGTGGTCGTCGATCGGCTTCACGAACGCCATGCTCTGGAACAGCCGCTTGTCCTTGTTCGTGCTCTTCTCGGCGGCGGCACGCTCGAACGAGTACTTCACCGTCTGCGCGTTGAACGGCTCGCCGTTCTGGAACTTGACGCCCTTGCGCAGCTTGAACGTCACCGTCTTCAGGTCGGGCGAGACCTCCCAGCTTTCGGCCAGCAGCGGCGTGACCTTGCCGTCGGCGTTGACCTTGGTGAGCGTCTCGAAGATGTTGTAGAGCACGACCTCGGCGATCGCCGACGCGGCACCGGCCGTCGGGTCCAGACCCGGCGGCTCGAGCGTCATGCCGATCACCATCGTGTCCTTCTTCGCCTGCGCCGTGCTCGCGAGCGGCACGACGGCCAGCAGCAACGCGGCCAGCATCGGGATCAATCGTTTGAACATCGTCGGGTACTCCTTCGGTCGCCGCGCGGTGGCGGGCTCGGGTCGTGGGATCAGGTCGGGTTCACAGGCTGCAATGGTGCCACGTCGCGGGTGCGTGCCGCGGCGAGGCCCTGCGCCATCACGCGCTCGGCATGATGGCATGCCGCGAGGTGGCCGCCCTGCACCGCGCGCAGCAGCGGCGCCTCGGCGCGGCAGCGCCCGGTGACGAACGGGCAGCGATCGGCGAACGAGCAGCCGGCGGCGGCCGCCGGCGCGCGCTCGTCGGCGGCGGGTGACATCTGGCTTGCCGCGCCGGCGGCCGCCGCGCGCTGGCGCCGCACCCCCGGCTGCGCGCGCGGCACGGCGGCGAGCAGCGCCTGCGTGTACGGATGCGCCGCGGCGTGAAACAGCAATTCGGGAGCGCCCTGCTCGACGATGCGGCCGAGGTAGATCACGGCGACCTCGGCGCAGATGTGATCGACGACCGCCAGGTCGTGGCTGATCAGCAGATACGTGATGCCGAAATCACGCTGCAGGTCGAGCAGCAGGTTGAGCACCTGCGCCTGCACCGACACGTCGAGCGCCGAAACCGGCTCGTCGGCGACGACGAGCTTGGGCCGGGTGACGATCGCGCGCGCGATCGCGATCCGCTGGCGCTGCCCGCCGGAGAACTCGTGCGGATACTTGTCGAGGTCGGCAGCGCGCAGGCCGACCGCCTCGAGCGTCTCGCCGACCCGCCGGCGCTGCTCGGCGCGGCTTGCACCGCCCTGCGCGGCGAGCGGCTCGGCGACGATGCGCACGACCTTCTGGCGCGGGTCGAGCGAGCCGTAGGGGTCCTGGAACACCATCTGGAAGTCGGCGCGCACACGGCGCAGCGCCTCGGCGTCGAGCGCGTTCAGGTCGCGCCCGAGCAGCCGCACGGTGCCGGCGGTCGGCTTCTCCAGCGCCATCGCGAGCCGCGCCAGCGTCGATTTGCCCGACCCCGACTCGCCGACCACGCCGAGGCTGCGGCCCGCGGCGATCGTCAGATCGACGCCGTTCAGCGCCCGCACCTTCGGCGCCGGCTGGAACACGCTCTCGCGCGCCAGCGTGTAGTGGCGCA
>JACSRM010000124.1 GCA_014879745.1 Burkholderiaceae bacterium | reverse complement strand
GCTGGAAACTGATCCTTCTGCTCGGACTTCCTCGCTCCCGCCCGTGGGCGGGAGCGAGGAAGTCCGAGCAGAAGGATCAGTTTCCAGCAACCCAAGACGGGAAGCGGCTGGTCTTTCCGATGAGGAGTTCATCATGGCTTTCGTTCGAGTCGAACAACGCAATGCACACCTGGCCGGCGCCGTCCGGCTCAATTCCGTCGAGGGCCGCGACGGCCCCATTTCCAAGGCCACGCTGACCGCGATCAGCAACACCCGGCGCGGGTCGGGCGACAACCGCGGCGAAGAGGCCACCGCGATCCAGTGGACGCTGTGGGGCAAGCAGGCCGAGAACGCGGCGCAGTACCTGGGCAAGGGCAGCCACATCAACGTGGTGGGCCGGGTGCAGAACAACAACTACGACAGGGACGGCGAGACGGTCTACACGATGGCTTTCACCGCCGAGGAAATCGACTACCTCGACACCAAGGCTGAGGGGGAGGCGCTGCGCGGCAAGCAAAGCCCCGCGCCGGCGGACGGCGACCCCGCACCACATGCCAAGCCGGCCAGCAAGGCGAAGGGCGCGAAGAGCCGCAAGGCGACCGCCGCGACCGCGCAGACCGAGCTCGACGAGCACGGCGACCCGATCTCGTTCTGACCACCGGCGGGCGGAGCGTTCGACCGACTCGGCGTTCCGCCCCTTCACACCCCATTGATTGAAGGAACCGACATGTACTCAACACCTACTCTCGCCACACGCTTCGCACGCAATGCCCGCGTCCTGCGCACCGATGCGCCGCTGTCCGAAGACCAGATGCGCTGCGCAGCGCCATCCGTGTTCGCCGAAGGCAAACACGCCAGCCGTTCCGAGCGCTATACCTACATCCCGACCATCGAAGTCCTGCGCGGCCTGCGCAAGGAAGGCTTCGAGCCCTTCATGGTCGCGCAGGGACAGAGCCGCGTCGAAGGCAAGGCCGAGTTCACCAAGCACATGATCCGCATGCGCCATGCGGGGCAGGTGCTGACCCGGCCCGAGGCGAACGAGATCATCTTGATCAACAGCCACGACGGCGCCAGCAGCTACCAGATGCTCGCCGGAATGTTCCGCTTTGTCTGCTGCAACGGCCTGGTGGTCGGCGAGGTGGTCGAGGACATTCGCATCCCGCACAAGGGAAACATCAAGGGCGAAGTGATCGAAGGTGCCTTCCGCGTGCTCGATGAATTCGAGGCAGTGAACGAGCACACCGAAGCGATGAAGGCACTGCAGCTCCAGCCGCCCGAGGAGATCGCCTTCGCGACGGCCGCGCTGGCACTGCGCTTCGGTGAGCGCGGCGTTGAAGAGACCGGCGGACACCGGCCCGCACCGGTCACGGCTGGACAGTTGATCGAGGCGCGCCGACCCGAGGACATCGGGCACAGCCTGTGGACCACCTTTCAGCGCGTTCAGGAGAACGTGATCCGCGGTGGCCAGCCTGGCCGCAGCGCCCAGGGGCGCCGGCTGCAGACCCGGCCGGTCGGCAGCATCGACCGCGGCGTGAGCCTCAACCGCGCATTGTGGATGCTGGCTGAGGAGATGCGCCGGTTGAAGAGCTGATGACCGACCCGCCTGCCGGCCCGATGATCGGGCCGGCGTGGGTTGCCGACGCGCCGCGTGCCGCAAAGCGCGCGGGCCGGCTGACCCCGGCCCGCGGCAAAACGGCGCCGCGCTTGCCTTCGGCTGCGCGCGGCGCCAGGGACACGCCAAGATACGATCGCAAACCGGCTCTTGTGGCGCTATAAGCGGGCCACGGGTGCGTGGTTCCAGGATGCTCAACGTGTCCACAGCGTGAGCGCAAAAGTCCAGGTGACGGCGGACGCTGTCGCTGCAGCTGCAGCATGGGTCAGCCACAGCTCCCAGCGCCGCCCTTTTTGCTCTGCCAGTGGCTGGATCGACGCTTGGAGCCGCTGCAGCGTGGCGCCGAACTCGTCGCTGAATGCGACCCGAGCCGCGTCGGCCATCGCGCGTGCCTGCAACTCGACCGACCGCCTCGCCGCCTCGTCGGTCCGCGCGAGGATGTGCTTCACCGCCTGAACCTTGGACTTCTCGGTCAGGGCTGCGACTTGGGATTCGAACGCAGCCAACTGGTCCTGGAGGCCGCTGTGGGCGTCGGCAAGCGCCTGGCGCGACTGGTCCAGTGCGAGCACCAACGCCTCGACCTGTCGAATCAGCTTTGCAGCCTCTCCGAGGGCTTCGACGATGAGCGCCTCCCGCGTCGTGCTTGGCTGCGTCATGCTGGTTGCGTCATGCTGCGGGCATCGCCTGCTCGCCCGACGGCAGGCGCTGCAGCTCCAACGCCGCGAAGCACGCATCGAGTTCGGGGATGACACCGCGGGCAAGACGCTGGATCGCCAGCCGATGCGCCAGCGCCAGCTTGTCCGACTGCGCGCCGGCCCTGGCGATCTCCGCCTTGTAGTCGGTGCGGTCGGCGGCCAGTTCGGCCAGCGATTGGCCAGTGCCACGAACGAGTGCATACACCTCGTTGAACGAGAGGAGCGCTGCCGGGCGGGGCTGCACCCCACCCGACGAGGCGCAATAGGCGAGGAGCGTCTCGAATGTGCGGTCGATCGGGCTTTCATCGTCGACCTGGTTGAAGACGAGACGCAGCTTCTCCGGCGCAACCCCGATGCGTGCCAGCTCCGCCAATGTGGCCGCCGTGTCCTGCTGCTGCTTGCGGGCAGGCACAGTGGGCACGATGAAGCCGTCGAAGTCCTCCTCGCTGTCGCGGTAGCGCCGCATCAGCTTGAGCAGTTCTTCGACATTGCTCGCGCCGATGTCGACCACGACGTTGTCGACGCTCTGCAGGAACTCCTGCAGTTGCGCGAATTGCCGGCCGCGGATCGTCACCGGCTGGCCATCGTCGGCGTTGATGCTTTCGACGGCAACGACGTGGCAGCCCGGAATGCGCGGGGCGAGCAGATGGCGGGCCACCGTGGTCTTGCCGACGTTGCCCGAGAAGTTGATGACGGCGAGCTTCATGAGTTCTCCTTGGTTGGGAACAGCGGGTTGCTGGGGTGGGCGTTGAAGAACGCTTCGGCGACGTCCTTGCCGCTTTGGCTGGCGGTGTTCGTCGACCTCGAGGACACCAAGGGCGCCGGCGTCACGGTGTCGGCCGTGTCGGCGTGCTTGATCGCGACCGCAAGGGTTGCCGGTGCGGCTCGCCGGCTCGCCTCACGATGGACCGTGCTTCGGCTGACCGACACGCCGACCTCCGACAGCGCCTGGCGGATGGCCTCGAGCGTGTAGCCCAATGCATGTAGCCGGCGGATCTCGACAGAGAAGGGCAATGCCTTGCGCGTGCGCCGGCCCGGCGGCTGATGGGGCAGCAGGCGAGCGCCGTGTAGGCCGTCCTGGGCGTTGGCTTTCGGGCTCTTCGAGGCGTGCGCCTCAAGCTCTGGCCTCAACGGTGCCCGGAGCAGTCCCGGCGCCGTTTCACATCGGACCGGTCTCGTCTCGCCTGCGTCACGGACATGTGCCGCTTGCGTTGCACCTTGTCTCGCTGCGGTTCCACCAGTGTCCCGGTCGCGTTCCGCTCTGTTTCGCTGCCGTGTCAGGGTTTCCGGACTTGTCACGCTCGTGTCTCGCACTTGTCTCACTGCGCTCGATCTTCGCTGCAATTGCGGGCGCCTCGTGTGCGAGATTTGAGCCCAAATCTCGCAGGCAAGCTGCCTCGATCGAGGCCAATACTGAATGCATTGGTGAGTGCAGAGATAGGCGGCTTGCCGCCGATTTGTGAAGCGCTCCGCTTGCCCTTCACGTGTAGTTCCTCGCATCGATTGCTCGGTCCATGAACGCAACCTCCCACGACTTCGTCACGGTCGATATGCGCGGCTTGAAGGCCGCGCTGGTGGCACGTGCGAGGGCGGAGCGAGTCAGTGTGTCGGTCCTGGTCCGCGGCGCGGTCGAGCGTGAGTTGGGGCTTGTGCATTCATCGGACGAGCTCCAAGCCGCGCAACGCGCCTCGGTCGAAGCGAGACCGATCGTGAAGCTGTCCATTCGTTTGATAAGCGCCGAGGCCGAGCAACTCGACGCCGGGGCGCGCCGCGCCGGCCTGTCGCGCGGTGCGTTCCTCGCCGGCCTGCTAGCCAACGTGCCGTCGCTGTCCGGCGGGTCCGGTAGCCGCCCCGACTGCATCGCCGCGCTGACCGCGTCGAGCGCAGAGCTCTCGACGTTGAGCCGGAACATCAAT
>JACSRM010000470.1 GCA_014879745.1 Burkholderiaceae bacterium | reverse complement strand
CGTGCTCGGCCTGACGTTCAAGGAAGACTGTGCCGACCTGCGCAACAGCAAGGTGGTCGACATCATCAACGAGCTCAGGTCCTACGGTGTCCGCGTCGCCGTCCACGATCCGCAAGCCGACCCCGCCGAGGCGCTCCACGAGTATGGAGTGACTCTCGTGCCCTGGGAGGATCTTCCGCGCGCCGACGCGATCATCGCTGCGGTCGCGCACAAGGCCTTCAAGTTGCTCGCCACCGAGCAACTCACAAGCAAGCTTGTTGCGGGCGGCGCTTTCGTCGACGTGAAATCGGCCTTCGACGAAACGGCAATGCGGTCGGCCGGCATGAACGTGTGGCGCCTGTAGCGCGGCAACGATTCGATGCTTCGGGTGCATCGAAGTGCCGGTCGGCATCTTCTACCGCTTGGAGACCATCCAGCCTGGCACCTTGAAGCGGATGATCCTGCCGTACAGGATGACGTAGGCCAGGGCAAAGAGCACGATGCATGCGCCGAGCACGCGCGAATCGTCCCAGAACAGCACGGCGGGCACGACCGCGAACATGCAAAGCAGCCACAGGTAGGGCGCCGTGCGCGAGTTGCGCTTCATCATCGCCGCAGCATCCTCGCGGCCGATCGCCCAGCGCAGCATGCGGCGATAGACGAGACTGTGCAGGTGCAAGCCGTCGGGCATGCCCACCGAGCGACCCCGAATCACCTTGCGCCGGTACATCGAAAACAGCGTCTCGAAGACCGGATAGATGCACGCCAGCAACGGAAATAGCGGCGACACCTGCGGATTGCGCTGCAGCAACAGCAACGCGACCACGGCTGCCATGAAGCCTATGAAATAGGCCCCGCCGTCGCCGAGGAAGATCAGTCCGGCCGGATAGTTCCAGATGAAGAAACCGAGAACCGCGCCGGCGCCGGCCAGCGCGAGCGAGAAGACGAGCGTATCGCCGACCTGGAACGCCACATACGCGAGGGCGAGAAAGATCATCTCGGCGCACATCGACGCCAACCCGTTGAAGCCATCGATGATATTGATCGCATTCGAAATGCCTGCGACCGCCAGCACGGCAAGCGCAACCGCACCTGCCGCCGTGGACGCGATCAGGTCGAGCCCCCAGATATCGGTGCGATCGATGACGGTGCCGAGCACGAACGCCGCGAGCAGGGCCGAGACCGCCGCAGCGACGAGACGGTTGCGGGGAGAGACGCGCTTCGTGAGATCCTCCAGCAGGCCCACGGCGAACACCGGCATCCCGCAGGCCAGCAGCTTCAAGAGATCGTCCGCGAGCGGGGCATCGATCCACCGCGATGCCACCCCGAGCACGCCAAGCGTGCCGACGATGGCAACGCCCCCTACCCTTGCAACCGTCCGGGCATGCACCTTCTGCGGCCCGCTGCGATCATGATCCTTGGTCGCCGATCCCCGATGTCGCAGCAGCCTGACGACGAACAGCGTCAGCGCCGCCGACAGCACGAAGGTGAACAGGAAGACGATCATCGGGCGGCGAGTCTAGCAAGCGCGATGGTGCCGATCGGGGAACGCCCGGGCTCAAGCACAATACATAGTTCGCTCGTCTCCCATGCAACTCCAGAGCCTGCCTTCGACACCGCGCCGGCGCGACCCCGTCAGGATTCAGCGCGCGGTGCTCTTTGCACTGGTAGTGCGCGACCTGCGTTCTCGCGTCCAAGGGCGGTGGCTTAGCTTGACGTGGATGGTCTTCGAGCCGCTGGCGCATGTGATGACGATCCTGACGGTCGTCGGTGTGCGCCGCGGTCTCGTCTCGACCACAGTCGAGCTTCCGGTCTTCCTGATCACCGGCATGCTCCCATTCTTTCTCTTTCGCAACCTGGCCCGAAGACTCCCCGCCGCGATCAGTTCGAATCGAAGCCTCTTTGCATATCGGCAGGTCAAACCGATCGATGCTCTGGCGGCACGCGCCATCGTCGAGATTTCACTTTACAGCGTGGTCTACCTGATCGCGCTGTTCATGCTCGGCTGGGTCGGGTACCACGCCGTGCCGCATGCACCCCTCGAGTTGATCGTGGTCAGCGCCGTCCTGTTGCTGCTGGGTACCGGGCTCGGCCTGCTGTTCGCCGTTCTGACGCATCAACGGCCCCGCGTGAATACCGTGGTCGGACTCGTGTTCTACCCCCTCTACTTCGCATCCGGCGTGATCTTCCCACTTCACAATCTCTCAACCAACGTGCTCAGTTGGCTCCTTTACAACCCAATTCTGCATCTCGTCGAGCTCTCCAGGTTGTACTTCATTCCGAACTATGTAGCCGTGTCGGGCGTCTCGCTCGCCTACCCCGCGGCATGGGCGCTGGTCGTGGCTGCGCTGGCCATGAGTCTGTATCGCGTGTACCGCTTCCGGTTCACGACCGTGGGCTGATTGCCGTGCTCGAATTGCGCGGCCTCACGAAATGGTATGCCACGCCCCGTGGACGCCGTTACGTCTTTCGCGACCTCAGCTTCGCTTTCCCCGCCGATGCGAGCATCGGATTGATCGGCCGCAACGGCGCGGGCAAGTCGACCTTGCTGCGCCTGCTCGGCGGCATCGACACCCCCAACGCCGGAGTCGTCGCCACCGACGCGCGCATCTCGTGGCCAGTCGGACTTTCGGGCGGCTTCCAGACCTCGCTCACGGCACGCGAGAACATCCAGTTCGTCTGCAGGGTGCACGGCGCCACGGGTCGTTCGATGCGCAGGATCATCGACTTCGTTGCCGACTTCGCCGAGATCGGCGAGTACTTCGATCTGCCGATGAACTCGTATTCGTCGGGGATGCGTTCGCGCGTCGCGTTCGGCATGAGCATGGCGTTCGACTTCGACTACTACCTGATCGACGAAGTCACGGCCGTCGGCGATCCGCAGTTCCGACGCAAGAGCCAAGCGGTCATGAAGGAGCGGCTCAAGCAATCGAAAGTCATCATGGTTTCACATTCGATGCCCGAAATCGTGAAATTCTGCGACGTGGTCGTGCTCGTGGACCGGGGCAACACCGTGCTCTACGAGAAGGTCAAGCGAGGCATCGCGGTATATCAGCGTCAGGCGGGCGCCGAGCGCAGACGCAACACGCGCACCGCCAACCCGACACAGGCAGCAGCGCCGATCGATCCGGCGCCCGCGACGCCGCGCATTGCGGTGGAAGACAAATGATCGAACTCGACGACCTCACCCCGAAGCGGCTCAAGAGGGTCATCATCCTCTTGCCGATGCTGCTGACGGCGGTCTACTTCACCGTTTTCGCGGCGAATCGCTATGTCAGCGAATCCTCGGTTGCATTGCAACAGTCGGGCGGGGATGTATCGGCGCTCCCGGGCGCCGCGCTGATGCTAGCCGGTCTGGGCTCGCCGGCGCGCAACGAGACGCTCTATCTTTTGCAGTACATGCAGTCCCTCGCGCTGCTGAAGGAGCTCGACGCGAAACTGGACTTGCGCAAGCACTACGAGTCGGAGCGACTCGACATCTTCGCACGACTTTGGCCCGGAGCATCGCAGGAGCGATTTCTGGACTACTACCGAAGTCGCGTCGAGGTCGTCGTCGACGACGCATCGTCGACATTGACGGTGCGCACCCAAGGCTTCGAGCCGGCCTTCGCCCAGCAGCTGAACAAGGCGATCCTCGCGGCAAGCGAAAGATTCGTCAACGAGATGTCGCACTCGCTGGCGCGCGAAAGACTCCAGTTCGGTGAGCAGGAACTCGCTCGCTCGGCGGAGCGGCTTCAGGCGGCGCGGGCCGAGGTCCTCACCTTCCAGAGCAAGAACGGGCTCCTCGATCCGACGATGCAGGCCGAAGCCAGCAGTGCGTTGAGCGCGCAGATGCAGGCCTCGATCTCGAAGTCCGAGGCCGAACTGCGCGGCCTGCGCTCCTTCATGACCGAAGATGCGCCGCAGGTGAAAGCCCTGCGCGCGCAAATCGCGGCCACCCAGGCGCAACTCGATGCCGATCGCACCCGTACCACCCGTGGCGGCCCCGAGAGCGACCGCCTGGGCGAATTGGCGCTCGAATTTCAGGCCTTGGGTATGCGAGCCGAGTTCGCACTCGATGCTTACAAGGCTGCATTGTTGGCCATCGAGAGCGCGCGCATCGAGGCGACGCGCAAGGTCAAGAGCCTGGTCGTCATCGAGCCGCCATCGCTGCCGGAGACGGCCGAGTATCCGCGGCGGATGTACAACCTGGCCACCGTGCTGGTCGTGTGCCTGCTGATCTAT
>JACSRM010000278.1 GCA_014879745.1 Burkholderiaceae bacterium | reverse complement strand
GCGCCGCTGCTGAAGTAGCCGACCGCCGCTGATCCGCGGCTATTTCAGGTTCGTCGACAGAAAGCGCTCGACGCGGTTCGCGAAGTCGATGCGCGTCTCGATGCGCAGCCAGCCGTGGCCTTCGTCCGGGTAGACGACCCACTGGGGGTCGTTGCCGGCGGCGCGCAGCGCGTCGCGCATCGAGGTGCCGTGCTCGAGCGGCACGCGCCGGTCGACGCCGCCGAAGGCGAGCATGACCGGCGCCTTGATGCGGCCGGCCAGTTCCACCGGCGCGGCGGCCTTCAGCATCGCGGCATCCTTGTCCGGATCGCCGATCGTGGTGCGCAATCCGTACTTCTTGGATTCCTCGCTGATGTCGTTGAGCCAGCTCGACGAGAACATCAGCCGCGGGTCCGTGACGGCGACCCACGCGATGCCGCAGCGGTAGAGGTCCGGATATTTGACGAGGCCCATCAGCGTCGCATAGCCGCCGTAGCTCGCACCGGCGATGCAGACCCGCTTCGGATCGATCAGCCCCTTGTCGGCGGCCCACTTCACGGCGTCGGCGACGTCGTCCTGCATCGAGCCGCCCCATTGCTTCCATCCGGCGCGAAAGTGGTTGTCGCCGAAGCCTGTGCTGCCGCGGAACTCGGGCTCGATGACGGCGTAGCCGCGCGACGCGAGAAACTGGGGCGTATCGTCCCAGTGCCAGTAGCCGCCGCGTGCCCACGGGCCGCCATGGACGAGCACGACGGCCGCGGGAGGCGCGCTGGCGCCGGCCGACTTTGCCGGCGTCGTCAGCCACAGCGGAAGGTCGGCACCATCGCGCGCCTTGATGCGCTGGAAGTCGAGCGTCGCCATCTTCGCCGGGTCGATGTCCTTGCGCGCCGCCCCGGCAAACTGCCAGCGTTCACCGTCGGGCCGGTAGATCCAGTAGCGACCCGGGTCCTGATCCGAGAACGAGTGAACGAGGACAACAGCGTCCTTGTCGTTGCAGCGCCGGCAACTGATGATGTTGATGTGGCCTTGCAGCTTCGCATCCACCGCCTGCTGCAGCGCCTTCATGCGAGCATCGAACCATGCGGTCGTCTCGGCGTCGGTCCAGATCCGCACGCCGACCGCCTTGCCGCTCACCGGGTCGGTCAGGACGCGGCCCGAGAAGTCGAAGCCCGGCGTGCTCACGATCTTGTCGGCTCCCGGCTTGCCGGTCGCGAAGTCGAAGCGCCGCAGCACGTCGGTTCCGGCCGGCCCGTCCGGCGTCGTGACGTAGAGCGTTCCCGCGGTGTCGACGAAGAATGGATAGAACGGTGCCTTCAGACTCTCGAAGCGCGCCAGCTGGACCCACTCGTCCTTGCCCGGCGCGCGCCAGTGGATCGTCGTGTACGGCCCGTCCACCGCGGCGACGATGCGCGGCTCGCCGGTCGGGTCGAACCACCAGCGGCGCGCGCTCCCGGGCGCGCCGAACGACAGCGAACTCGTGCTGCCGTTGCCGGCGTCGAGCCGCTTGGCGCGCACCGAAACCAGATCGCCGACGCCGTCGTACAGGTTTTCGCCGACGACGACCTCGTTGCCGTCGCCGATCGGAACCATGAGCAGGCTGTGGTCCCAGTTCAGCGGTTCGCGAATCTGCCGCGTCCGGCTGACGTAGCCCTTGTCGTACGAGCGGATGAGCTGGAGCAGCTCGCCGCCGTCGGGGCGCACGCTGTACAGCCCCGGCGCAAAGCGCTGCGAGCCGCTGCCGCCCTCCAGATCGACCAGGTCGAAGACGAGGCGATCGTCGTTGACCCAGTCGACGCTGCGGATGTCGGCGTCGGAGAAGCGCACCGTCTGGAGCGTCTTGCCCTTGTCCTGCAGATCGAAGGTCATGATGCCGACGCGGTCTCCGCCGTGGCGCGTGCGCATCGCAAGCCAGCGGCCCGACGGCGACAGCACGGCGCCCGAGATGTCGGGATGGCGGAAAAAGGTCTCGGCAGGGATGCGGCCGTCCGTCGGCTGCGCCGGCTGCAGCGTCTGCGCTGGCTGCGGTGTCTGCGCGAAAGCCGCGCCGAGCGCTAGATATGCGCCGAGCGCGAGCGCACGTCGCAAGCCCGTGGAGAGATATTCAATCATCGGAGAAATTCGTCGAGTCTGGAAACATCACGTCGGTGAAGCCGAACTGCGTCAGGTCGCGCATGCGCGTCGGGTACAGGCGCCCGATCAGATGGTCGCATTCGTGCTGCACGACGCGGGCGTGAAAGCCGTCGGCCTCGCGCGCGATGGTCTTGCCCGTCGGATCGAAGCCGGTGTAGCGGATGCGCGCGAAGCGCGGCACCTGGCCGCGCAGGCCGGGCACTGAGAGGCAGCCTTCCCAGCCGAGTTCCTCTTCGCTGCCGATCGGCTCGACGCGCGGGTTGACGAGGACGGTGCGCGGCACGGCCGGCGCGTCGGGATAGCGATCGTTGTGCGCGAAGCCGAAGATCACGAGCTGCAGATCGACGCCGATCTGCGGCGCGGCAAGCCCCGCGCCGTGGGCCGCTTCCATCGTGTCGAACATGTCGGCGACGAGCGCGTGCAGTTCGTGCGTGTCGAAACGCTCGACCGGCGGCGCGACGCGCAGCAGCCGCGGGTCGCCCATTTTCAGAATCTCGCGTACCGCCATCGTCTGTTCCTTTCGTCGTCGAGCCTCACGCGTCCTGCCCGGGAGGCGCCTGCGCCAGCAGCGCCAGCAACTCCGCTTCGCCGATCACCGGCACACCCAGCGCCCGCGCCTTCTCCAGCTTGCTGCCGGCGTCGTCGCCGGCGACGACGTAGGCCGTCTTCTTCGACACCGAGGCTGCCACCTTGCCGCCCGCGTCCTCGATCATCGCCTTCGCCGCGTCGCGCGTCAGGCTCGGCAGCGTGCCGGTCAGCACGAAGGTCTGGCCGCTCGAGGGCCGCCGCTCGACCGCTGCCTGACCCGCATCCTCGTCCCACATGATGCCGCAGGCGCGCAACTGGGCGATCACCTCGCGGTTGTGCGCTTGCTCGAAAAAGTCACGGATGCTGCGGGCGACGATCGGCCCGACATCGGGCACCGCCAGCAGCTGCTCGGGGCCGGCGTCCATGATGCGATCGAGCGCGCCGAAGTGGCGCGCCAGATCCTTCGCCGTCGCCTCGCCGACCTGGCGGATGCCCAGTGCATAGAGGAAGCGCGCGAGCGTCGTGCGCTTGCTCTTCTCCAGCGCGGCGACGATATTCTGCGCGCTCTTGTCGGCCATGCGGTCGAGCGCGGCAAGCTGCGCCACGTCGAGCCTGTAGAGATCCGGCAGGGCATGGACCAGTCCGCCGTCGACGAGCTGATCGACGAGCTTGTCGCCGAGCCCCTCGATGTCCATCGCGCGCCGCCCGGCGAAGTGCAGCATCGCCTGCTTGCGCTGCGCCGGGCAGTACAGCCCGCCGCTGCAACGGTGGTCGACGCTGCCCTTCTCGCGCACGACGCGGCTGCCACAGATCGGGCATTCGCGCGGCATGCGAAAGTTGGGGACGTAGGTGGCGCGCTTTCCGGGAACGCGGCCGACGACCTCGGGAATGACGTCGCCCGCGCGGCGCACGATCACCGTGTCGCCGACGCGAACGCCCTTCCTGCGCAGCTCGAAGAGGTTGTGCAGCGTCGCGTTCGAGACCGTCGTGCCGCCGACGAAGACCGGCTCGAGCTTGGCGACCGGCGTGAGCTTGCCGGTGCGGCCGACCTGGATCTCGATCGCATTGAGCCGCGTCATCTGCTCCTGCGCCGGGTACTTGTGGGCGATCGCCCAGCGCGGTTCGCGGGTGACGAAGCCCAAGCGTTCCTGCAGCGCGATCGAATCGACCTTGTAGACGACGCCGTCGATGTCGAACGGCAACGCGTCGCGCTTCGCACCGATCGCGGCGTGGAATGCGACGAGGCCCGGCGCGCCTTGGACGACGGCGCGCTCGGCGCAGACCGGCACGCCGAAGGCGGCGATCGCGTCGAGCGTCGCGCTGTGCGTCGCCGGCTGCGCCCAGCCGGCGAACTCGCCGACGCCGTAGGCGAAGAAGCTCAGCGGCCGCTGCGCGGCGATCGCGGGGTCGAGCTGGCGCACCGCGCCGGCGGCGGCGTTGCGCGGGTTGACGAAGGTCTTCTCGCCCTTCTCGCGCTGGCGCTCGTTCAGGCGCTCGAAGTCGTCGCGCCGCATGTAGACCTCGCCGCGGATCTCGATCAGCGGCGGCGCCTTGCCCCCGAGCCGCAGC